>NZ_CP029192.1:8633730-8942078 GCF_008642315.1 Streptomyces venezuelae | reverse complement strand
GGGGACGATGCCCCGAAGGCCGTTGTGCTGCCGGGGACGGACCCGCCCACCAGCCGACGCCCGAGGCCCGTCGGCCCGGCAGCCGAGGGCCGGTGGGAGAGGGCAACCGCGGCTGGTGCCGGGCCGGTTGGGCCGGCCCGGCGGGCGGGTGGACGCGGGCGGTGTGTCCTGCTTTCGCCGGCGCGTTTTGCCGGGACGCGGAGGCGTCCCGGTCAGGGTGCGACGGGGCGCGGCGGGGGCCGGCGGGCTGGTGGGGTCAGGCGCGGCGCGTCCCGTTTGAGGGCGCGGCGACGTCGGTCACGCGCCGGGCCTGGTAGGCGGCGGCCTGCAACGTCACCTCACTGGGCGCCACCTGATTGCCCGGCGCCCCCGCCACATGCGAGGTGCCATACGGGTTGCCGGTCTGGAACTGCACCGGATCGGTGTAGCCGGGCGGCACGATCACCCCGCCCAGTGATAGAACGTGTTGCCAGCGCCAAAATCGTCGACTCCTGACCCCCGTGCAGCGTACTGCTCGACGTGAACGCCGAATACACCTTCCCCGCCAACTTCCCCTGCGCCCACAACGGACCCGTCGTCTCGATGAACGCCCGCAACTGACTGGACGGATTACCGAACCGCGCGGCGTCCCCCACAACACCGCATCCGCCCACACCAGATCCTCATGCACCGGCTCAGGAACCTCCGCATGCTCGGCCCGGTAGCGCTCCCAGGCCGCATTGGCCGCCACCGCCGCCGCCGGCGCCGTCTCGGCCACCCGCCGCACCCGCACCCGCCCCCGCCTTCTCCGCCCCCTCCGCCGCCGCATGCGCCAACGCATGCACATTGCCCATCGCACTGTAATAAACGATCGCCACGTTCACGGTTGTCATGACTGGGTTCCTTCGTGTGTGCGGGGTGGGTGGGGCGGCCCGGCGGCCCGCCCGGAACGGCCCGGGGGCCGGGGGCGGGGGGGCGGGGGTCACGGCGTGGTGCGGGCGCGGTTCAGGGCTGCGGGTGGGCGGCCGGGCGTTCATGCGGTGGTGGTCGGTGGGTGCGCAGGCGGTGCGCAGGGCGGCCACGACGCGTTCGACCTGGCCGGTGGTGAGTTCGGCGTGCATGGGATGGCCAGGTGGCGGTGGAAGAGGTCGGCGGAGACGGGGCAGGTCTGCTTGGTCTCGAAGACCGGCTGCAGTGGTGGCCCAGGTGCCGTGGCCGCAGCCGATGCCCTGGCCGCGCAGGTCGGCGGCGAGGGCGCGCGGTCGATGCGGTCGTCCAGGCGGACCAGGTAGGACTGCCAGGCGTGGTGCGGTCGTCGGGGACCTGGGCAGGGTCAGCAGGTCCTCGTCGGCCAGGAGCGCTGGTAGTGGGCGGCGACCGCGGCGCGGCGGGCCAGGAGTTCCTCGATCCGGCCGATCTGCACCTGCAGGATCGCGGCGGCGATGTCGGAGAGTTTGAAGTTGTAGCCGACCTCGGTGAATTCGGGACGGGCAGGCCCACGACCTTGGACTGGTCGAAGATGCTGCCGATGCCGAAGGAGGAGCGCAGCCGGGCGTCGGCGGCCACGGCGGCATCGGTGGCCACCAGGGCGCCGCCCTCGCCGCTGGTGGCGCCCTTGCGGCCGTGGAAGGACAGCAGGCGACCTCGGCCAGGGCGCCGGCCTGGCGGCCCTGGTAGGTGGCGCCGACCGCGCAGGCGGCGTCCTCGATGAGGAAGAGGCCGTGCCGGTCGGCCAGGGCCTGCAGTTCGCGGTAGTCGGCGGGCAGGCCCACGGTGTCCACGGCGATGATGCCGACGTCTTGGGGCCGATCAGGTCGGCGGCCGCCTGGGGGTCGATGGTGTGGTGTCGGGGCGTACGTCGCGAAGACGGGCACCGCGTCGAGGTAGCGCACCGCGTGGCGGGGGCGGGAAGGTGTAGTCGGCGACGATGACTTCGTCGCCGGCCGGACGCCGAGGGCGAGCAGGCCAGGTGCAGGGCGGCGCCGCAGTTGCTGACCGCGACGGCGTGGGCGTCGTAGCGCCGGGAGAGCTGGGCTTCCAGGGCTTTGCCCTTGGGGCCCTGGCCGGCGGGCCAGCCGGAGGCGAACACCTCGGCGACGGCGGCCAGTTCCTGCTCGCCCAGGCTGGCGTGGACCAGGGGATGGGGTGGGGGTGGTCATGTGCTCACTTCCCGTTGTCCGCGGTGGCGGGCGGCTGGTAGCGCAAGGGGTGATTCCTGGACGTCGTAGCGCTTGCGCATGTCTTCGACGGCGGCCGCATCGACGGTGGTGCCGGCGTGCCCAGATCTCGGCGATCTCTTCGAAGTAGTGCTCGTGGTCGGGCGAGGGATAGCTCTGGAAGAGCATCCGCACCGGTTTGTCGGTGGCGTTGCGGAAGGCGTGCGGGGTGCCGGGCGGCACGAACATGCAGCCGCCCTCGGCGGCGCGGATGACGCGTTCGCCGGTGGCGGACTGCCAGTGGTGCCAGGTGTCCCCGGTGCGTTCGGTGGGCTCGAAGCACAGCAGGTCCAGCTCGCCCTCCAGGACGTAGAAGAACTCCTGGGACTCGTGGTGGACGTGGGCGCCGACATCGAAGCCGGGCGGCACGACCACCTCGAAGATGGAGATGGCCGAGCCCTGCGCCTGGGTCGCCTTGAAGGTCACTTCCTGCGCCGGTGTGATCAGCTTGCGTCCCCCACCGGGCGGGAGGATCAGGGCAGTCATGTGTCGGGTTTCCTTCTTTCGGACGGGACCTCTCGCGTGCGCGGCCCGGAACGGTGCGGGGGCGCGGGGTGCGGGGGTGTGGTGGTGCCGGGGTGCGGTGGTGCCGGGTGCGGTGGTGCCCGGGGCGTGGTGCCGGAAGGTGGCGCGGGGATGCCCGGCCCGGACACGCCGGGCGTGGTGGTGCCCGGCCCGGACGTGGTGACCGGTCGGCCGTCAGGCGACCCGGCCCGGGCGCGGTGACGGCCGGCCGTCAGGCGCGGTGGCGGGCCGGAAGGCAGGCCCCTGGGGCAGCCGCCGGCGGTGACGGATCGGCCGGCAGGCGGGTGCGGCGGGCGGGTCAGCCGGCGGCGGGCTGTCGCTGTTCCAGCGGCCCAGGGCCATCTCGGCGGTGATGCCGGGGCCGAAGCCGGCGATCAGGCCGGTGGCGTCCGGCATCGGGGTGTCCTCTTCGAACAGGCGCAGGGCGGCGTCCAGGACGACGGCGCTGGCGATGTTGCCGTACTCGGTCAGCGTCGACCAGCTGTGGCGGAAGACCTTGCGGTCCACGTCCAGGAACTTGGCCAGGTCGTTGAGGATGCGCGGGCCGCCGGCGTGGATGATGTAGAAGTCGAGGTTGGAGGCGTCCCACCGGTGGCCGGCGGCGAACTCGCGCAGCACCGGGGCGAGCGGCTCCATGGTGCCCGGCACCCGGCGGTCCAGCTGGAAGTGGAAGCCGGTGTCGCGCACCGAGTAGGAGATCCAGTCCTCGGTGTGGGGGATGAGGTAGGAGGAGTTGCTCTCCAGTTCGATGCCGGTGCCGCCGCGGCCGCGGACCACGGCGGCCGCGACCGCGTCGCCGAACAGTCCGTCGGACAGCAGGGAGCCGATGTCGTCCATGTCGGGCTGGTAGCACAGCGAGCACAGCTCGCAGGAGACGATCAGGACGTTGCTGCCGGGGTGGGCCAGGCAGAAGTCGTGGGCCCGGTTGATGGCGGCGCCGCCGGCCGCGCAGCCCAGCTGGGCGATGGGGATCTGGCGGGTGTCGGAGCGAAAGCCCATCTTGTTGATGAGCCAGGCCGTCACGAGGGCATGAGGAACCCGGTGCACGACACGTAGATGATCGCGTCGATGTCGCGGGCGTCGACCTCGGCGTTGGCCAGGGCTTCCTCGACGACCTCGGGGGTGCGCTTTTTCGACTCGGCCTCGTAGATGCGGTTGCGTTCGGTCAGGCCCGGGTGTTTGAGGGTCTGCTCGATGGGCTGGACGATATGCCGCTTCAGCACCCCCGTGTTGCGGATCAGCCGCAGGGCCAGGGGAAGCTGCGGCTTCCCGGCGTGGACCCGCTCGGCGAATTCCAGCGTCTCTTCGGCCGTGATGACGTTCTCCGGCACACGCACCGACGGCTTGCATAGCCTGGGCATATCGGGAATCCACTTTCTCTAGAGTCTGCCTTCTGCACGTGACTGAAGCGCTCGCGCACTCCCGGCGGCGCCGCCCGGGCGGGCGGCGGCAAGAACAGCGGTGACATCGCCTGCCGTGCCGCCTTCGCCGGGCCCGCGCCGGGTCCGCGCCGGGGCGCGGAACCAGGGGGTGCGGGCGCCGGGGAAGGCGGCACGAAATGAACGGCGGGCCCCCCGCCTCCTCCTTGGCCCTCCCGCCCAACTGCCTGCACGCCCGGCCCGGCCCGGCCCGGATGAGGTCGGCCGGCAAGCGGCCGGCCCGGACTGACCGGGCGGATGGGCGAGGGCGGAGGACGGGCGCAAGGAGGGCAAGCGGACGCGGAAACAGTGGCGGGCGCAAGGGGGGGCAAGCGGATGCGGAAACAGTGGCGGGCGCAAGGGGGGGCAAGCGGACGCGGAAACAGTGGCGGGCACAGACGCGCCGGAGGAATCAGAGCAGGGTGGCGGCCGTGCGGGCGCACGACGCCGCACCGCGCCGCACCGCCGTGCGGGCGGGCGCGTCGCGGGCAACTCGCCGGGCGCGTGGACGCGGTGGGGCCGCTCACGCCTGGGCCCCTCCCCCGGCCGGCGCACGCCGCCCGCCCGCAAACCGACCGGCCCCGACGGCTCCCGCACCCGACCGCGCACCCCGCCCCTGGCGTGCGCTGGGCCAGGGCCGACGGCACCTTGTCCACTCAGTTGCCGTGGACAGGGGGTGCACCGAGCGCCGGCGCCGGGAAAAATGCCCCCGGCGTGGCCTGCCGGGCCGCCGACATCACCGCCTGCGGGCGCGGAAATTACCGTGGGAAAAAGGCGAGCCGCAAAGACGTGAAATCGGCTTAGCCCCTGGAGGGGTGGCGGGATGTGATGCTCAACCTGCCGCCGTGGTAACGGATTTGGGCAGGGAAGTCGTGCGGAAATAGTGACACGGATTCCGTCCCCGCACCAAGAGCCCCTGAAAGTGACGTAGGTCACGGCGCCGGTGGCGGGGGCTCCCGGGCGGCGGGCACGCCGCGCAGGGCCCGGATGTGAATCCGCAGGCCGGATACACCGGCCCGGAGCGGGCACCGGAAGGCGCCCGAGGGGGCCGGGCGGCCGCGCGGGGCGGCACACCCACGCCCGCCCAACTGGCCCGCACCGCAGGGGACATGCGGCCCGCCACCCCCTCCCCCGGCCGCATCCCCGGCCGCGCCCCCGGCCGCATCCCCGGCCGCGCCCCCGGCCGCGTCCCCGGCCGCGTCCCCGGCCGCTCCGGGCGAAGGCCGCGCCCGGCCCGCCCGGGCGGCGTCCGCAACCCGGATCGCGCGGCCCCTGCTCCCGGCCGCGCGCTACGGCCACCCGCCCCGGGTGCAGGCGACGGCCGGCCCGCGCAGTCCCCGGCACGAGGGCGGGGCACTGCCGGCGGGAGGTGCGACGGGCAGGGGGCGTACCGGCGTGGGGCAGCGCCGGCACGCCGTAGGGCCGACGCGAGGCAGTACCCGGCATGGCGCGTCGGCGACACGGGGCCCGGCGTGGAGCGGGCGCCGATGCGAGGCGTTACGGGCAGCAGGCGGTGCCGGAACAGGGCGTTGCCGGCACAAGTCCGCACCCGGCATGAGGCGTTGGCAGCAAGGAGCCGGCGGCGTTACGGGCAAGGGGCGTTGCCCACGTGGGGCCTTCGGGTGCGTGTGTGTGTGTGGGGGGCGTGGTCCTGGCTGCGGGCCGGGGGCCGTTGGCGTGCACCCGTGCGGTTCGGGGCCGGGTGCGGTTCGGGGACCGGGTTCGGGTGCACCCATGCGGTTCGGGCGCCGCGTCCTTGCCCGGCAGGCAGACAGTGGTCTTCGGCCTGCCCGGCAGTGGAGCATCCCGCCCGCACTCCTTCCTCCTCCCGCGCCGTGCGGGCACTCCTGCCCCGCAGGGGCGGCTGCCCCCCCCGGGAGACGGCCCCGGTCCTGTCGCCCTCGGAGAGGAACTCCGCCCGGGCCCGGTGGGTCTCGCCCGCCCCCGCTCCGGCCGGGGGGGCTGGCGGCCGGGGAGGCAACCGGTCTTGTCCCGGGGGGGGGCGGGCTGTCGCCGTCCTCACCCGCCCGCCCGGGCCTCAGCCCCTGCCGTCGTGGGGTGTGGTGCCGTTTCCGGGCGGGTGGCTGCCCCCTGGCCCGCGGGCGGCTCCCCCGCTCCCGGGCGCAGGCGTAACGGGGAGAGGTTGTCGCCCGGGCCGGGTACCGGTGGGGAGGCGGTGGGGGTGTGTTCTTTGCGGTGGCTGGGGGCCGCAGCGGCGTGCGTGGGGGGCGGGCCGGGTCCGGGCGGGCCTGCCCCCCCCCGGGGGGGGTGGCGTGAGCTGTCGGGGGCCTGTCCCGCCTGCCGGGGGGTTACAGGGTGCGGATGGAGGATTCGGCGTGGTGGCGGGCCAGGCGCAGGATCTGGCGGGTTTCGCGGGTGAGGGCGGCGCGGACCTCGCGGTGGGCCCGGGCCAGGTCCGCGCCGGGGCCCAGGACCTGCTCGATGGTGTCCTCGCGCAACAGGGCGTGGTGCTGGCACAGCACGGTGACGCCGCTCTCATCGGGCAGCACCGACCACTCGCCGCAGTGCGCGGCGAGCAACGGGCGGGGCACGGTCGCCTTGTGCACGATGCGTCCGGCGTGCGGGAAACAGATACGGAAACCGGCCACGGTGGGAGTGCTGCCGTCGGCCGCGGCCAGGTCCAGGGCGACCTTCTGGATGCCCGGGCGGGGCTCTTCCAGCACGGCCCGGCGCACATGGGCGAGCCGGCCGGGCCAGGCGCAGACGTCGTAGAGGAAGTGGTAGACGAGTTCGGCGGGCCCTTTGAGGCGGATGGACTCGGCGAAGGAGAGCGCCAGCCGGTCCAGGCGGGGCCCCTGTTCGGCCAGCAACCGCAGGCTGCGCAGCGCGGAGTGGCTGTTGGCGGTGACGACTTCGCCCAGCCAGGCCTCGTCCTGGAGCCGTCCGCGCGCGGCGCTGAACTCGTGGGTGAGGGTCAGCCGGCAGCGGCCCGGCGCCCGTTCCTCCACCTGCCACACCCCGGCCATCGAGGCGGCCGCCTCCATCGGCTGGTCCTGACGGAAGGCGATCCGCCGGCGGGACAGGTCCTGCACCCGTACGCAGGTCCAAGCGGTGACCTGCCCCTCGGCCAGCGCCCACATCCGCAGCCGTTCACGGACACCGTCGAAGTCCAGACGCTGGGCGTGCAGGATCCGCGGCAAAAACAGCGGCCACCGTTCCGGATCGGCGATCAACGCGTAGACGACGTGCGCGGGCGCGGCCACCTCGACCGCGTGCGCCAGCTGCTGGATGCGCTCCCCGGTCACCGCGGTCCCCTGTCTCCTCCCGCGCGGACTCCCCCGGCCCCACACGTGTTCGGCGCGGGACAGCGGTCCCGGCATACGGCCGGTGGCGGTCCACTCCACACTGCCCCGGCCCGCTCGACACCCGCCCGCACCCGGCTCGAGTCCACCTCGGCCCACCACCCCCACCCCACACCCCGCGAAACCACACCCCCCCACCCACCCGACACCCGCCACCGCCCCGCACCACGCGGCACCACCCCGCCCCGCACCACCCGACACCGCACCGCACCACCCGGAACCGCCCCGCACTGCACCACACCCCCGGGGACCATCACGCACCACGCGGCACCGGACCGGACCAGAGCGCCCGCGCCGAGCCGGACCAGGCCGGGCCACGCCGGGACAAGAGCAGCCGGGACCGGGCGTGCGCAGCAGAACCGGCCAGGGCAGAGGGGCACTGACCGCACCGAAGCAGGCCGGACCCGCCCCGGCCCGGCCCGCCCCGGGCAGCACCGACCCAACCGGAGCAGACCACCAAACAAGCCGGCCGCCCCGGCGCAGGCCACACCAAAACACGCCGGGGACGGAGCCGGACCGGCACGCCGAAACGGGACGGGACGGGACGGGACGGGATGGGATGGGATGGGGCACCGGAACAACCCGCATCAGGCAGGCCCGCTCCTCCCGGCACAGACCACACCGCAGGTGCCGGCCGCCCCGGACCAGCACGCATCACACACGACCGGCCGCCCCGACACAGACCGCACCGAGCAGCCCCGGACCAGCACGCATCACGCAAGAGCGGCCGCCCCGACACAGACCGCACCGGAGGACCGGCCGTGCCCCCGCAGAACTGACCACCAGGAACGAGACCGGGCCCACCCCGGCCCGACCGCACCAAGCCGGACCGGCCGACACGGGAGCAGACCACACCAGGCAGGACCAGCCACACCGGAGCAACCCGCACCGGAGCGACCGGCCGCACCGGCACCCCGAAGCAGGCCCCATCAGGCAGGTTTGGCCGTCCCGACGCAGACCGCACCAGAGCGACCGGCCGCGCCCAGGCAGAACCGCCCACACCAGGAACGAGACCGAGCCCACCCCGGCCCGACCGCACCAAGCCGGACCAGCCAACACGGGAGCAGGCCACACCAAGCAGGACCAGCCACGCCGGAGCAACCCGCACCGGGCAGGACCAGCCACGCCGGAGCAACCCGCACCGGGCAGGACCGGCCGCCCCGGAACAGGGCGCGCCAAAACTGGCCGGGCCCGGGTCGGATGGGCAGCACCAAAGCAGACCGCACCAGGCAGGACCGGTCCCACAACACCGGAGCAGGCCGCACCAGGCAGGACCGGTCCCACAACACCGGAGCAGGCCGCACCAGGCAGGACCGGTCCCACAACACCGGAGCGACCCGCACCGGGCAGGACCGGCGGCCCCGGAACAGGCCGCACCGGGCGGGCCGGGCCGCTCCGGAGCAGACCGAGCCGGGGCACAAGCCGGCCGGGGGCGGGGACGGATACGTGCACCGCCCCCGCCCCGTTCGCACCACAGCGCAGAGCGGCCCAGTGCAGTGCGGCCCAGTGCAGTGCGGTGCAGTGCGGCCCAGTGCGGTGCAGTGCGGTTGCCGCCGCTCCCCCGCCCCGCACCGCCCCTGCCCTGCCCCGCCCCCGCACGACACTGCCGTGCGGGGGCGGGGCAGGGGGTGGGTCAGGCGGCGTAGAGATCGAAGGTGGAGGTGCGCCGGGGCCCGGCGGTGACATCCAGCTGCGGATCGACGGCCAGCATCGCCTGATGCAGCCGCTGCACCTGCGGAGAGGGCTCCACCCCCAGTCCCTCGATCATGCGGATCCGCAGCTTGCGGTAGATCTCCAGCGCCGAGGCCTGCCGCCCGGACCGGTAGAGCGCCACCATCGCCTGCGAGTGCAGCCCCTCATGCTGGGGATAACGGGCGGTCAGCTCGGTGAGCTCGGCAATCAGCCCGGAGTGCCGGCCCAGCCGCAGGTCGGCATCGATACGCCGCTCCACCGTGCCCAGCCGCGACTCCTCCAGACGCATGACCTCGATCTCCAGGATGGGACCCACCCGCACATCCACCAGCGCCGGCCCGCGCCACAGCGCCAGCGCCCGGCGGAAGTGATCAGCGGCCCGGCCGTCATCACCGTCCTCGAAAGCCGCACGGCCCTCGGCCGCCAGCCGGTCGTACTCATGCACGTCCACCCCCTCGGCCGGTATCTGCATCAGATACCCGCCGTGCCGGGTGGCCAGGACCTCCTTAGCCGTGCCGGGCCTGTCCGGCCCCAGCGCAGTACCCAGATGCCGGCGCAACTGGAGAATGTAGGTCTGCAGGGTGGTCAGCGCACTCTGAGGCGGTTCAGTGCCCCACAGCTCCTCCATGAGCGTGGGCACGGACATGACCTGCCCGGGATAGAGGGCAAAAAGGGACAAGATCTGCCGCGGCTTGCGTGCCGTCGGAACAATCGATCCCCCGTTGACCTCGGCGCTCAACGGACCCAGAACCTGAATCTTCATGGGTTATCTCCGTACTTCGTCGAGTTCTTGTCTTGACTGCATTCCGTCGCCGCGGACGTCCTCCCTCACCAACCCAGCGCACCCTCCTCTCGCCGCAACAAACCCCCCACACACGAACCCGCACCCGCACCGGGCTGACACGACGTCAAAGACAACTGCACAGAGGCGTGTTGCACGGTAGGCGGCACCGGCCAGGAACACCTGGCCCGGGATGAAATCCGCACGGCCGGCAAGGAAACGTTGCCGCACACCCCCACAGCCCCCCCTCACGCTCCCTTGGATCCACACGTCCAAAACAGTGCCCAACTGCGGTACACGACCACGACGGTGGGACACACCGGCCGACACTCACACACAGACGACACCTAGCAGCACACAGTGGTACATAGCAGTACACGGTGGTACGTAGAAGTACGAAGCAGTGGTACGTAGCAGTACGAAGCGGTGGTACGTAGTAGTACGCGGTCGTACGACGCGGTGATACGAAGTGGTGCACTCGAGCACGGCGCGGCCGGCCCGGGGGCGGCACACGCCTCCACCGGCACACCCCGCCCGCCCCTTCACGGAACTCACAGCAGACGGGCAAGTACACGGAAGGAGAAACAGAAACAGACACCGAAACCCCACCCCGGACCCCGGCCCGGACAACACCCCCGGGCCACACCGGAGGCCCAGCCCGCCCACCGGGCGGGACACTAGCCGGTGGACACCCACCGCACCGGAACAACCGGAACACCACAAACAGCCGGAACAGCCGGAACACCAGGAACACCACAAACAGCCGACGCCACCGGCACAACCGGAGCCACCGCAGCAGCAGACACCGCCGGAACGGCAACGGCCGAAGCAGCACAAGCCGCCGAAACGGCGGCCGGAACAGCCGACACGACCGCAGCCGCAGGCACCGCGGAAACCGCCGGAACCCCCGCAGCGGCCGACACCGCGGAAGCGGCCGGAGCAGCAGACGCAACCTCAGCAGCAGCCACCACGGAAGCGGCCGGAGCAGCAGACGCGGCAGGAGCGCCAGCCACCACGAGACCCGACGGGGCAGCAGACACAGCCTCAGCAGCAGCCACCACGGAAACGGCCGCAGCAGCCGACACCACAGAAACCCCCGCGACAGCAGACACCGCGGAAACCCCCGCAGCAGCAGACGCCGCGGGAACCGCCGCAGCGGCAGACGCCGCCTCAGCCGCGGGCGCCGCGGGGGCCACCGGAGCGGCAGAGGGGGAAGGAGCAGCAGACACCCCCCGCACACCGGAAGCGGCCGCACCCACGGGAACACCAGACGGCACGGAGGCAGCGGGCGGGACAGAAGCAGGGGCGCCGGCGGGAACACCAGGCGGAGCGGCGGCGGGCGGAACGGGGGCAGGGGCAGGGCCGCCGGCAGCGGCAACAGGCGGGACGGGGACGGGAGCGGCAAGGTCGTGGCCCGCGGTCAGGATCAAACGCTGCAGACGCCGCAACCGCGCCGAGGGCTCCAGACCCAACTCCCCCACCAGCGTGGCCCGCAACCGCTGATAGGCATCCAACGCCTCCCCCCGCCGGCCCGAACGATGCAACGCAAGCATGTACTGCGCATGCAGACTCTCATGCGCACGATAACCATTGACCAGCACCGTCAACTCCGCCAGCAACTCCCGATGACGACCCAGCCGCAGATCCGCCTCGATCCGCCGGTCCAACGCACACAACCGGCTCTCATCCAGCCGCTTGATCTCCATCTGCAACTGCGGACCCGCCTGCACATCCGCAAAAGCCGTACCCGACCACAACGCCAGCGCCCGACCCAGCCGCTCCGCCGCCCCCGCACAATCCCCTACATCCATCGCCCGATAACCAGCCCCCGCCAACTCCTCAAAAACCCGCACATCACTACCACCCCCACCACCACACAACCGATACCCACCCGGCATCGTCACCAACACCTCCTTGGCACCCCGACGCCCACCCCCCACACCCCCCCGCTCCAACGCCGCCCCGATCAACTCCCGCAACTGCAACACATACGTCTGCAACGTCGTCCGCGCACTCCGCGGCGGAGCCACCCCCCACAACTCCCGCGCCAACACCGACACCGGCACCATCCGGTCCACATGCAACGCCAACAACGCCAACACCTGCCGCGGCTTAGGAGCCGACGGCACCACCGAACACCCACCCACCCGCACCGCCAGCGCGCCCAACACCTCAATCTCCACAACGCCCCCCCACACCACCACCGGCCCCCGGAACGCACCTACCACGCCCCCAGCCGAACCCCGAAACCGCACCCAGATTCAAACCGGTCCCCCCACCCCTGTCAATACAAAACCGCGCAGCTGGTTTCCACCCACCCTCAACCACACCCCCCACCCACCCCCACCCACCCTCAAGCACACCTCAAGAACCCAAACAGCCATATACCCACACCAAACAGGACACAACGGCACCAGCCACCAGCACGGCCACCGGCACCACCGGCCCGGACTCAGCCCTCTCGCTATGGGCTAACCAGTCGTACGGGCTCTCTCCCGCAGCGACCTGTCGGACTTACGGGTGGTGCTCAGCGATCGCCGACCCCGCCGGTCAGTCCGTGCCTCGATTCCTCGATGATGCGGAAGTCACGCTCGACGCCGGCGGGGAGGGCCATCAGCGCCTTCTGGTATTCCTCGCTCTCGTACGCCGCGACGGCCTGTTCGAAGTTGTCGAACTCGATCAGCACGACGCGTTGCGTGATTCCGGCCTCGTGGGCGACGACTCGATCACCGCGGGACAGAAGGCGCCCACCCCCGGCGCGGACAGCCGGACCGGCCAACTCGTCGTAGGCAGTCAGCCTCTCCGGGTCGGAAATCGCGGGGTAGACACTGACCCAGTAGCCCTTGGCCATGGAAACCTCCTGTGCTCAGCCGGACGCGTCCGACTTCGAATTGATATTCAGATCGATCAATCCCGGCATGCGCAGGCTAGGACTTGAGGTGCAGTCGAGGGAAAGACCGGTTCGGGATAGCCTCAGAACGGATCGTTATCAATCGGCAGGGAGGGAATCGTGGCACCGGATACCGTGAGCCTGTGTTACTTCCTCGTGCTGGCGCAGGAGTTGAACTTCACCCGCGCGGCCGCTCGCATCGGTATCGCACAGCCCGCCCTCAGCGCCCGCATGCGTCGATTGGAGACGGAACTCGGTACGGCCTTACTCGTCCGCAACACGCGTAGCGTCGTATTGACCACGGCCGGTGCGGCTTTGGCGGAGTCCGCGCCGTCCGCGCTGGCGGCGCTGGACAGGGCGTGGGACACCGCCCGGGGCGCGGCGGCCGGTGAACTGGGCACGCTCCGCATCGGATACAGCCTCAGCGCCGGGGCCGAGACGGCACCGGCCCTGGTGGACAGGCTGATTCGCGACAACAGCGGACTCGACGTCGGCGCGGTCCCGATGGCCACACCGGAAATCTCCCCCGCGGTCGCCGACGGCCGCATCGATGCCGGGATCACCCGCGGTGAACAGCCGGGCCGTGGCGTGCGCCGGTTCCTGCTGCGGCGTGCACGCATCGGGGTCCAGCTGGCGCAGCACCATCCGCTGGTCGAGCACTTGGAGATCGAGATCGCCGACGCGGCCGCGTACCCGCTGCGACTCCCGGACCGTGCAGCCAACCCCGTGATCCACGATCAGCTGTCCGCACTGTTCCGGGACACCCGGCCACGCCCCCGATTTCACACACCCGCCGTCTCTTACGACATGTCTCAGCGCGATCTGCGCGACGGCGTCACCCTCGCCCCGGCCGGAGAAGCCGCAGCCGCAGCGCTGTCGGCCGGTCTCCGCTGGCGACCCCTGCGAGGCGCGCCCAGCCTGACGATCCACCTGGTCCTCCCCCGCGAGCAGTCCCCACTGCACCGCCGCGTCCGCGCCGTCGCCAATGCCCTGGCCCACGAATTGGGCTGGCTATCGGGGCTACCGGAACTCCCGGGGCCAGCGGAACTATCGGACTGACGCGCAAGCGGTCTAGCGAGACGGACGCCTACGCGAAAACGGGCCGCAATGGGGAATCCGTCAGGCGTCGCCCCACTCCTGGACGACCACCTCGTCGCCGACCGAGAGCTTCCCCGGCGTGATCACGGAGAACTTCGCGCCGAACACCACGCCGCCGCTCGCCGCCCGCCGGTAACTCGCGAGTGTGCGCAGTGGCTCCGGCCCCCGCCTCTCTCCGGCCTCCTGCTCGACCAGCGTGACGGCACAGCGCACCGCGAGCTTGGCAAAGCCCAACTCGGCATCGCCTATGGTGACGCGGCGTGCACGATCCTCGGCGTTCGGCAGGGCCGCCCAGTCGCCGCCACTGTCGCGATCACGGACCTCATGCCCCTCCCCCTGGCCCCCATGACCGTCGTGCCCGTCGACGACGATGTTCGGGCGGAAGCGGTTCATCGACAGGGTCGGCGCACCGCGCTCGGCCATCCGCTGGTTGAGGAGGGTGAGGGAGGCACGAGACAGCAGGTGCACGGCACCGCTGTCGGCATAGCCGGACCGGCCAGGGATCCACCCGTCGGTGACCCGGTCGTGCTCCGGCGGCACGCGGACCAGACGGCTGGGGGTGCCGAGCACCTCCGACAGCCAAGCCGCCGCTTCGTCACCCTGGTCGATCCCCTGGAAGGCGGCGCCGAACAGATCGACGTCACGGCGCGGCGCGGATGTCGTCACGTCGACGCACAGCGTGCCGAAGCTGCCCGTGCCGTCGGCCGAGTCGAGCGTGAGCCGAGTGCCGTCGGTACTGACGGCAGGCCGGATCAGGGCGAGGCGAGGATCCCGGCGCTGTGTGCGGAAGATTCCGTCCTCGCTGATGACCATGAAACTACGGTCGTGCGCAAGGCCCGCCGGTGTCAGGAGCGCATCGCTCATCGACGTTCCGGCACACCCCTTGACGGGATAGCAGATCAGATCCGTGACGTTGGCCATGCTTCCGTCCCCCTTCGGTCCGCGACCACAGTAGAACGTACGCCGTAATGAGGTGACGTCTCACCCCCGGCCGAACCAGACCACGCCACCCCGGTCGGACCAGATCAGACCACCCCCACCAGGCCAAACCGTCCCCACCAACCCGCGCCAGCCCCACTAGCCCCACTAATCCAAGCCAACCCACCACACTCGACCCGAGCCGTCAATCAATCGGCACCGCAACCCGATCCCCGTCCCGCGACTCCTCGGCGGACGAAGCAAGTCGCTGCTGCATACGCAAGTGACGGAACTCGTAATGGGCGCCGGACTGCCGCAGCACCCCTCTGCGATGCGCCTCGTCGAGGAACGTCATGATCCGCCAGGGCAGCCGCCCCGTCAGCGCCAACCAGGCACGGGCAACGGCCAGTTGTCCCCACGCGGTGAGCGCGAGTGCGGCGGTACCCATCGGGACCCACATCTGCGCCGCGACGTGGTCGAGCCCGCCCCGCGACGCGAACGCCCAGGCCAGGACGACACACACCCCGCCCGTCATGACCGCCACGACTCCGGAACGGGACAGCGACGCCATGCGGTCCGTTCGCAGGGTGACTTGCGGGTTGGCTGCCCGGATCAGGTCGGAGGGGGTGCTCAGCGCACGGTAGAGGCCCGACGCCGGGCCGCCGATCAGCGCGATCAGGACTCCGCCCATGGCACCGGGCAGCAGGAACCGGTCGAGCGGGTGCCTGGCGGCACTCTGGGCGAGCCAGATCCGGGACTGCTCGGGGAGCTCCGGCAGCATGTTCACCGCGTTGGCCGCGGTACTGCCGTCGACGAGTACGCGCAGGTCGCCCTGGGCGACGCGGAAGGTCACCGGTGTGTCGAACGATGCGCACTTCCGGCCGCAACTCGGCGGACGGCTGCCGTGCGGATAGGCCGTCGGCCGGGCGCCCCCGTGCGGGTACACCAGGATGACCGCGATCTCCGTCGAGGACTCGACGGTACGGACGCCGTCCGGTGTCTCCCGGTGCGCCCACTCCCCGAGCCGCTCGCCGTCCAGATCGGGCGCCCTCGATGTCTCCACCGCGGAGAACGCGCAGGCGACGGCACCCACCGTTCCGCCCGCAGCCACTCCGACAAGCAGGCACACAGCCCAGCCGTGCACGAGCCCGGTCACGAAACGCCGGGCGATGCGACCCTCACTGGTGTGAGCGTGGGAAACGCCCGTACGCGCCCCGGTGCGACCCGCCGCCACCCACAGGCACAGGGCCGCCGCGAAGCACAGGGCCCCGGCCACCGTCGGCCACGTACCGAGGCCGCGCCCGAGCAGCCACGGTTCGACCATGACGAGCCCGGCCAAGGCTAGGAGGCCACTCCCGGCCCGTGCCGCGAGCCGGCCGCTCGGGCTGCCCGCCCAGGGCAGCCCGAGCGGCACCGCATGGCGGGCCAGCCCCGCGACCCCGAAATACAAGGCGATGAGTACGCCGAAGACCGCGCCCCCGAACAGCTCGGCCGCCCAGCCGTCCGTGACCGTGCCGAACTGCAACCCGAACTGCACGGAGCCTCCGGTGAGTCCGTACCCGAGGGTGGCCGCGGCGGCCGTCGCCATGCAGACCGTGAGCTGCCGGTTCAGGGCCGTACGCCCTTCGCGCCGCGCCACCGACACGCGCCGGGGAAGGGCAGGGCCACCACCGCGCCCCGCCACCGACACAGGCAGGAGCAAAGCAAGGCCACCGGCGAATCCGACCAGGTTGCCGACCAGATTGGCTGCCAGCGACGGCTTGTCGTCGAAGACGAAGACGTCGCCTCCGACACTGGAGAGCAGGATGGGGACGGCCAGCACGAACGTGAGCGCCTGCGCGAGCAGGGCGGGCGCCACAAGGCGCAGCACTCGCGGCACGCAGAGATACAGCTCCCACCAGGCGAGCCGCTTGGAGTCCCGCCGCTCCAACTCGCGCGCCAGCCACGCAAGCCAGCGTCCGGCGTCCGCGGCACGCCACCGTGAATCGCACCGCGGATCGCACCGTGAATCAACAGCCCCGTCGCCGAACGCGACCGGTACGAACACGTCCAGGAGGTGCTCCTCGATCTCGGCCGTCGTCGCGAAACGGGGGTCGTCGAGGAGCTCTTGAGGGTCGCGGGACGCATCGCCGTACACCGTGCGCGCCAGGGTCACCATGAGCGGGTTGCTGAGGATCTGCAGGAGCGCACCGCCTGCCGAGGTGCGCGAGCCCTGCTGCGGCGAGTCAAGACCCGAGGTCCGCGAACCCCGCTGAGAGGCGTCCAGTGCCGGGCTGCGCGAGTCCTCCCCCAGGGAGTCGAGGACCGGGGTCCACACCGTCGTACGGCGACCGTCGGGCCCCCGCAACGGACGTGCGGTGCGCTCCAGATACGACTTCGCCTCGGCGAACTCCAGCGGCAGCAGCTCAAGGACTTCCGCGCCGGTGAGCACGTCGCTGCACGCGACCGCGGAGCGCCAGGCGGTGGTCCGCGAGGTGACGAGCACCGGCATGCCGTCGTCCAACTCGGCGTTGAGCCTGCGCATCGCGGTGCCGTACAACGCCGGGGGCAGTTCGTCGAAACCGTCGAGGACAGGCGCGATCAGCCCGGCGTCGAGCAGCGCCTCGGCCAGTACCGTGCCGTCGGTGGTGGCCGCCAGCGGCCGGTACTCCGCCACGAGCCACTCGATGAGCCAGGCACGCAGCGAGGTGGTGCCCGGACCCCAGGCCGCCAGAGGGAAGATCACGGGTACCGCCGTGCCGGACGTACGCTCCCTCAGAAGGTCGAGCGTGCAGCACACCGCAAGCACGCTCTTGCCCGAACCGGGGCTTCCGAGCACGACCATGCGCCTGGACGGCACCTCCTCGAAGGCGGTGGCGATCGATGCCAGACAGTTGTCGGCCGGCCGGGGATCCGGCGCCGGGCGACCGCGCCGGATGTTCCGTGTGTCGTCCGCGAGCAGCCGGTCGGCCCACCTCCAGCGGACGTTGAGCGGTGTCGGATCCTGCAACCGCCGCAGCCGCGCTTCCTGCGCCCATTGGACCCGTACCGCCTCGGCGAGCGCGTCAGCGGTCTGCCGCAGCAGGACACCGGGTTCCGGGGCCGTGTCGGGCCGACGCAGGATGTCGACGAGCAGTGCCGCGACGGACACCATGACGCCCACCACGGACACGAGGAACGCGGGGCCGTCGTACTGCGCTTGTTCACCCTGCTCCCCCACGACCCGGCGGAGCGTGACGGCCAGCACGATCAGCGCGGCACAGCCGACGCCGACCCACAGCCTGCGCCGCGTCCAGACCTCCCGCCCCCGCATGTCGCCCCCTCCGAATCCCTCGTCTCGCGTAGAACCGAGCGTTTCAAGAAGGAAGCCCCTGGCGGTTGGTCGGTTTCATTGCTGCAGGGGGCGCTTAGGGGTGAACCCGGGTGGCGTGTTCAGCGCGCGCGCCCCGCTCGGCGTGTGTGCCCCCCGCCCCCCGGACGGAGCTCGCCGCGCCGCGCCCCGTCCGGGCGGGTCGCACGTTGCCGATGGGGCCAGTCGCACCGGTGTGCACGGCGCACCGAACGTAGCCTCAAGCACCCAATGGGTACTTTGTGCGCCTCCCCGTCTCCCGGGGTGACGTGAATGATGAACGCACCGCAACCGAACCAGGAGCCGCGCCGACAACGGGCGGCTCAAGGAGGTCATGGTGTTACTTCTCATCTCCCCGGACAGTGTCGAGGAAGCTCTCGAATGCACGAAGGCGGCGGAGCATCTCGACATCGTCGACGTGAAGAAGCCCGACGAGGGCTCGCTCGGCGCGAACTTTCCCTGGGTCATCCGGGAGATCCGCGACGCCGTCCCGGCGGACAAACCGGTGTCCGCGACCGTGGGAGATGTCCCGTACAAGCCTGGCACGGTGGCCCAGGCGGCGCTCGGCGCCGTCGTCTCGGGGGCCACGTACATCAAGGTCGGCCTCTATGGATGTACGACGCCCGCCCAGGGTGTCGAGGTCATGCGCGCCGTCGTCCGGGCCGTGAAGGACTACCGGCCGGACGCGCTCGTCGTCGCCTCGGGCTACGCGGATGCCCACAGGATCGGCTGTGTCAATCCGCTCGCCGTGCCCGACATCGCCGCCCGATCGGGCGCCGACGCGGCCATGCTCGACACCGCCGTCAAGGACGGGTCGCGGTTGTTCGACCATGTTCCACCGGACATCTGCGCCGAGTTCGTCCGGCTGGCCCACGCGTCCGGGCTGCGCGCGGCCCTCGCGGGCAGTGTCACGCGGGCCGACCTCGGCCCGTTGACCCGCATCGGCACGGACATCGTGGGCGTGCGGGGCGCGGTCTGCGAGGGCGGCGACCGCAATGCAGGAAGGATTCGTCCCCATCTCGTGGCCGCCTTCCGTGCGGAGATGGACCAGCACGCGCAGGAGTACACCGTCGGCGTCCCCTCCGCGCGCTGACCGCCGCCGCGGGCCTCGTCCGTGTGCCGCGGCCCGCCACACCGCAGGGACTGGGTTGCAGCCCCTTTACCCCGGCCCATCCGCCCATCCCCCGTCGGTCCATCGGTCCATCGGCCCATTCGCCCATCGGCCCTTCGTCGTTCACCGACCCGCGGGAGGCATGACAGTGAAGTTCCAGGCGGCCGTGCTGCGCTCGTACGATAGTCCGTTCACGGTCGAGGAAGTGGTTCTGCGGACCGAGCCCGCCGAGGGCGAGATCCTGGTCGAGATCGCGGGCACCGGGATGTGCGGGACCGATCTCGCGGTACGCGGATCCGGTGGGCGAAGCCCGCTGCCGGCCGTCCTCGGCCACGAGGGCGCCGGCGTCGTCGTCCAGGCGTCGGGCGGTCCGGCCGCCGCGATCGACGTGGGTGACCACGTCGTGCTGAGCTTCGACTCCTGCGGACACTGTCCGAACTGTCGTGGCGCCGCCCCCGCCTACTGCGACTCCTTCGCTTCCCTCAACCTCTTCGGCGGCCGCGAGGAGCAACCGCCGCGGCTCACCGACGCGGCCGGCGAGGCGCTGGCGCCCCGGTGGTTCGGGCAGTCCTCGTTCGCCGAGTACGCACTCGTTCCGGTCCGTAACGCCGTACGAGTCGACCCCGCACTGCCGCTCGAACTGCTCGGGCCACTCGGCTGCGGTTTCCTCACCGGCGCCGGAGCCGTCCTGAACACCTTCGGTGCGGGGCCCGGCGACACGCTCGTCGTCCTCGGCGCGGGGGCCGTCGGCCTGGCCGCGGTGATGGCGGCCACGGCGGTCGGCGCGGCGGTCCTCGCCGTCGACCGGCACCCTGAACGGCTCACCCTGGCCGAGCGGTTCGGCGCCACACCGCTGCACGCCGCCTCCCCTGATCTGCACGGACGAATCCGCTCCCTGACCGACGGCGGGGCACGGTACGCGCTCGACACGACGGCTGCGCCGCCGCTCATCAACAACGCGCTGCACGCCCTGCGCCCCATGGGCACCCTCGGCCTGGTGGCACGCCTCCGCGCCCCGCTGTCCCTCGAACCGGGCACGCTCGACCGGGGCCGCGGCATCCGCCACATCTGCGAGGGGGACGCCGTGCCCGGTGTGCTGATCCCCCGGCTGATCGCGCTGTGGCAGGCCGGGTGCTTCCCCTTCGACCAGCTGATCCGCCCCTACCCGCTGGCCGGCGTCAACGAGGCCGAACGCGACTGCGCAGCGGGCCGTGTGGTCAAGCCGGTCCTGCTCCCGGAGAGGACCGGCCGATGAGCGATCACCCCGTACCAGCCCCACCGCTCACACACACCGCGCTCCCCATACATGCCATACACCCGACACTCACCGCACCCATCACGCTCACCACACCCACCGCACCCGCCGACGGAGGACGCATGGCCGGAACTACGCTTCAGCACACTGACGTGGACGGCGTCGACGGAGGCGTGGGCCTGACCGCCCTCCTGGTCGCCGCGGCACGGGCGATCGAGACCCGCCGCCACGACAGCCTGGCCCGGGACGTCTACGCGGAACACTTCGTACGCGCGGCCCCTGCCTGCGCCGACTGGCCGGTGCGTATCGAGCAGGTCCCGGCGGGCGACGACGACCCGCTGTGGGGACGGTTCGCCCGCTACTTCGGTCTGCGGACGAGGGTCCTCGACGACTTCCTGCTGCACTCGGTCACCGCGGGCGCCCGCCAAGTGGTGTTGCTGGGCGCCGGGTTGGACACCCGGGCGTTCCGGCTCGACCTGCCGTCCGACTGTGTCGTGCACGAGTTGGACAGGGCGGGCGTGCTGGACTTCAAGCAACGGGTGCTGTCGGGTCTGTCGGCCGTGCCGAGGGTGAAGCGCATCCCCGTACCCGTCGACCTGCGCGCGGACTGGGTCGGTGCGCTGAAGACCGCCGGATTCGACCCCGCCGCGCCGAGCGTGTGGCTGGCCGAGGGGCTCCTCTTCTACCTGCCGGGTCCCGTCGAGACGTACCTCATCGACAGCGTGGCCAGGCTCGCCGCCGAAGGCAGCGCGCTGGCCTTCGAGGCGAAGTTGGAGAAGGACCTGCTTGCCTACCGCGACAGCCCCATCTATGCGTCGACGCGGGAGCAGATCGGCATCGACCTGCTCCACCTCTTCGACAAGGGGCCACGGCCGGACTCCGTGGGCGATCTGACGGCCGGCGGCTGGTCGGCCTCGATGCACACGCCGTTCGACTTCACCCTGCGGCACGGGCGCGGCCCCCTCCCCGAGCCGAACGACGCGTTGGAGGGGAACCGATGGGTCTTCGCCCACAAGCCGCGGCCTTGACGTCCACAGGGCAACGGCTTGCACCACGTCGGCGTGAGCGCGTCGCGTCGCGTCAGGCGACGGCGCGCGGGGCCACCAGTTCGTCGCCCGGGATCCCCGCCATGTCCGGCGCGTAGTACTCCACGATGCCGGTGGCCCACGTGGACACGGTGATGCGGTCCTCGGCGTCCGGACCGAAGGCGTCGAAGAGGGCGTGGATGTTCGCCTCCTCGAAGCCGATCGCCCTCATCAGCGAGACGAAGAGGGGGCGCTCGATCAGGCCGTCCCCGTCGGGGTCACCGAGTGCGGAGAGGGCTTCGGCGAACTCGGCGATCGTGGGTCCGAAACGCCGCGAATCGAGCACGAACGGCCTGAACTCGTCCACCGTGATCACACCGTCCCCATTGGCGTCCAGTTCGGCGGCCAACGTCGTCCAGTAGCGGCGGAACGCGGCCCGAATGGCTTCCTTGGCACCGTCGTCCGAAGCGGACGCCGCCGCCAGGACCCGGCCCGTCATCAGGTCGAAGTCGTCGGATTCGATGACTCCGTTGCCGTTGGCGTCGAAGAGCGAGAAGACCAGCTCGACCCTCTTGGCGGCCTCAGTTCGCATGTGCATCCCCTGTCCTCTGTGACCCGACGATCGCGGGCCCGTCCCGATGGGCGCAGCCACCCGACGCGGCGCGTGCGGCTGCTCCGACCCATGAAACCGACACAGGCAACCAAAAGTGCTCGTTCTTCACTTTTGGCAACAAAAGACTGCACTGTGAACATGTGTGACCTATACGTAGGACATGCAATGGTGACAGATACGTAAGACGTATACGTAAGGCGCATAGGAGACACCGCGCGCTGCTGAGCGGGTCCTTAACCGTGCTGCTCCGTGTAGTGCGCTCGGAGCAGGTCGATGCCCCAGTCGTGGCGCAGGTGGCGCCAGACCGAGTGGGCGTGGTTGCCGTCGTCCTGGGTGTTGTCGTACTCGATGAGGAAGTCGGGCGCTTGTACGCAGTAGTAGTGCCGGTCCCCCGGCGCGCGACCGCCGCCCCAGGCGAAGGTGAGGGCGCCCAGACCCTGAGCCACGGTCTCGTCCCAGCACTGCCGCGCGTAGGCCGTCGGCGCGCGGTCGAGGTAGCGGCGCACCAGGCGTTCCAGCAGTCGGCGTTGGCTGGGCGTCATGTCGTCGTGGGTGAGTCCTGCCGGGAGCCTGCCCGGGTCGGCGAACGGGTCGTCGCGGGTCAGGATGTCGTCCGGCGGCACGGTGTCGAAGACCGCGACCGCACGTCGGTCCAGGTCGAGGCCCGTGACCAGTTCCCTGGCCAGGTCCTCTTCCAGCCCCAGCAGCCGGCGGCCCGCCTGCGGGCCCTGGGTGATGCGCGCCGGTTCCGCACCGATGAAGTGGGGCGTCACGCGGACGCCATCGGCCGTGATCAGTACGTGTACGGCGAGGTGGTGGCCGTTCATCCGCCACGCCCAGGGGGCGTCGCCGCCAGGGTCGCCGAGGAGCCGCAGCCAGTAGCGGTCGGGGGCTCCTGCGGCGCCGGCGGTGGCGCGGCGGTGCCGCTCCACCTCGATGGCGCCGCGCGCCAGCTCCGCTCCCGTCGCGCTGTGCGCCGCGGCGAGCAGGCGGTCCACCGCGGCTCGCTGGCTGTCGTCGAGTCCCTCGGTGCACAGCCCGGGACGTGAACCCGGCAGATACGTCCACTCGCGCAGTTCGGGCGCGTCCGGCCGAGCGGGGCCCGTACACAACTCACGTACCTGCTCCGGATCCAGGACGGACAGGAGCGCGTGCGCCGCCTCCCGCATGTCCGCAGCCGTCGTCGCGCCCACCGCCCCCGACCTTCTCGACCCCGACGCCTCCCAGGATGCCCCGTCCACCGTGTCTCCTCCGCCTCGCCCGACGTGCGCGTACGCGGGGCGGTGTCGCCCCTGTGACCCATGGTGCGTCATCCGGCGGCCGGGGGCTCGGTTCCCGGGCGGCGGGCCCCGCTCCCGTGGGAATCGGCGGGCCGGGCATGATGTCCGGCACAGGGCGGCGATCCGTCGCCTCGGTCGAGGAACGTCCGAGAGGCGGCCGGTGTGTTCGTCCTGCTCATGTACGGTGCCCTGCTGGCCGCACCCCTCTGGGCCGTCGCGGTGGTGGTGAAGCTGGCGTCGGTGGCCCTGCCGGGGCGCCGGCCGGACTGGGGCCGGGACCTGCTGCGCTGGAGCGCGGGCATGGCGGCGGTCGGCGCCGTGATCACGTACGCGATCGGGCTCGGTACGGTCCAGTGGGACGCGGACGAGGCCGAATCCGGCGCGGGGTCGTCGCCCGCCGTCCCCTGCCGCTCGCTCCCGCCCGACGCCCTCGACCGGCTCGCCGGGCATGAACCGTCATACGTTCCGCTGGGTTTCGACTGTCTGCTGGACGACGGAAGCGTCGTCGCGGCAAACGGCCCCTACACCTCGCTGAACACCGCGGCCGCCGCCTTCGCCCTCGCAGCGGTGCTGGCGCTCATCGCGGTGGGATTCTTGGACGAGTACCGGGCCAGGTCGGCGCCACGAGCAGATACGAGTGGTCCGCGGTCAGGGGCGTGAAACCCTGGCCTGCGCGGCGGCCATCCGCGCGTAGGGTTTGCGAGACGAGCCTCATCCGCTCCCGCTGACCGCCAACCTGTATTGCTCGTCGACTATCGCCACGAAGCGCTTCTTGCGCTTGGAATGCGCGGCCTCCGCCACACGGCCCCAGCTCGGGCGCACCCTGTTCCAGTAGGTGCGGCCGATCTCCCCCCGGAAAAAGGTCGTGAGGCTGATCGCAAGTTCGGCTTCACTGACTTCTTTGAGTACGTACTGGGTCTGCCACCAGTTGACGATGAGGTTGGCGAACATGACCTGGCGCGCCTGGTCGTTGGGGAGCTCATTGCTCGGGCTGCCCCAACAGGCGCGCAGAACCGGATCGTTGAGGCTCAGCATCAACAGTTCGCGATGCGTCTCACGGATGCTTGCTTCCTGAGATATCCGCGTCTGCCGGGACTGGTAGACCAACGAGACCAGTACGCCGGCCAGGGCGGCAGCCGAGATGATCAGCGATATCAGAGCCATGCGTTGACGTTGCCCGACCCGGGTCCCCCATAGTCCCGGCCACGGCTGGTCCCGGCTCCGGCTAGTCCCTGCTACCGCCGCCGCGGGCGGTTGCCGCGCATCACGTGCCCGGCTTGCGGCCGTAGACGAAGACGTCGTCTCCCTTGCGCAGCATGCCCCAGTACTTCACGGCGTCCTTCTTCGTCATGTTGACGCATCCGTGGGAGCCGGGCGGGGCCCAGACGCTGATGCCGACCGAGTGGAACGCCTGGCCGCCGTCGAAGAACTGGCTGTACGGCATCGGCACGTGGTAGATGCTCGACACGTGGTCGATGTGGCGCCAGTAGATCTTCTTCAGACCCGTGCGGGTCTCGTGGCCGTTGCGGCCGGTGCGCACCGGGACCGGGCCGTACTTGAGGTTCTTGCCGTCCTGGATCCAGCTGAGCTGGAGCGTCAGATCGACGCAGGCGATGCGTCCCTTGTTGGTCGGGCACTTGCCGGCCTTGTTGGGGTTGTTCCCGACCGCCTTCTGCTTGTTCATGAGGTTCATGACGCCCCAGGTGACGCTGCCCGCGTACCCGGCGTTCGGGGTGATCTGGTGCTTGGTCTGGAAGGCCTTGATCGCCTTGCAGTCGGCCGTCGACTGCCTGCCGTCCACCGGGCGGCCCAGGAACTTCTCGACCTGCTTCTGATACGGGCCGGTCTGCGTCGAGCACGACGCCGCCTGGGCGCTGCCGGTGCCGAGCGCCACCGTGAGCGGGGCCACCAGCATGGTGATCCCCAGAACCGCGACTCCTCGTCTGCGTATGTCCCCCATTGCCGCCCACTCCTTGTTCGTCGTCCATCTGCGGGTTGGTTCCCATCAGCTAGACGACGCGCCTGCGTGGTTCGTTGTAGGGCGAATCGGCACAGGTGTGTAACAGAGGAAGATTTACCGTCGGGTCGGGACAGCTGTCCGGGGCACGGCTACGAGTCCTGTGCAGAGCGCGCGTGCGGCGCCCCATCGTGGGAAAGCACCTTTTCCGCTCCGATCCGCTGTATGCGTGCGGTGCCCCACTCCCCCAGCGCGGCCAGGGCCTGGTTGAGCGAGGTGCCGTGTTCGGTGAGCGAGTACTCGACCTTCGGCGGGACCTCCCGGTACACCACGCGGAGTACGAGCCCGTCTGCCTCCATCTCCCGCAGGTGCTGGATGAGCATCTTCTCGCTGACGCCCGGCAGACCACGCCGCAGTTCGGCGAAGCGACGGGTCCCGTGGTGGTGCAGCTCCCAGAGGATCAGCGATTTCCACTTGCCGGACACGACGTCCATCGCCGCGTCGATCCCGCAGAAGTAGGGACCGCTCCGCGCTGTTTTCGTCACTCGCCCCTCCGCCCCTTTCATCGTGTGCTCCACGGCGTACTTACCTATAGGTGAGTACCCCACTAATTAGTCCGTACTGGTCAACTCTACTGCTGTCGCCAAGGATTGATCCGTACCGAAGAACACGAGGGGAAGTACGGAAATGACCATGAACAGTGATGTCCAGGTGAGCGTTCTCGGCCTGGGGGCGATGGGGAGCGCGCTCGCCGGCGCCTTGGTGAAGGGCGGGTACGCCACCACCGTCTGGAACCGCTCGCCCGGCAGGACGGACGATCTCGTCGCGCAGGGTGCGCAGGCCGCCGCCACCGCGAGTGACGCGGTTCGGGCGGGTGAAGTGGTGATCGCATGCCTGCTGGACCATGCGTCGGTACGGGAGGTGCTCGATCCGCTCGCCGGTGAGCTGGCCGGACGGACTTTGATCAACGTGACCACGACGACGCCGGACCAGTCACGGGAGTTGGCCGCCTGGGCCGCCGAGGCGGGGATCGCGTACCTGGACGGCGGGATCATGGCCGTACCGCACATGATCGGCCAGGCCGGGGCATCGATCCTGTACAGCGGGTCGGCAGAAGTCTTCGAACAGTACAAGCCGCTGCTCGACCTGTGGGCCGGCAGTGATTACTTCGGAGAGGATGCCGGGCTGGCGTCGCTGTACGACCTCGCCCTGCTCGCCGGCATGTACGTCATGTTCGCCGGGTTCCTGCACGGCGCCGCCATGGTGGCCCCTGCCGGGGTCACGGCCGGCGACTTCGCCGCCAGGGCCACCCCGTGGCTGACCGCCATGACCGGCGCCTTCAAGGGGTTCGCCGATGTCGTCGACGGCGGGGACTACACCGTCGCGGGACAGCAGAGCCTGCTGTTCTCCGACCTCGGTGACCTCCTGGCGGCCACGTCCGGGCAGGGCATCAGCACCGAAGTGGTCGACATGGTCCAGCGGCTCATCCGACGTCAGGTCGAGGCAGGTCACGGCGAGGAGGGATTCGCCCGCATCATCGAGAGCATCAAACGGCCGGCTGCCGAAGCTTGATCAGTCCCTATGAGCGCTCCACGGGCCAGGCCACACACAACAGGCTCGCCCAACGAGCCCAACCGGCCCCACCAGCCGATCCGGCCCCACCGGACGACGAAGGCGGCGTACGGACAAGTGCCCGGTGCGGCATACGACTGCTGCTGTCCGCCTCGAGTGGCTACGCTATGCACGCGGCCGTCCTCAGCCGATGCCGGGAGGTGTGCGCCGGTGCACGACGCGCTACGGGCCACATCCGACAGTCCGCTCTTCAAGGTGACCACGGCGCCGTATCTGCTCCTGGATACGGGCCTGCACATCCGCGGGGTCAACCCGGCCTACCTACGGGCCACCGGACGCTCGCGCGAGGAATTGACCGGCGCGTTCCTTTTCGACGCCTTCCCGGACAACCCCGAGGACACGGACTCGACCGGTGTCCACAACCTCACCACGTCGCTGGAGCGGGTGCTGCGCCACGGCACCCCTCACGACATGGGGATCCAGCGTTACGACATCCCCGAATCCCGGGCCCCGGGCGGCTTCCGCGTCAAGGCCTGGAGCCCCGTCAACTCCCCGCTGACCGCCGGCGACGGCCGCGTCGTGGGCGTCCTGCACCACGTCGAGGACATCACGACGGTGTACGAGTCACTGCGCCATGCCGACGGGAGCGGCACCGCGGACGGCGCGGGGCAGCCGACCGCGCTGCTGCGCGACGTGATGCTGGCTCTCGCCTTTCACCAGCGCGCCGCGCGACTGACCGGACCGGCCGCTCCGGTCGGCCTGTCGGGGGCGGGTGCGGGTGCGGGTGCGGGCACGAATGGCACGTCGGCGGCCGGCCTGGCCCGGCGGGACGCGCTGTGGCACGGGATCGCCCACGCCACCCGCCAGGGCCCGCCCGGCCGGGGTTGCCTCGCCGCGGTGTGCGACTGTGCGGTACGGGAACTGCCCGGAGCCGACGCCGCCGTGATCACCTTGCAAGGCGACGGGGCACAGAGCGTCCAGCTCGCTACCACGTCCCAGTGGGGGCAGCGGGTCGAGGAACTGCAGTGGATCACCGGCTGCGGCCCGTCGCTGACCGCCTTTGTCACCGGTGAGCCTGTCCTGGTGCCGCAGCTGGACCAGCCCAGTACCCGCTGGCCCTTGTTCACGGACGCCGCGTGCCGTATCGGCGTAGGTGCCGCCTTCGCCTACCCCCTGTCCACCGCCTCCACCACCGTGGGCACGCTCACCCTCTACCACCGGGGCAGAGGGCTCGCGAAGCCACCCGCCGACGCGGAGGTGTTCGCCCAGATCGCCGCCGCTGTGCTGCTGGCCGACCTGGAGGGCGACATCACCGCGCGGGCCAGGGCAACGGCCGACCGGGGCGACATCAACACCGCCATCGGCGTCCTCGCCGCCACCCAGCAGATCAGCACGAACGACGCGCTCGCCTGGCTGCGCACCATGGCCCGGAACAAGTCGATGCCCCTGGCCGACTTCGCCCGCGAGGTGCTCGCCCGACGCCCACCCGAGATGCCCTCTTAGCGGCGGCTTCGAGGACACGCTCACGGGACCCGGCCCGACGGTGTATGCAGTCGGCGCGCGGCGAGCAGAGCGATGTCGTCCTCGGTCTCCCTGCTGTAGTGCTGCAACAGGGCGTCCCTCAGGGCGTGCGGGGCGCAGGGGGTGCGTGCCACGCGTCGGCGGAGTTCTTCCAGGGAGACGGCCAGGTCGATCCGGGGCCGCTCGATCAGGCCGTCGGTGACCATCAGCAGGACCTGGTCGTGCTCCAGACGAGCCGTCGTGGCGGCTTTGTGGTGCAGGTTCACACCCAACAGCGGGCCGTGGACGGGGAGGTAGCGCGCCTGTCCGTCCGGCGAGACGACGAGCGGTGGTAAATGCCCCGCGTTGGCGACCTCCATGGCACCGGAGTGCACATCGAGTACGACCAGGCACATGGTCGCCGTCACCTCGAAGTGGAAGTGCACGAGAAGGCGGTCCATCAACTGCAGGATGCGGTGGGGCTCGTGGCCCTCCAGGGCGTATGCGCGCAGGACGTGACGCAGCTCGACCATGACCGTGGCCGCGGCCAGGGAGTGCCCGGCCACGTCGCCCACGGCCAGCAACACCCGGCGCTCGACGGCGAAGGCGGCGTAGAAGTCCCCGCCGAGTTGCGCGCGCTCCATGGCCGGTACGTAGCCGACAGCGAGGTCGACGCACTCCATGCCCTGCAGCGCCGCCAGTTTCTCCGCGCGGGGCAGGAAGGCGTGTTGCAGGTCGAACGCGAAGCTGCGTTCGTCCCGGACGATGCTTGCCTCGCGCTCCGCGAGCAGCACCGTGTCGACCGTGGCCAGCAGTTCCTCCGGGGCGACGGGCGAGGCGAGGTAGGCGCTGGCGCCCCCTTCGAGCCCTCGGATGCGGTCGCCCGGATCGTTGGCTTCCGCCGAGACGTGCACGATCGGGATGCGCGGGAACGTGGGTTCGGCGGCCATCAGCCGGGCGAGTTCGAACCCGCTCACTCCAGGAAGTCGTACGTCCACGATGGCCAACTCGGGCACCGGATCGGCGGCATGCAGAACAGCCAGAGCCTCGGGGCTCGAACCGGCTTCCAGTACGTGGTAGCCGGCGCGGCGTAGCACGCTGCCGACGGCCAGGCGGTTCGGCTCGTGGTCGTCGACGATCAAAATCGTGGCCATCGGGCTCGCGCTGGGCGCCGCTTCCGTCACGCGCGGAATTTACGGGGTCACGCCACGCAGAGACAAGTCCGCCCACCCGTGTGAGTGGCCTGCCCGAATCCTGGCCTCACGGGTGCCGCGGACGTGCCCGCACATATGGTCTGTTTTCTGGCGCGTGCGGCGCGCGGGTCGATCTCGTCGGCAGCGAGCGTGCCCGTCAGCTCCTGGACCTGGGTCCAAGGTCGCCGTGCGGATGAGTCCAGCGACCGATGCCCGCCCCGGTCACGGAGGTGATCATGAAGGCTGTCCGCTCAAGTCGGGGAAGTCGAGGAGGGGTTCATGCGGGTCGAGCAGGTGGACTGGGTCGAGGTCCCGGCCGGAGTGCTGCGTCGGGGCACGCCGGCCGAAGAGGTGGCGGCCGTGGCCCGGCGCTATGCGGACACCGGCGTGCCGACGGCGTGGTACATGAAGGAAAGTCCACAAACCCAGATCCACATCCCCGCCTTCCGGATCGCCCGCACCCCGGTCACCGTGCGCCAGTGGAGTCACTTCGCGGCGGTCGTCGGCCGGCCGGTCCCCCGGGCACCGGCGGAGCACCCGGTCATCGGTGTCACCTGGGATGCGGCGACGGCCTATTGCGAGTGGCTCGGGGTACAGCTCGGCGGCCTCGAGGTCCGGCTGCCCACGGAGGACGAGTGGGAGCGGGCCGCGCGGGGCGACGACGGCCGGGAGTTCCCCTGGGGCGACGAGTACCGCTCCGGCCTGGCCAACTTGGTGGACCTCGGCCTCGGCACCACGACGCCGGTCGGCTCGTTCCCCCGGGGCGCCGGCCCTTTCGGCGTACTGGACATGGCCGGCAACGCCGACGAGTGGACCTCCACGGTCTACGCCCCCTACCCCGGCGCGCCCGCCGAGGTGCCCCGCACCGAGGACTGGGCCTTCGACCGGCACGTCACCCGCGGCGGTTCGTTCCGTCATGACCGGGACCTGGCTCGATGCGCCCGCCGACACGGCGCCTACGAGCAGGATCTCGAAGCGATCGGTGTGGGGTTCCGCCTGGCGACGTCGGCCGTGCGGCAGTGAAAGTCTCCGTTTCACCACACCGCCGCGTCACAACACCTCGGCGAAGAGGGTGGTGAGGCCCCCGGTGACGAGGCCGACCACAATGATCAGCGGGCTCCCCTTGAGCGCGGCGCCGAGATGGAAGCCCATGTCCCCGTACTCGGGCATGCCTTCGGTGCCGGGCAGGATCAGCAGGCGGGGGCGCAGGCCGACGAGGATGATCCAGTCGAGGACGATCAGGTCGTAGACGCTCAATGTGGCGAAAACGAGTGCCGCGCAGACGGCAGCCGGCAGAAAGGCCAGGCCGCCGCTGAGCGCACCGCTCAGCCCCACCATCGCCGACGTCATCAGAGGGATGCCGCACACCCCCCACACGAACACAGCCACGAGCACGGCGACCCGCTTCCCTCGTGCGCTCTTCGGTCTGCCGTACCGCTCCTGGACCGCCGGTGGGTAGTCGTTCAGGAGGAAGTCCCGACTGACCGCGGCCCCCGCGAACACCGCCACAGTGAAGAGGACGCTCAGCACCAGCCCGTACACGACGCCGTACTGAATGACCGTCAACCACTGCATATCGATCCTCAACAGACGCTCTTAATACGGGTGTGCCGTCCGTTCGGAACGTATCGCGCCCTGCCCGACAATCTCCACGAAGGACGCCTCGGCGCGTCTTTTCAGGACGAATCGGGAACCGGGCGGGGAGCAGCTCCCTCAGTCGATGACACGTGCTTCAGGAAGGGGCCACGGCGTAGCTGAGGTCCTGGGCTGTCAGCGAGGTGGGCGTCAAGCGCAGCCAAACAGTTGGCCTACCCCGAGGCGGTCAAGGAGCGGGCGATGTGGAACTGTCGCTCTGCCTCGGCCGGGTGGCCGGCCGCCTCGTAGGTGCGGCCGAGTCGGCGGCGGACCTCCATTTCCAGGGGTCTGCTGGTGTGCTCGGTGAGCGTGGACAGGGCCTCCCGCTGGAGGGTGATGGCCAACGGCAGGTCTCCGAGGCCGTGTTCCGCCGCCCCGAGCAGCGACAGGCTCGTCGCGCGCAACTGCAGGTCACCGACCTCCTGGGCCAGCTCCGCCGCCCGCCGCGCCAGGCCTTTGACCTCGGCGTGTCGGCCGAGCGCCAGGTGCGACTCGGCGGTGAAGCACAGGGTCTTGCTGATCATTCTGGGGCGGCCGATCTTCTCGGCGTACCCGAGAGAGGTGGCGTAGAACGTGAGTGCCTTCTCGTGCCGGCCCTGCTGGTCGTGGAGGGCGCCCAGCTGGCAGCTCGACATCCCGGCCAGCCAGTCGTCGTCGAGCCGCGCCGCCATCCCCATCACCTCGCTCAGGTGCGCGGCCGCTTCCGGGAGCCGGCCCAGAGCACGCTCCGCGGCCCCCATGACGGCGACCGCCCTGGCCTGCTCGCGCAGGTCTCCCCGGCGGCGGGCGAGGTGCAGCGCGTCGGCGCACCAGGCGTGCGCCTGCTCGAAGCGACCCTGGTAGATGTCCGCGATGGCCAGGCAGTTGCGCAGGGAGGAGGGCATCCGCCGGTCGTCGGCCAGGTCGGCGCCGGGCAGCGCGAGCTCCAGGGCGGACCGGCACTCGTGGAAGCGGCCCTGGCGGACCAGCGGGTCGACCAGGGACTCGGCGATCCAGCAGGCGTGGTCACACTGTCCGGTGGCCGCCGCGAAAGCGACCACGTCGAGCAGTTGACCACCCGCCGCCTCCAGCCACGCGTCGGCTTCCCGCCAGTCCGAGAAGGGCGCGTCGGAGACGTCGGGTCCTGTCGGGTAGCCCTCAGGGCCCCAGTCGCTGGCGATGCGTCCGGCGGCCGTGTAGAGGTGCAGCACGGCGGCGCGGTCCGCTGCCGCCTCCTCTGGCTCGGCGGCGGCCAGGCGGCGCGTGTGGTCGCGTACGAGATCGTGCAGGCGGTAGCGGCCGGTCCGCGGCTGCTGCAGCAGACTCGCGTCGACCAGCCCCTCCAAGAGGTCTTCGGTGTCCTGGAGCGGGCGGCCCAGCATGACGGCGGGGGTGAGCCCGTCGAACTCGGCGGTCGGCGCCTGCCCCAACGCCCGGAAGCTGCGGCGCAGTTCGGGCGCGAGCAGGTCGTAGGACATGCGGAACGCGGCTTCCACGCTACGGTCCTCCGCCCGGAGCTCGACCAGCCTGCGTTCGTCGCCCGACATGCGGCCGACCAGGTGGGCCACCGTCCAGGACGGACGGTTCTGCAGACGGGCCCCGGCGATCCGCAGCGCCAGCGGAAGGCCGCCGCAGCGGCGGGCGAGTTCTTGCGCGGCCTCGGGTTCCTGCCCGGCACGCGTCTCGCCGAGGAGGCGCGTGAGCAGGGTGACCGCCTCATCCGTGTCCAGCGGTTCCACGGTGAGCCGCCGGTCGACGTCCAGGCCCGGCAGGCGCTGGCGGCCCGCCACGAGGACTCGGCTGCCCGGGCCCGCGGGCAACAGGGGACGCACCTGTTCCGCGCTGCGCGCGTCGTCCACGACGAGCAGCAGCCGCAGGGAGCTGGTGGCCGCGCGCCATGCGGTCGTCAACTCGGGCAGTTCGTCCGGCAGTTCGTCGTCGACGCCGTTGACGGCACGGAGCAGCTGGTGCAGGGCCCGCTGCGGACGCAGGCTCTCGTGCGGGGCACCGTGGGTGTGCAGGTCGACGAACAGGCAGCCGTCCGGGTACTGGTCCTGCAGTGTCCAGGCCGCGCGAACCAGCAGCGCGGTCTTGCCGACGCCCGCTGTACCGTCCACGGCGGCCACGGACACTGAACCGGCGGGCACCGGCGCGGTGAGCAGCGCCAGTTCCGCCTCCCGGCCGACGATCCAGGCCGTGTCGCCGGGGAGTTCGTTGCGGCGGGGACGCGCGGGGGGCGAGGCGGATGAGGGCGGGAGGGGTGAGGTCGGGGCCGGGGTCGGGTGGTGCTCGGACGTCGGCTGTTGAGCGGGTACGGGGAGGTGGGCGGATGTGGAGGGGTTTGCGGGCGCGGGCGGGTGCGGGGGTTCGGAGGGGGGTGCGGGTGCGGACGGGTGAGCCGTTGCGGACGGATCCGTGGGTACGGAGGGGTGCGTCGGCACAGACGGTTGCGCCGACTCGGACGGGTCCGCGGGTACGGACGGGTGAGCGGGTACGGACGGGTGAGCGGGTGCCGACTTGAGTGCGGGTGCCGCCGCACCGAGCAGCATCCGGTCGTCCCGGCGCAGCACGCCTTGGTGCACCCTGCGCAGCTCATCGCCGGGTTCCACACCCAGCTCAGCACGGAGCCGGCCGCCGGTCTCTTCGTAAGCGGCGAGCGCCTCGGCCTGCCGACCGCTGCCGTAGAGCGCGCGCATGCGCAGGGCGGCGAGCGGCTCGTCGTGCGGTTGCGCCATGGGCGCGGCGAGCAGCTCGTCCAACGCCTCCGTGTACCGGCCCAGGAGCACCAGGCACTCCGCCCGCTCCTGGTGGAGCGTGCGCCACTGCTGAACGAGGCGTTGCCGCTCGGCGTCGGCGAGCGGGCCGGGCAGGCCGGGCAGCGGCTCCCCGCGGAACAGGTCCAGCGCTCGCGTACAGCTGTCGAGGGCGACGGAGAGGTCACCCGCCGTTTTCGCAGCGCGTACCGCGGCACTCAGTCCGGTCACCTCCCGTAGGTCCAGGCGGGCTTCGCCGAGTGCGAACCGGTAGCCGCCGCGCTCGCCTCGAATCACGGACACAGTGGGGCCGGCGCCTGGCGTATCCAGCGCCTTGCGCAGGGGGTAGACGTAGCTGGGAAGGACCCGGCGGCCCGTACCCGGTGGCTCAAGTCCCCATACGTCGTCGAGCAGTTGTTGGTGGGTGACGAGTGTCCCGGCGCGCAGGATGAGTGCCGTGAGTACGGCCTGCCGCCGTACGGGCCCGAGGTCGAGCGGCATCCCGTCCCGGTGTGCGGTGACCGGACCGAGCAGGGCGAGATGGAGGCGGCCCGCGCCACCCCCGCGGCCTACCGCGCCCGCCGTCCCCGCCCCAGCCGGACCCGCCAGCCCCGCCTCATCCGCCACGCCGGACACGCCGGACACGCCGGTCACGCCGGTCACGCCGGTCACGCCGGTCACGCCGGTCACGCCGGTCACGCCCGCAGCATCCACCGGCCGCACCCCGCCCGCCACGTCCACCCGACCCACGTCCCGGGCCCCGGGCCCATCCGCACCCGCGCCCACTCCGAACTCCCCCATCGAACTCCCCCGTATTCAGCGCGCGTTGCCGCGCTTTCCCGCAGCTCCCCGCGGTCCTTCGTCGTCCCCACGGCAGCAGCATCCGCTGCTTCACCACAATTTCATCGGCATTGCAGTGTCTCGCGAGAGGGTTCGGCGCGTCGTGTCCGGTCCCGGTCGATCCCCGTTCCGGCCTGCCCAGGGACGGGTTCCTGTCGGTCCCGAGGGTGTGAACCGTAGGAAGTGAGCTGTCCCGTGAGTGAGAACCCGCAGGTGGATCCCCGGCAGGGCTTCGGCGAGGCGTACCAGGGCCCCGGCCAAGCACCTCCCCCGATGCCCGGCCAAGCGCCTCCCCCGATGCCCGGCCAGGCCCCACAGCCCGCCCCACCGCAGGCACAGGCGCAACCCCAGGCACCCGCCCCACCGCAGGCGCCGGCCGCGCCTTCGGCCTGGTCACAACCGGTGCCGCCCGGCGGTCCCGGCGGACACGGCGGCCCGGGCAGCCGCGGCCCCCGCCGCGACCGCTCCCGCCTCTGGCTGATCGGCGGCGCCGCGGCGCTCGTCGCGGCCGTCGTCGCCGGCGTGCTCGTCGCCACCTCGGGGGACGACGACGGCAAGAGCGACGCGTCGGGCAAGCCCCCCGGCGTACCGGGAAGCGCCGCCAAACCGGAAGCGCCGGAGGCGCCTTCGGAGGGCAAGACGTTCAGCAAGGTGCCCAAGGGCTGCCAGCTCATCAAGGCATCCACCATCGAGAAGATCGCACCGGGCGCCGAGTGCACGCCCGGCTTGATGGACGACAAGGACCTGGCCTCGATGATCACCAGAATGCCGCGGTGGGAGGCACCGAACCCCGGCAGCGACTATCAGAGTCTCGACGCGAACGTCACGGTCGGCCCGTCGGCCGCGAGCATGTACGACATGCACAAGAAGGTGGCCATGAAGGACATGGGACCCACGTACAAGGTGACCGAATCCCGTTCGCTCAGCGGGCTCGGCGAGAAGGCCTTCGTCGTCCACGCCGTCGACGACTCCCTGGTCTGGGTGAAACTGATCGTCCGCGAGGGCAACGCCCTGGTCCGCACGGAGTTCGTCTACAGCACGTCCTCCGACCGTACGGAGAAGCAGACCGAGGCCGACGCCATCACGGCCGCCCGTGACGTGCTCGGCTCGATGAGCTGACCGCCGCGACGACGACGTGCACCCTCAGCCCTACGGCGACAGCGACCCCATGGCCGCCCCCGACGCCACCCCCTCCGCACCCAGCCCCGCGCCCACCTCCGCACACTCCACACGCACCGCCGGGCACCCCTCGCACCCCTCACACCCCACCGTGCCGCACCCACCCGCCACACCGACCCGGCAGTTCACCGCCGTCCCGCAACCCCCTGGCCCGGCCGCTCACCAGCAGGGGCGGGGCGGCCCCGCCCGCATCGGCCCCTACGAGGTCTTCCAGCTCCTCGGCGAGGGCGGCATGGGCCGGGTGTTCCTGGCCCGGTCGCCGGGGTCACGGCTGGTCGCCCTGAAGGTGATCCGGCCCGAGTACGCCGAGACACCGAACTTCCGCGGCCGGTTCCGGCGCGAGGCCGAGTCCGCGCGCCGCGTGAGCGGCTTCTTCACCCCGCCGGTCCTCGACGCGGACGCGGACGCCCCCCAGCCCTGGCTTGCGACGGCCTACGTTCCCGCGCCGTCGCTGCACGACGTCGTGCGCACCTTCGGTGTCCTGCCCGAGGCGGGCCTACGGGCCCTGGGCGCAGGCCTCGCGGAGGCGTTGCCGGCCATCCACGACGCCGGCATCGTCCACCGCGACCTCAAGCCCGGCAACGTACTCATCACCGAGGACGGGCCCCGCGTCATCGACTTCGGCATCAGCCGGGCGGTGGACGCCACCCAGGTGACCCGGACCGGCGCCGTGATGGGGACGCCCGGATTCATGGCGCCCGAGCAGATCATGTCGAGCCGCGAGGCCGGGCCCGCCGCCGACATCTTCTCCCTGGGCTGCGTCCTGGTCTACGCGGCCACCGGGCAGGGCCCCTTCGGCACGGGAGGGACGGCCGAGATCCTGTACCGCGCCGTCCACCATCCGCCCCTGCTGGACGGCGTACCAGCGGCGTTGGGGCCGCTGGTCGGCGCCTGCCTGGACAAGGATCCCGGCCGCAGGCCGCCCGCCGCCGCCGTCCTGGCCGCCTTGGGGGACAGCGATCCCGCCGCGCTGCTCATCGAGGGCCTGCGGGAGGACCTGGCCCGACGGCAGGCGCATGCCGCCGTGCTGGTGTCCGCGCCGCCCGTGCCCATGGCGTCCCTCGCACCGCCCGACGACGCGTACACCGACGGCGGCTCCCGGAGGCCGAGCCGCCGCAGGTTCCTGTGGATTGCCGCCGCCGGCACCACGGTCGCGGCGGGCGGTGGGGCCGCGGCACTGGCCGGGTGGCGTGAGGAGCCCGGCAAGGCCCCCGCACGCGGGGGCAGTTCGGGCACCACCGGTCGGCCCGCGGCAAAAGTCCCGGCCGGGCCGCGGCCGCGTTGGTCGGCCCCGTTGACGAAGCTGGAGAGCGCTCGACTCCAGCTTCTGGGGGATGTGTTGGTGCACTGGGAGCAGCGTCGAGCGATCGCCTACGACACCGCCACCGGGAAGGAACGCTGGACGGGGTCCCTGCGGCTGCCCTCCGACGTCTCGGGGGACCCGAAGTGGCTGGGCGTGCGCGGATCGACGCTGTTCGCCTCGGCCTGGGGCGGCGAGCAGGGCTATCTGTTCGGCGTCGACTGCCGCGGCAAGCAGAAGTTCGCGCACACGGTCACCGAACAGGGCGCCGACGGCGGGTTCGCCGACTTCGCCGAGAGCGTCCTGTCCGTCACCGGTTCGGTCGCGATCGTCGGGACCGGTGGCAACCAGGGGTACGGGGTACTCGCGGTCGATCTCGGCTCGGGCGAGGTGCTGTGGTCGCGCAGGGTCAAGGGGAGCGACTTCCAGGCGTACGCCGAGGGGAGCCGCTGCTTCCTCCAGGACAACGGCACCCTTCGTTGCCTCTCCCTGCGTTCGGGCTCCGAACGGTGGAAGGTCCCGGGCGTCATCAAGCCCGGCGCCTATCCCCACCTGTCCTCCGACGGCGAGACCCTGCTCGTCACCAGCACCAAGGCGCAGGCCTTCCGCGCCGCCGACGGCAAGAAGCTGTGGACCGCCGTCAATGAGACGACCACGATCAGCGCGGCCAGGATCCGCGACGGGCGGGCCTACCTGTACGACGGCCCCGGCACCGTGTTCGCCCTGGACATGCGTGGCGGGAAGCAGGTGTGGCACACGGCGAGCCCGGTGCGCCTGACGACCACCGGCGGCGCGCAGGACCAGGGGCCGTCCGTCTCGTCGTCCGTGCTGGCCGTCGCCACCTGGGCCACCGGTGACGTCCCGGGCTTCGTCGTCCTGCGCGCCCGTGACGGCAAGCCGCTCTGGGCCCACCAGCCTTCCGGCGGCAAGGCCGGGGACGCATCCGGCGGAAAGACCGTATGGCTGCTCCAGTTCGACGGCAGCACTCTCTTCGCCGCCTCCGAGACCACCCTCCACGCCTTCCGGAGCGACACGACGTGACCATGCCGCCCACACCGCCCACGCCACCCGTGCCGCCCGTGCCGCCGTCCTCCGCACCGACGCCGTCGGGCCAGGCACCGGCAACACCGTCCGCGCAGGCACCGATGACGCCGTCCGCACAGGCACCTGTATCGCCGTCCGGCCCCGCACCGGCCACGCCGTCCCCGCAGACCGCCTTCCCCTCTCCGTCCCCGCAGATCCCCTCCTCCTCGCCACCCCCACCGCAGGCCACCTCCCCCGCCTCGTACATCGGCCCCTACCGGGTGATCCGGGAGCTCGGTGCGGGCGGCATGGGCCGTGTCCATCTCGCCGCGTCGCGGAGCGGCCGTGCGGTGGCCGTCAAGGTCGTGCGGCCCGAACTCGCCGTTGATCCCGACTTCCGTCGCCGCTTCAAGGCCGAGGTCGACGCCGCCCGCGCGGTGTCCGGAGCCTTCACCGCGCCGGTCGTCGACGCCGATCCCGAAGGGCCGCAGCCGTGGCTGGCCACCGCGTACATCCCCGGCCCCTCCCTCACCGACGCCTTGGCCGCCCACGGCCCCATGCCCGAGTCCACCGTCCGCGTACTCGGCGGGGGTCTGGCCGAGGCGCTGGCGGCCATCCACCGCGCCGGGCTCATCCACCGCGACCTCAAGCCGTCCAACATCCTGCTCACCCTCGACGGCCCCCGGGTCATCGACTTCGGCATCAGCCGGGCCGTCGACGGAACCGTGCTCACCGCCGAGGGCCAGATCGCGGGTTCGCCCGGCTTCATGTCGCCCGAACAGTCGAGAGGGCTCGAACTGACGCCCGCCAGCGACGTGTTCGCCCTCGGGGCCGTGCTCGCCTTCGCCGCGACCGGGGTGCCGCCCTTCGGCACCGGCGCGGTGCACGCCCTGCTCTACCGCGCCGCCTACGAAGAGCCGGAGCTGACCGGCGTCCCCCACGGCCTGCTCGGCATCGTCGCCGCGTGCCTCGACAAGGACCCGGCGCGCCGCCCCACCGTCGAGCAACTGCAGGCCTGGCTGCGCCCGGAGACCACCGCCGGATGGCTGGGCGCGGTCGAGCTCCGGGTGACCGAGGACCAGCGCACACTGGAGGACGCGCTGCGCGGCCCGCTGCTCGGCCGCCGAAGGTTGCTGACGGGCGGCGCCGCGTTCGCCGTGGCCGCGGCGGCAGGCGGCACGACGTGGTTCCTGCGCTCACGCGGCAAGGGCGGCGGGGACTCGGCCGCGGTCCCCGAACTCGCCTGGACCAAGGAGCTTCCGCAGGCCGGAATGTCTCTGCGCGCGCTGACCCGGTCCACCCTGCTGTGCACCGAGAAGGCCTCCGGCGCCTGCTTCGACCGGGGTACCGGCAAGCTCCTGTGGAAGGACCTCGACGGACAGAACACCGATGCGCTGCCCGACGACAAGCGCGTCTACACCGTGCGCACCGACGGCAAGGTGCACGCCTTCGACGGCCGGTCCGGCAAGAAGCTGTGGGAGGCGCCCCCGGCCGGGGACAGCGCACCCGAACTGGACTTCGCGGACGGCGATGTGGTCATGGTCAAGAGCCGCGGAACCGCCCGCGCACTGGAGGCGTCGAGCGGCGAGGTGCGATGGACCGCGCAGGACGTGAAGGACGTCAGCATGACCGTCGGCGCCACCCCCGCGGGCGCCCTGCTCGTCTGGGGCGGCCCGTCGAAGACCGATCCGGCCGCGATGCTCCGCGGCTACTTCGCCCTCGGCCGCAAGACGGGCGAGCGCATATGGGCGAAGGACCTCGTCACCCTGTACCCGCCGGAGAAGAGCAAGGTCCTCTACGGCATCGACGCCGACATGAAACTGCTCGCCCTCGACCCCGACGACGGCCGCACACGCTGGAGCAGGTCCACCGAACTCCCGCGCACCAACAGCGAGATCCTCGGTTTCGCGGGGTCCCTGAGCCTGTTGGAAGGCACCCTGTTCTGCTACCCGAGCACCGGTTTCAGCGGCTCACGGCGCGGCCTGCTCGTCGCCTTCGACCCGGCGTCGGGCAAGACGCTCTGGACGGTGCAGACGACCGCCCGCGGCAACCGTGGTTTCGCACGCTCCGGTGACACCGTCTGCTACCTGGACAAGAAGGTCCTGTACGGCGTCGACGCCGGGACCGGCGCGCGGCGCTGGACGGCAGGGGCAGGCCTGGGCGACCTCGCGTTCCTGGGCGTCCTGCGCGGGCTCTTCCTCGCCGCGGGTACGAAGGGGCTGTACGCCTTCCACGCCGGGACCGGCGAGCAGGTCTGGCACCACCGGGCCACCGGCGGGTCCGGGACCTGGTCGGCCGAGACCGTCGGCGACGACCTCTACGCCACCTGGTCCGGCAAGCTCTTCCGCTTCTCGGTGTCCTGAAGGGTGTACGCAGCAGGGGACCGCCACCCCGTCCAGCACGGGCACCGTCATGATTCGGCCCCGCGGATGGCATGAGGTAAGAAGGCTTCCGTGACCGAACCGCCCCAGCCCGCCACCCAGCACGCGTTCATCGCCCTCGCACCGCCCGACGACGCGAAGAACGAGCTGGCGCACACGCTGGGCCGGGCCTACACCGCCTACCCCGACCTGCGTTGGAACCGCATCGAGGACTGGCACATCACGCTGGCCTTCCTGGGCGAGCTGCCGGTCCAGACCGTGCAGCGGCTTCGGTCGCCCCTCGCCGACCTGGCGGCCGCCCGCCCCTCTCTGGAACTGTCGCTGCGCGGGGGCGGCCACTTCGACGAGCGGGTGCTGTGGAGCGGCATCGAGGGCGATCTCGAAGGACTGCACGAACTGGCCGAAGCGGTACGGGCGCGGGTCAGGGACTGCGGCGTCGTCTTCCCCGAACGTCTGCTGCGCCCCCACCTCACCCTGGCCCGCGCCCGTCGCTACGACGACGCGTCCGTGACGGCGGCGGCCGCCTGCCTCGACGGCTTCACCGGACGCCCTTGGCAGACCGACCGCCTCCACCTGGTCGGCAGCACGACAAGCGGGCATCCAGGCCCCCGGCGCTATCGGGACATCGACGCATGGACCCTGGTCACCGGTGCAGGGGAATCCGATACACGGGAGCCTGATACACGGGAGCCCGATGCAGGGCAGCCCGAGCCAGGGGAGCCCGATCCGAAACGGTCTGGTCTCCGTCCGGTACATCCTCGACCGTGACCGCGGCGAGGGGCAGGCCCAGTCCCTGCGACACCACCCGGGCGATCCCGTCCAGGTCCTGACCGGTCGGGACGGGCGGCTGTTCGGTGCCGTCGTAGCTCTCGATCGCCTTGACGAAGTAGCCGGGGTGCCAGGCGCCCACTGCCCCTCTGACCTCGACCGCGGTCACACCGCGGTCGCCGACGCGGTCCTTGAGCGCGGCCAGGATCCGGTCCGAACGCAGTTCACCCGGTACTTGGAACAGGCTGGCGTGCGCCCCGACGAGGCCGCCGCCCTCCAGGCGCACGGTCACCGTGAGGCAGCTCGTGACGCTGGGATACGTGATCTCACCGCCCCGCGCCACCTCCTTGACCTGGCCTTCCGTGATCATCGCCCGGTCGGGGACCGCCGACGGGCTCGCCACGCGCGGTCCCGACCCGGCCGGTGCCCGGGTCCCGCTCGGAGGTTGCTCCTGGGTCTGGGCCCGGGCCGCGGTTCCGAGGCCCAGTTGCAGGGCCAGCAGCGCCGTCGGCAGGACCACGGCACACACCGCGGTGCCCCTCCGCGTCCGCCGGCCTGTCGCCGTGGCGGCGCGGGCCGCGGCGGGGTCGAGGGGCTGGTGCGGTGTCACGGGTTCTCCAGAGGTGTGGTTACGTCGGCCGGCGGTCGTCGAATGCGGCCGCCGAATATTCGATCACTGTACTCAGCGGACCCGACGAGGCCCTCACCGGCAGGGTCGGACCGGCCTGAGGAGATTCGTTTTTCCAAAGGCACGCCTCTCTGGAATCTTTCCCATTCTCCAAGAATCCCACCCGGCACCTCTGCGAGAGCTTTCCGCGCGGGGCGCACGCCCGGAACACATCTCAAGAAAAAAGGGCGTGCAATTCCGGTAGTAATTACGCTACAACGGCCCTTTCGGGGGGTTTACGGAACTCCGATCGCCTTTCTGTGAGAGCTTTACATGGTGCGCGCTTCTTCACGTACCGGCAGGCGAGGAGTCAAGTATGGCTTGCAGCGAACCCCGTACCGTAGTTGACGACCGCGTGAAATTCTCTACTCTCGGACCGAACAGCGAGGGTGCCATTCACGACGGAAATCACGCGCTTTTCGGCGTCAGCGCAGGAAACAGCTATTTCAGCCGTCGCCATCTGACCGATGTATTGACGTGGGCGACGGCGCGCTTCGCGGCGGTCGACATCGTGTACGCGGACGTCGCACTGGAAGCCATGCTCGAAGCCTTCGGTTATGAGCGATCCGCCGCACGCAAAAGTGTGGCCAAGCAGCTGAGCGGCACGCGGCGCCGCATCAGGGGCGCGTGCGACGACATCGGCGCGGCGGCGGAGAAGGTACGGGCCCGACCCCTGTCCGGCTTCCTCGCTGACCCCGGCTACCAGGAGGTTCGGGCACGGACACAGACGGCGCTGCGAACCGACGTGGGGCTGCGGGCGGCACAGGACGCCACGGCGTACCAGTTCCTCAGCACCCGGTTGGGACCGGCAGAAATGCCCGCCCCCGCCCAGGTCGGGGCGGCATTGGCCTACGTGGAAGCCGAGTTGCCGTTCGTGATCGACACACCGCGCATTCTCGGCGTCGCCTCATCCGTCCACTGTTACCACTCCATCCTCCCCCTGGGGCGCCTGCTGTTCGGCGACCGTCCGAGGGGACTCAAACCGGCCGACAACCAGGGCTACGCCATCGTCGAATGCCGCGACTGATCGTCCGGACCGCGGAAGAAAGCAGAGCCTCATGACCGCCCCCTCCACTTCCGGCCCCGACGCGGCCTCCACTCCTGCCTCCAACTCCACCTCCACCTCCACCCCGCCCGCGTACGCCGATGTCGTGTGGCCCCTGTCCCGGCGCGGGGACATCGTGCCCCCCGAATGCGCCCGGCTGCGCCAGAAGAGCCCCGTCGCCCGCATCCGCACCCTCACCGGCGATGACGCGTGGCTGGTCACCAGTCACGCGCTGGCCCAGCAGGTACTGGAGGACGAACGCTTCAGCCTGCACGACACGGCGGCTCCCGACGTCCCACGACAGTACGCGCTGACGATCCCCCCGGAGATCGTCAGCACCATGGGCAACGTCAACAGCGCGGGGCTCCACCAGGAGGTGATGCGGGCCTTCGGGCCCCGCTCCGGGCCCGCGTCGGCGCGGTGGCTGTCCGCGCGGGCCCACGAACTGGTCGACGCCATGGTCGACGAGGGCCCACCGCTCGACCTGCGGTCGCGGTTCGCCGAACCGTACTCCGCCGCTCTGCTGTGCAAAGTGCTCGGCGTGCCCTACGCCGACGGGTTGCGGATCATGGCGGGCCTGGACCTCGGCTTCGTCACCAGCCCTGTCGCCTACGACGAGTGCACCGCCAACTGGGACAAGGACTTCGCCTTCGTTCTCCGTCTCGTACGGGCCGACCGAGACAGTCAGCGCGGTCTCATCCGGCGGCTGTGCGAGCTGCGCGACGACCCGGAGCGGGACGGCGGCGACCTCACCGACGAGATGCTCGCCGCCACGGTCACCTCCCTCTTCGGGGCCGGCGCCATGAGCACGTACGTGTTCCTGCTGCACGCCGTGCTGATGCTCGTCCGGCACCCGGAGGTGATGGACCGCCTGCGCAAGGAGCCCGAGGCGATGCCGCGCGCGGTGGAGGAGCTGATGCGCAGCACCCTGTCGATCGGCGACGGTCTGCCCCGGATCGCGCGGGCGGACGTACAGGTCGGCGAGGTCCTGGTACGCGCGGGCGAACTGGTCCTGGTGTGCGTCGAGGGCGCGAACCACGACCCCGCACAGTTCCCCGACCCCGAACGGTTCGACCTCGACCGCTCACCCAACAACCACCTGTCGTTCGGCGCGGGTTCGCACTTCTGCCCCGCCTCGACGATCTCCCGCGTCCACGCGGCGGAGGCTCTCGCCGTCCTCGTCGAACGCCTCCCGCGGCTGCGTCTCGCACTTCCCGCCGACCAACTGGTGTGGCGTACGGGCAACATCAAGCGAGTCCCGGAAAGGCTGCCGGTCCTATGGTGATGACACCGGAAGGCGCCTACATCGGCCGGAGTTTCGACAGCCTCGGCCTGAAGTACGAGCAGGCTTTCGCCGACCAGAGACAGAACCAGATCGACGCCGTCGACGAACTGTCGAACCGTCTGGCGCGCGGCTCCCGCGTCCTGGACGTGGGATGCGCCTCCGGCCGCCCCACCAGCGAGCAACTGTGCGCCAACGGCATGGACGTCACCGGCATCGACGTGTCCCGAGTCATGCTGGCCCACGCCCGGCGCCAGGTGCCCGCCGGACGTTTCGTCCTGGCCGACCTCTTCGGCGACACCACCGGCCTCGGTGTGTACGACGCCGCGGTGTGCCTGTACTGCCTCGTCAACCTCTCCGAAGCCCGCTTCGTGGACGGCCTGCGGCGGCTCGCGGGCCGCGTCCGGCCGGGCGGCATCCTGCTCGTCGCGGTGCCGGAATTCGAGGGCACGGAGGAGGAGGTGCGGTTCGTCGACTGGACCTACCAGCCCCAACGCTGCCTCAGCGAGGACGTCCGCCGGTACGCGGAGCTGGCCGGCCTGGACATCGAACGCGTCGACGTCCACGCGGAACCCCCCTCGCCCGGCCGCCCGAACCCCGGCAACAGCCTGTACCTCTGGGCAAGCACACGCACGACCTGACCGCCGGCCTGGGCGCCCGCGGCACCGACTGATCGCCCCCGAACGGACCAGCTGACCGATTTGATCACCGCAGGGTCGGGTAGCAGGGCGTCATGGTCACCGACAGCGCCGTTTCCCCGGGGGGCTACGTGCCCCCCACCGTCGACGTCCCGGCTCTCGCGGAGCTGCTGGACGGCGAGTACTCCGAGGTCCGCACTCTGGTCCGGGCGAATTTGGCGACGTACGCGGGCGTGCTGGACGAAGCGGAAGAGCTCGGCTTTGACGCGTTCCGGGAGCGTGTGCGTGAAGTCGTCGTCGAGATGGCGGCGACGGGGCAGACCGGCATGGGCTTCCCGAAGAAGTACGGCGGGGGCGGTGACATCGGTGCGTCGATCGCCGCGTTCGAGACGCTCGCCTTCGGCGATCTCTCGGTACTCGTGAAGGTCGGCGTGCAGTTCGGGCTCTTCGGCGGCGCGATCCTGCAGCTCGGCACGGAGCGCCACCACGAAGCGTACCTGCCGCGTCTGATCACCGGGGAGCTGATGGGCTGCTTCGCGATGACCGAGACGGGGCACGGCTCCAACGTCCAGGCTCTCGGCACCGTGGCGCGGTACGACGCCGACAGCCGGGAGTTCGTCATCACCACCGACGGCGACGCGGCGCGCAAGGACTACATCGGGAACGCGGCCCGTCACGCGGAGCTCGCCGTCGTCTTCGCGCAGCTGGAGGTGGGCGGGGAGCACAAGGGCGTGCACGCTTTCGTCGTGCCGGTCCGCGTGGACGGTGCGGTGGCTCCCGGCGTCCGGATCGAGGACGACGGCCGCAAGATGGGTCTCAACGGCGTCGACAACGGACGGATCTGGTTCGACGGCGTGCGCGTGCCCCGCGAGGCACTGCTCAACCGGTTCGCCGACGTGACCGCGGAGGGCGTCTACGAGAGCCCGATCGACAACCCCGACCGCCGCTTCTTCACCATGCTCGGCACGCTGGTGCAAGGGCGGGTCAGCGTCGCGGGCGGCGCCATCAACGCCGCCAAGGTCGCGCTTGCGATCGCCACCAAGTACGGCGATCGGCGCCGCCAGTTCGAGGCGGCCGCGGACGGCGAGGAGCAGGTGCTCCTCGACTACGGAATGCATCAGCGCCGCCTGCTGCCGCTCGTCGCCCGCACGTACGCGCTGCACTTCGCCCAGGACGTCGTGCGCACGCAGCTGCACGAGGTGTTCTCGGGCATCGCCGACGACGAGCGCGCCCGGCGCGAACTGGAGGCGCGGGCCGCGGGCACCAAGGCCCTGGCCACCTGGCACGCCACGCGCACGATCCAGGAGTGCCGCGAGGCGTGCGGAGGCGCCGGATATCTCGCGGTCAACCGGTTCGCCGCCCTGAAGGCCGACAGCGACGTCTTCGCGACGTTCGAGGGCGACAACCACGTGCTGCTGCAGATGGTCGCGAAGGGGCTGCTGACGCACTACGCGAGCGAGTTCGAGAACATGGACCAGCTCGGCATGGTCCGGTACGTCACGGGGCTCGCCGTCGACACGGTCATCGAGAAGACGTCCGCCCACAAGCTGCTGGAACGGGTACGCGACCTGTTGCCCGGCGGCGACGAGTGGGACCAGGAGGCGGGCCTCTTCGACTCGGAGTACCAGCTCGCCATGCTCCGCTTCCGCGAGGAGCACATGCTCGCCGGTCTGGCGCGCCGGCTCAAGCGCGGAATGGAGCAGGAGAAGCATCCGGGCGTCGTCTTCTCGCAGGTGCAGGACCACGTCATCGCGGTGGCGCACGCACACGTCGAGCGGCTGGTGCTCGAAGCGTTCGTCGAGAAGGTGCGGCAGATGCCCGACGGAAACGGTGATGGGGAGAACAAGGCCGCGATGGCCCTGCTGTGCGACCTCTTCGCCCTCTCCACCATCGAGGCGGACCGCGCCTGGTTCATGGAGCACGGCCGGCTGACGGTCCAGCGCTCCAAGGCTGTCCACCGCGAGGTGAACGACCTGTGCCGGAAGGTCCGGCCGATCGCGGGCGACCTCGTCGACGCCTGGAACATCCCGCCGGAGATGCTCCGCTCCCCCGACCTCGTGGGGTGAGCCACCTCGTGGGGTGAGCGCGCCCGGGCCCGTGGCGTGACCGCAGTCCAGGTCACGGACGAGCCGCGCCTCTGACATCGTTGTCGGAAGCGCGGCTCGCACGCGGGCTCAGCCCACTGAGGGTGCTCTACCGCGTGTAGACGGCGTCACTGCCGTACAGCTCCTTCGTGAACGCGGAGACGTCGGCGCTGCGGTCGTTGCCATCGAGGTTGTACGTCAGATAGACGCCGTACCCCTCGCTCACGGTGCGGCGGGCGAGGCCGGCGACCGTGCTCCGCGAGGTCCCGCCGATCTCGACGGCCGCCGGCGACAGCTTGGACTTGGGCAGGGAGATGCCGGGGACCTGCCAGGTTCCGTAGTACGGGTTCCAGGCGTAGTTGAACTTGGACGAGATGTCGACGCCGCCGTAGGAGAGGCGCGACGCGGCAGGGCCGATGTTGTAGAGGCTGATGATCTTGTCCGGCATGTTCGCGCGCAGTGCCGTCACCAGGTGCACGAACGAGCTCGCGTTGGGCTGGCCGGTGCCGTTGTTGCCGTACTCGGCGTACTCGTCGTCGAAGTCGATGCCGTCGAGGCGGTACTTGCTCACGGTGTCCGACAGCTGCTTCGCGAACGTCGACGCCGCCTGCTTGGAAGGGAAGTTGGCGAACCCGGCACCCTGGTGGTTGCCGAGCACCGAGAGGACGACCTTGATGCCCTTCTCCTGGAGAGGGCGTATCTCCGTGGCGGCGTTGTCGAGAACGCGCTGCACGTTCTCGTTGAAGTGCAGGTACGCGGCCTTCTTGGTCGTGTCGTAGTTGATGTTCGCCGCGAAGATCACGGCGACGTCGAAGGCGTTGCCACCGCCGTTGGCGAGCTTGTACTTGCCGACGTTCAGCATGCTGTTGTTGTTCACCTCGACGTACGCCACCGAGGTCGGCCCCTGCTTCTTGACCGCCGGGGCAGGCGCGGGGGCCGCTGCCGCGTCGGTCGTGGTGGTCAGGGCGGTCGTGCCGAGGGTGAGGGCGGCGACTGCCGAGAGCGCGAGCGCGACGGTCCGCACTCTGCTCCCTGCCGTGCTCCGTGACTTGCTCCGTGCCGAGCCCTCTGCCGTGCTCGCTGCCTTGCTCCGTGCCGGAGTGAACATCGTTGATCGGTCTCCCATCACGCGGTTCGGCGCCCGACCTGTTCGAAGCGCCGAGTGATCCCTCCGAGTTTTCCGCTCCTGTGACCGAATCCGCAGATTCGTGCGCGATTTCTTCACGACTCCCACGCACTCTCACGCCCCGTGCGCCTCCACTCCTTACCGAAGGATGACGTGCGCGGCGCGGTGCTGGTCCGGCCGGGAGGCGGGGCCTAGCGTGCGAGTCATGCGTGTACTGGTCACCGGCGGTGCCGGGTTCATCGGGTCCCATGTCGTCGAGGCGCTCGCGGCGCGCGGGCACGAGCCTTTCGTGTTCGACGTGCGCGAGGACGCGGGAGCGGACGTGCGGGACGCCGATGCGGTGCGCGGCGCACTGTCCGGCGTGGACGCGGTCTGCCATCAAGCGGCGATGGTCGGGCTCGGCAACGGTTTCACCGACGCGGCGGAGTACGTCTCGCGCAACGACCTCGGCACGGCCGTCCTGCTCGGTGCGATGGCGGAGGCGGGGGTGCGCCGGCTGGTGCTCGCCGGGTCGATGGTCGTGTACGGGGAGGGGCGGTACGCGTGCGCTCGGCACGGCGTCGTGCGGCCGGGTCCCCGCGCCGTCGACGACCTGGCGGCGGGACGCTTCGAGCCCACCTGCCCGGCCTGCGGCGCCGCCCTGACGTCCGGACTCGTCACCGAGGACGCCCCGGTCGACCCCCGCAACGTGTACGCGACGACCAAGCTGGCCCAGGAACATCTGGCCGCCGCCTGGGCCCGCTCGACGGACGGCTCGGCGATTTCGCTGCGCTACCACAACGTGTACGGGCCCAGAATGCCCCGCGACACCCCGTACGCGGGCGTCGCGTCCTTCTTCCGCTCGGCGCTCGCCCGCGGAGAGGCCCCGCGTGTCTTCGAGGACGGCGCGCAGCGACGGGACTTCGTCCACGTACGGGATGTGGCGGCGGCCAACGTGGCGGCGCTGGAGGCCACTTCGGCGGGCGGTGCGCTGCGGGTCTACAACACCGGCAGCGGGGAGCCGCACACCGTCGGCGAGATGGCGCGGGCCCTGGCCGCCGCGTACGGAGGCCCTTCCCCGGTGGTCACCGGGGAGTACCGGCTCGGCGACGTCCGCCACATCACGGCGGACTCGTCCCGGCTCCGCTCCGACCTGGGCTGCAAGCCCGAGGTCGGTTTCCAGGAGGGGATGGCGGAGTTCGCGGTGGCGGCGCTGCGGGAGGAGGGGTAGAGGCTCGGGAGGGGGCGGGTCCGGCCGGAGCTTGGAGCCTGTCCTCTCCGGACCCCTGTCGTTCTCGCGGGGCGCGGGGCGCGGGCGCAGCGGCGTCGGCGCTCCGCGCGAACGGTGAGAGGGATCAGCGCGAGCGATCGGTGCGAGCGATCGGCATGCGGCGTCCCAGGGCACGTGGCCGAGCCGAGTCGCCTGTCCTGGGACGCCGTGCGGCATAGGGTCCCCCTCGCTCTTGCGCAGCCGAAAGCTTGGGGTCGCGTGCCGGGCGTCGGGGCACAGTCGGCACAGCCGGGCGTGCAACGACAGGCTCTTACGTCCCGGCTGCGGGGAGGGTGACCTCGAAGCGGCAGCCGCCCGGGATGTTGCGTACGGCGGCGCGGCCGTGATGCGCCTCCACGATGCCGCGGACGATGGCAAGTCCGAGGCCGGCGCCCGCGGGGGGTGTACGGGCGTGGGTGCCGCGCCAGCCGGTGTCGAAGACGCGCGGCAGATCCTCCTCGGGGATGCCGCCGCAGCCGTCGGTGACGGACAGGACCACGCCTTCGGCGGAGCGGGTGGCCGCGACGGCGACCGTCCCGTCTGCCGGGGCCCGGCGGATCGCGTTGACCAGGAGATTGCCCAGGACCCGGCTCATCTCCTTGCCGTCCACCTCCACCGGCACCGGCTCGACCCGGTCGCCGACGAGCCGGACACCGTGCTCGCGGGCGAGCGGGTCCGCGCCGGCGAGCGCGCCGCCGACCAGGTCGTACAGCGACATCCGGGAGGGCGTCAGGACGAGCGCGCCGACGTGGATGCGGGAGAGTTCGAACAGGTCGCCGACCATGTGGTTGAGGCGCTCGACCTCGCTGCGGATCTGACGCAGATAGCGGTCGGGGTCGGCGGCGACGCCGTCCTCCAGCGCCTCGGACATCGCGCGCAGGCCCGCGAGCGGGGTGCGCAGGTCGTGCGAGATCCAGGCGACGAGTTCCCTGCGGGAGGCCTCCAGGGCGCGTTCGCGGTCGCGCGACTCGGCGAGCCGGGCGCTGGTGGCGGCCAGCTCGCGGCTCAGTTCCTCCAGTTCCGCGGTGGCCGGGACGCCCGGCGCGGCGAAGGCTCCTCCGTCGCCGAACGAGCGTGCCGCGAGGGCCAGTTCACGGCTGCGGGCGACCACCCAGCGGCCGAGCAGCAGCGCGGTGGCCAGCGAGACGACGGCCGCCATGGCCACGACCGTGGTCACCACGGTCAGGTCGTGCGAGGACAGGAACATCGCCTGGGCGACGGCGAGCGTTCCGGCGAGCATCGCGCCCACGGCCACGGAGGCGACGACGGCCAGGGACGCGGTGAGCGAACGCCGGCGCAGCAGGCACAGCGCGAGGGCGCCGAGCGCCCCGGCCGCCGCGGCGCCGAGGAAGGCGAACAGGGCGATGAGGAGGATGTCGCGCACGGTCACATCTCCGCGGGGGTGGGTGCGGCGTCTAGGGTCTCCGGGGCCGCCTCGCCCGCGGGCTCGAAGCGGTAGCCGACGCCCCAGACGGTCTGGATCAGGCGGGGCCGGGCCGGGTCGTCCTCGATCTTGCCGCGCAGCCGCCGCACGTGGACGGTGACGGTCGACAGATCGCCGAAGTCCCATCCCCAGACCTCGCGCATCAGATCCTCGCGGCTGTAGGCGTGGCCGGGGTGGGCGAGGAAGAAGGCCAGCAGGTCGAACTCCCGGAGGGTGAGGGCGAGTTCGGATCCGTGTTTGGTGGCGCGACGGGCCGCCGGATCGGCGGTGAGACCGGCCGCGACCAGGCGGCGCGCGTCGCTGCGGGGCCGGGCCCGGCGCAGGACCGACTCAACCCGCAGGACGAGTTCGCGGGGGCTGAACGGCTTGGTGACGTAGTCGTCCGCGCCGACCTCCAGGCCGAGGATGCGGTCGTCCTCGTCCCCGCGCGCGGTCAGCATGATGACCGGTACGGGCCTCTGGGCGCGCAGTCGGCCGCAGACCTCGAGGCCGTCCATGCCCGGCAGCATCAGGTCCAGGACCACGAGGTCGGGTCGGCGCTCGGCCGCCCGGGCCAGGGCCGTCGGCCCGTCGCCCGCACGGTCCACGGCGTATCCGGCACGGTCGAGGTATCCGGAGACGACCTCGGCGACGGTCGGGTCGTCGTCGACGACCAGGATCCGTCCGGCTCCGGCAGTCCCGGGCCGTGCGGGTGCGCCCGGTGTCGGGTCATGCGGCTGTTGCTCCATGCGGCAAGCGTCGCACCGCGCGGACGCCGTCGGCGCCTTCGGGGCGCTCAGGGCCGTCGACGTCCGCGTTTCGTAAGGAACCGAAGTCCGATATGCCCGATTCTCGCTCGTAGGGTGAAGCGCGTGAAGACCTCTCCCCCGGATCCGACGGATCCCGCACGCCCCGAGGCGGAGCCGCTGCGACCTGACGTCGACGTGGTGCTGCCCTGTCTCGACGAGGCGGACGCCCTGCCTTGGGTGCTGGCCCGCATCCCGCGCGGCTGGCGCGCCCTCGTCGTGGACAACGGCTCCACCGACGGTTCCGCGGAGATCGCCCGCGGTCTCGGCGCCACGGTGGTCCACGAGGCGCGCCGCGGCTTCGGGGCCGCGTGCCACGCCGGCCTGACCGCCGCCACCGCCGACATCGTGTGCTTCTGCGACTGCGACGCCTCCCTCGATCCGTCCCTGCTCGTCCCCTTCGTACGCGAGGTGCGCGCCGGCGAGGCCGACCTGGTACTCGGCCGCCGCCGTCCGCAGACCCGCGGCGCATGGCCCCCGCACGCCCGCGCGGGCAACCTCGCCCTCGCCCGTATGCTCCGCCGCCGGACCGGACTGCGCCTGCACGACCTCGGCCCGCTGCGCGCCGCCCGCCGCGAGCCGCTTCTGTCCCTGGGCCTCACCGACCGGCGCAGCGGCTACCCGCTCCAGATGGTGGTCCGTGCGTCGGACGCGGGCTGGCGGGTGACCGAGCACGACGTCCCGTATCTGCCGCGCACCGGCGCGTCGAAGGTGACGGGCACGTGGCGCGGCACGTGGCAGGCGGTACGCGACATGAGCCAGGTCTTGGCGGAGCGGCCTGGGACGGGGGCGGGTGATCCGTCCCCGGCGGGCGGCGCGTCTACACCGGGTGATCCGTCCCCGGCGGGCGGCCCGCCGGCACCGGGTGATCCGCCGACTTCGGCTGGCCCCTCGCCGCAGGCAGAGCCGACCGCATCCTCGGCCCATCCGTCGGCGCCGGGCGACCCGTCGGCAACGGCAGGCCCGTTGGTATCGGTTGGCCCCTCGGCGCAGGCAGAACCGACCGCGTCCTCGGCCGACCCGACCGCGCCGGACGGCCCGCCGACACCGGGCGAACCGTCGGCTTCAGCGGGTCCCTCGGCTCAGGCAGATCCGACGGCGCCATCGGCCCATCCGTCGACGCCGGTCGGCGCGTCGGCACCAGGCGACCAGTCGGCTTCGGCTGGTCCCTCGGCGCGGGCAGAGCCGGCCGCATCCTCGGCCGATCCGTCGGCACCGGGTGAACCGCCGGCTTCAGCTGACCCCTCGGCGCAGGCAGACCCGACGGCATCACCGGCCAATCCGTCCGCGCCGGGCGGCCCGCCGGCACCGGGTGATCCGCCGACTTCGGCTGGCCCCTCGCCGCAAGCAGAGTCGACCGCATCCTCGGCCGATCCCTCCGCGCCGGGCGCCCCGTCGACACCCGCAGGCCCGACAGCACCGGCCGGTCCAGTGACCCAGGCAGGCTCCACGGCACCGGGCAGTCCGACGACACCGGCCGGGCGCCCCACGGCACCGCCCACCCCGCCGACACCGCGCGACTGATGCGCCGCGGCGCTCAGCTCACCCCCCTCCTCTCCCCTGCCCTCTTCTTCCAGTTCCTCCGGGAGGAATCCCCGTGACCACGCTCCTCGTCATCGCCAAGGCGCCGCTGCCGGGGCGGGTGAAGACCCGGCTCACCCCGCCCTTTTCCCCGCACGAGGCCGCCCGCCTCGCCGAGGCCGCCCTCGTGGACAGCCTGCGTGCCGTGGCGGCAACGCCCGCTCGGCGCCGCGTCCTGGTCCTCGACGGGACGCCCGGCCCCTGGCTGCCGTCCGGCTTCGAGGTCGTGCCCCAGTGCGCGGGTGGCCTGGACGAGCGCTTGGCCGCGGCTTTCGCCGGCTGTTGGGGGCCCGCTCTCCTCATCGGCATGGACACCCCGCAGGTCAGCCCGGAGCTGCTCACCGTGGACTTCGCGGACTGTGACGCCTGGTTCGGGCCGGCGGACGACGGCGGGTTCTGGGCGCTCGGGCTCGCCGACCCGGATCCCGAACTGCTGCGGGGCGTACCGATGTCGACGTCCACGACGGGCGCCGTACAGCGTGCGCGGCTCGTCTCCGCCGGGCTGCGCGTACGCGATCTGCCGCGGCTGCGGGACGTGGACACGGCGGCCGACGCGGTCGCGGTCGCCGACGCCGCACCGCACGGCCGGTTCGCGGCCGAGCTGGCGCGGCTCGGGACGGTCATCGGACGATGAGCACCGCGCACGAGGCGGTACGAGCCTCCACCGGACCCGGCCGTCATCTCCTCGACGTCTGCGCGCCTTCCTGGGGCGACGACCCCTACGCCGACGCGCTGCGAGCCGGGCGCGGCCCGCTCTTCCTGCGCCGCGCCGACGGTTGGCTGCTGCCGTTGGACGTGGAGCGCTGGTGCGCGCACGCCGACGCGACGGATCTCGACGTACTGGAGCGCTGCGAGGGGGCCGTGCTCGACATCGGGTGCGGGCCAGGACGGCTGGTCGCCGCGCTGGCCGCCCGGGGCCGGCACGCCCTGGGCATCGACGTCAGCCGGGCCGCCGTCGCGCACACCACGGGGCTCGGCGGCCAGGCGCTGCACCGATCCGTCTTCGAGCCGCTGCCCGGCGAGGGCCGCTGGGGGACCGCTCTGCTCCTCGACGGCAACATCGGCATCGGCGGTGACCCGTCCGCGCTGCTCGAACGCGCCGCGGAACTCCTCACGCCCGGTGGCCTGTTGATCACCGAGACGGCGTCCGTCGACATCGACGAGCGCGTCGACGTACGTCTGGTCCCGGCCGTCGGCCCCCACGGCGCGCGCGAGGGCGTGGACGAGACCGCGTACGAGCGGCCGTTCCCGTGGGCCCGCCTCGGCACACCCGCATTGCTGCGGCGCGCCGGGCGGGCGGGCTGGCGTGTCAGCGGTCAGTGGACGGCGGACGGTCGTTCCTTCGTCGCGCTGCGCAGCCGCAGTACGAGGAGCAGCCCCGAGCTGGCGAACAGCACGGCGGTGATCAGCAGCCACCGGGTCAGGAAGCCGTCGCCGGACACGCCGGTCGCGGACGCGTAGCGCTCGGACGCGGACCCGCTGATCAGCGGGAACCAGACGAGCAGCAGCAGCCCGGAGAGCGCGGCGGGTACGCGTACGTACACGACGCGCTCCCGGCGCCTGCCCGCCGCCCGCACGAGGGCGCGGTCGAGAGCCGCGTACACGGGCACCAGCACCAGATCGTGCACGAGGGCCGCCCCGACGAACCAGAGCGTCACGCCGAGCCAGTCGTCGGCGAGGAGCCGCACCCCCGCGTAGCCGGCCAGCGCGAACGAGCTTGCAAGGAGCAGGAGTTGGAGCGGACTCCCGAGCGGCGGGCGGCACAGGCGTCCACGTACCGCTGACGGAATTGTCTGGGTGGGGCGACGGCTCATCACAGGTCTCCGAACGTCATGCGGGCCACCCACTTGGTGTTGAGCACACCGGGCGCGGCGGGCACGATGATCCGCGCCGGGTAGCCGTGGTCGGGGGTCAGGTCGACGCCGTTGACGGCCAGGGCGAGCAGGGAGCGCGCGTCGCCGACCTGGTTGGCGCGCAGCGCGGCACGGCGGAAGGCGCCGCGCTGCTGCAGGGACTCCACGAGTACGTCCGGCGGATCGTCGTGGCCGACCAGCGCCGCGAGGTCCCGCAGCCGCACGCCCTGCCACCACTGGTCCGACGTCGACCACCCTTCCACGCAGGCGATGGGCAGTGCGGAGCCGTGCTGGGGGCGCCGCAGGAGCTGGGTGCGGCTGAGCCGGACCGTGCCCCGGCGGCCGACCAGGACGAGCTGCCAGGCTTCCGCACTCGTGTCGCGCTCGCGGATGCCCGCGTACGCGGCGGTCTTGTTGATCTGGAACGCGCCGGGTCCGGAGCCGGGGTCCTTGCCGCCGTGCGGCGCGAGTACGGCGGTCTCGCGCAACGGCCCGTCGAAGCTGCGGCCGACCGTCGTCGCGAGCAGGAGCAGCGAGCCGCCGCCGACGAGCCCGAAGGCGCCGCGCCGGGAAACCGTGGGTGCGGCGGGGTCCGGCGACACCAACACCCCTTCTTCAGCCGGTGCTTCCGGGGCTTCACCACCACCCGCTCGCCCCGCACGCACCGCGCGTTGCGCACGGAGCGCACGCAACTGGCGCATGGCCTCGGGCAGACGCAGCACCACGTGCGTGACGAAGGCAGCGAAGAACACCCACGCCCCGTAGAAGTGCAGCGGGTAGAAGGAGCCGGGGAAGAGGTAGTCGAGCTGAACGTTCAGGACGCCGGTCACGAACTCGAAGAGCGCGCCGCCCACCAGCAGGAGCAGCGAGAGGCGTTCGAGTGCGTGGGCGACGGACCGTGCGGGCGGCAGTGCGAACAGTTTCGGCACGACCGACCAGAGCTTCGCGAGCAGGACGGGGATCAGGGTGATCCCGAGCGTGACGTGGACGCCTTGGGTGAGCCGGTAGAGCCAGGGCGGGTCGGTCGGCCAGGAGAAGAGGTAGAAGCCGAGCAGCCCCTTGTCCGGGGTCTTGTCGTTCACCGCGGCGAGGTCCGGGTTGTAAGCGGCGTACGAGAGCAGCCCCGTCACGAACAGCACGGTGATGCCGCCGAGCAGAACCAGGCCGAGCACGGCGGTGAACCGGGGGCCGCGCACGGGACTGCGCCAGAAGCCGGGGGACGAGGGGAGCGGTTGGTCGCGCATGCCCCGACGGTAGGCCGGGACCACCCCTTGAGAGCGGGTAGGACTCATGACGAAACGCTGACGTCACGGCCGTGATCGGCACTGTTCGTGCGGCTCCGGCCTAGCGTTCCGGTGTGAACCGTGACCTTCTGCGCGACCTGGGTGCCGCCCTGGCCGCCGCTCTGCTCGTCGTGGCGGCCGTAGTGCTCGGCACCGCCATCGAGAACTCCGACGGCACCCTGCACGTCAACTGGCCTCCTCTGTACGCCCGTTGGGAACCGCACCTCGGCCCCGGAACGCCCGCCGCGCTGCTCGTCGCGCTCGCCGTCGTCGGGTACGGCCCGCGGCTCGCCGCCCGCTTGGGATGGCGCACGCTGCTGGGCGCGGCCTGGGGCGCCGCGGCCGCCTGGACGTGTTCGCTCGCGCTGATCGACGGCCGGCAGCGCGGCATCACCGAGCGCCTGACCACGAAGTACGAGTATCTGCAGGTCATCGACCGCTTCGGCGACATCCCCGGCACGCTGCGGGACTTCACCCGGCACATCCTGATCGACTCCCCCGACCCCTGGCCGGCGCACGTCGCCGGGCATCCGCCGGCCTCGACGCTCACATTCGTCCTGCTCGACCGGGCGGGTCTGGGCGGCGGTGCCTGGGCGGGAGCGTGGTGCATCGCCGTGGGCGCCACGGCGTGCGCGGCCGTCCTGGTGACGGTGCGGGCGCTGGCCGGGGAGGGCCTGGCGCGACGGGCCGCGCCGTTCCTGGTCCTGTCCCCCGCGGCGGTGTGGATGGGCACTTCGGCGGACGGCTACTTCGCGGCGGTCGCGGGCTGGGCCGTGGCCCTGCTCGCCCTGGCGGTGACGGGTCGCCGACCGCGTCTCACCGCGCCCGCCTCGGGCCTGCTGTTCGGCCTCACCTGCTACCTGTCGTACGGCCTCACGCTGTTCGCGCTCGTCGCGGCAGCCGTGCTGGTGCTGGGCGCCCGGCGCCGGTCATCGCGCAGCGGCCCACGCACCCGCCTGCGGACGACACTCGCCCCTTCCCTGTTCCTGGCCGGCTTCGCCGTCGTCCCGCTCCTCTTCACGTTCGCGGGGTTCAACTGGTGGGAGGCGTACCGACTGCTCGTCGAGCGCTACTACCAAGGCGCGGGCGGCATCCGCCCCTACGGCTACTGGGTCTGGGCCAACCTCGCCTGCACCGTGCTCGTCGTGGGTCTCGCCACGGTGGCGGGCCTGCGCCGGGCCGTGGTGACCCTCTTCCGGGGACGCGCACACGTCCTGCCCCGAGCCGACGAGCCCAGCGACGGCCCGGACCACGCCGCCGCCCAGCGCCTTGCCCTGCTCGTCCTCGCCGCCCTGTCGGCGCTGCTCGTCGCGGACCTCTCCGGGATGAGCAAGGCGGAAACGGAACGCATCTGGCTGCCGTTCGCCCTGTGGCTGCTGCCGGCCGGCGCGTTCCTCACCCACCCCCGCGCCTGGCTCACGGCCCAGGCCGCCCTCGCCTTGCTCATCAACCATCTGCTGTTCACCGGCTGGTGACAGCCCCTATCCGTGAGCAGGCCCGCGTCGGGGCGGGCACACTGCGGGGTTCACTTGCCGTCTGTGCCCTTCGGCGCTCCGGAGCCGCCGCCCGAACCGCGGCCCGGCAGCATCTCCTGCACCTTGGCCTTGAGGCCCTGCTTGATGATGCCGACCCGGTCGCTGTCGCCCTTGAGGACGGCCGACGCGGCGGCTTCGATCTGGTCGAGGTCGGCGTGCGGCGGGATCGGCGGTACGTCGGGGTCCGTGCGGAAGTCGATGACGAAGGGCCGGTCGGAGCCGAGCGCGCGATGCCAGGCCGATGCCACGTCGGCCGGCTTCTCCACCCGTACGCCGTCCAGTCCGATGGACCGGGCGAAGTCGGCGTAGGGCACGTCGGGCAGCGCCTGCGAGGGCAGGAACTGCGGGGCGCCGGACATGGCCCGCATCTCCCAGGTGACCTGGTTGAGGTCCTGGTTGTTGAGCACGGCCACCACGAGCCGCGGGTCCTGCCACTCCTGCCAGTACTTGGCGACCGTGATCAGTTCGCCGAGCCCGTTCATCTGCATGGCGCCGTCGCCCACGAGGGCGATGGCGGGGCGCTCGGGGTGGGCGAACTTGGCGCCGATCACGTACGGCACGCCGGGCCCCATGGTGGCGAGGGTCCCGGACAGGGAACCGCGCATGGTGCCGCGCATGCGAAGGTGCCGGGCGTACCAGTTGGCCGCGGAGCCGGAGTCCGCGGCGATGATCGCGTCGTGGGGCAGCAGCGCGTCCAGGGCGTGCACGACGTACTCGGGGTTGATGGGATCCGCCTCCACCGCCGCACGTCGTTGCATCACCTCCCACCAGCGGGCCGTGTCCTTCTCGATCTTCTTCCGCCAGGAGCCGTGCTTCTTTTTCTTCAGCTGCGGCAGCAGCGCCTTGAGCGTCTCCTTGGCGTCACCGACCAGGTTGACCTCAAACGGGTACCGGAGGCCGATCATGTGCGGATCGATGTCGATCTGCACCGCCCGCGCCTGGTCGAAATCCGGCAGGAACTGGGCGTACGGGAAGCTGGAGCCGATCACGAGCAGCGTGTCGCACTCCTGCATCAGCTCGTACGAGGGCCGGGTGCCGAGGAGCCCGATGGATCCGGTCACGTACGGCAGGTCGTCGGGCAGCGCGTCCTTGCCGAGCAGCGCCTTCGCGACGCCGGCGCCCAAGACGTCGGCGATCTGCTCCACCTCGGCGCGCGCGGAGCGGGCGCCCTGGCCGATGAGGACGGCGACCTTCTCCCCCGCGTTCAGCACCTCGGCCGCCCGGGTGAGATCGTCGGCGGTCGGCACGGGCGCGTACTGGGCCATGCCGATGCTGGAGGGCACCATCTTGAAGGCGTGGGTGGGTGGGGTGTAGTCGAGTTCCTGCACGTCCGCGGGGACGATGATCGCGGTCACCGTGCGGCGGGCGTAGGCGGTGCGCATGGCCCGGTCGATGACGTTGGGGAGCTGTTCGGGGACGGTCACCATCTCGCAGAAGTCCGAGGCGACGTCCTTGTAGAGGCTCAGGAGGTCGACTTCCTGCTGGTAGGAGCCGCCCATGGCGCTGCGGTTCGTCTGGCCGACGATCGCGACGACGGGGACGTGGTCGAGCTTGGCGTCGTAGAGGCCGTTCAGAAGGTGGATGGCGCCCGGACCGGAGGTGGCCGCGCACACGCCGACCTTGCCGGAGAACTTGGCGTAGCCGACTGCCTCGAAGGCGGACATCTCCTCGTGCCGGGACTGGATGAACTGGGGCTTGTTGTCCGCTCGTCCCCAGGCGGCGAGGAGACCGTTGATGCCGTCCCCGGCGTAGGCGAAGACTCGCTCGACATCCCACTCGCGCAGCCGCTGAAGGATGTAATCGGAGACCTTGGTGGACACGGGGTGGCCTTTCTGTCGGGCGTGCGGGTTACGAGGTTCCGTCGGGCGTGCGGGTTACCAGGTCAGTGCGTGCCAGGACGCCGGTGGTCGTCGCCGCGCCGACCCGGGGAGTGAGCTCTTCGGGGCACTCGGCCCATGAATGCATTCACTCCTCTGTCACGTCCTCCGACAACCGGAACCTCAGAGAGCGGGTGATGGCGGCGCCCGGTGACCGGCCGGGGTCGGGCTGCCGGTCCGCCATCGCTTCCGCGATCGCTCCGAGAGCCGGGTAACCGCCCGAACGGGGGAGGAAACAAGTGATCGTCCGGTTTTGCCGGGGTTTGACGGCCACGGCGTGCCGGCCCTGCCCGCGTCCGCCCGCCGCTCGCCGCTCGCCGCTGGCCGCTGGCCGCTGGCCGAGACTGCCGCGGCTGCTCCGCGCTCGGCGAAGCGGGGCTCGACGAGGAGCAGGCCTACTTCACCAACGCGGCTCGTCTCACTGGAGCAGGGCCGCGACCTGCCCTTGGCGACCGAGAAGACGGCCGACGGCGACCACCGTCACGTGCTGCCCATCGTGCACCCGTCAGCGGTCCTGTCTGCCAGGCGTTCGACGGTGTGGCCGCGCCCCTCGCTCACGGAGGTCGACGCGTTCGCGACGGCGGTGGTCGTACCGAGGGTGGCGAGAGTGATCAGCGCGAAGACGGCGAAGGCTATGGGCTTCTGCATGGGCGTCTCCGAGGCATGGGTCGAGGTCGAGGTGCTGCTCCGGGCCGGCCGTGCCACCCCGCCCTTCGATCCTCACACCTCGGACCTTTCGTCCGTGTTCACATCGCCCCCTGAGGATGAGAAGCCGATGAGAACGGCGCGCGACCGTCGAGCACCGGGCCCGAAACCCGCACCCGAGGAGTCCAGGGCCGCACTGGTCAGGCGGGGTCGGGGCCGCCGTCCGGGGTGCGTGACCACACCTCGGGGCCACCGCCCTTCCAGTCGATGAACATCGACGTCTCCACCATGTGGGCGTCGGCCTCCTCGATGCCGGCCCGACGCAGGAACTCCACGACGTCGTTGACGCCGTGGGCCAGTCCCAGGATCTCGCCGTCCACGCGGACGCGACGCCCGCCGGTCGGTGAGGGCGGAGAGACGACGACGGGCAGCGGTTCAGCCATACGGCCAGCCTCACCCGCCGACGGGCCCCACGCACGCCGGGGCACCCGCCAGCGGAGACTGTCAGCGCCGCGCCGACCGCCTCACCGTTCGGCGGCCCGACCGATGCCGAACCGCCGAAGCCCCGGGAGCTGTAGGGCCACGGAATCGGGCAGGTGATCGCCGGACGTACTGGCCACCACCATCTCCGCGACTTGCCGCAACTTGGTGTTCGAGCGCTGGGAGATCTCCACCAACACCTCCCAGGCCTCTTCGGCGCTGCACCCCCCGGCCGCCATCAGCACGCCGCGCCTGATCGATCACCGGCCGGCAGACCAGAGCCTGCCGCAGCTGCGCGTTCTCCCGTCGCAGCGCTTCCGCTTCCACCTCGGCCGCCGAGGGAGCGGCCGCACCGCCGGGCCGTCCACTCGCACCACCAGGCCGTCCGGCCGCACCACCGGATCGTCGAAGAGGCCAGCGCCATCGGTCTCAGCTTCCCGCACGACTTCCTCGCCGCCGACAGAGGTCGCACGATGAACAGCGGCGACCTGAAGATCGAGCCGCGCCGCTGATGTCCGATCGAGCGCCGAGGCCCGTCAAGCACTGAGGCAGTCAAGCGCTGTGGCCCGGTATGCGCCGGGGGGCGTCGGCACCACCCTGGCACCGACGTACCACCACCGGCGCATCGCGTCGCGGCGCCCCACCCTGTCCGTCCCGCACGTGCACACACGTCTCGGGCAGCACGACCGATTGACTCCGCACGGCAGGGGTAACCGGTCATGCATGCCCGAGACACCCACACGGATGGTTCCGGACTCGGCCGCACGCATGATCCAGCGGCGCAAGACAGCCCGGCACGCCCGCTCGAACCGCCGCCGCGGCAGGCTCCGCCGCCGCCTCCTCGCCTACCGACACATCGAGATCCTCCACTCCCCCGCTCTTGAGGCCCGCGCGGACAGCCTGCTGCTGGTCCACAGCCGCCGCATCGTGGGCCATCTGACCTACCGCGTGTGCAAACGGTGCGCGAGCGGCGTCATCGACGAGATCCACGTCGACGCGGCTCTGCAGGACAGTGGCCTGGGAACCCGCGCCGTATCGCACTTGCGCACCTGCTACCCCGACATCGAATGGCGCAGCTGCCTGGCGCAGCGCATGACGCGGGATCTGGCTCATCGCATGCGCCTACCTCAGAGCCGGACCGGCCAACCGTGCTCGCACTCCCAGGAACCGAGCTCCCGGCGCTCCTACGCGGCGTCGTAGAGGATGCGGCGCGGGCACGACCACCGCGAGGCGCCGGACGGACATCCTCCGGAGCCCCTCGCCAGAGCCGTCGGACTGGTCCGTCCGCTACCGCACCATCCCTCTGCCGCACTACTCCTCGCCGCGCGTCGGCAGCCGCTCTGTGATCCGGTCCAACAAGTCCGTCAGCGGCTCACCGACATCCTGACCGAACTCTGTCAGCCCGTACGTCACTTGGGGCGGTGTAGTCGGCTCCACCCTGCGCCAGACCAGGCCGTCCTGGACCAGCGCGCGCAGGGCCTGGGCGAGCATCTTCTCGCTGATGCCGCGGATGCTGTCGCGCAGCTCGTAGAACCGAAGTTCGTTGTTGCGTAGAGCGATCAGCACCCAGACACCCCATTTGCTGGTCACGTGGTCGACCACGTCTCGCGCGGGGCAGTCAGTGTGAAACACCTCATACCGAGTGCCTGTCTCGGCCTGTGTCAGCTGCACGCCTTCACTCATGTCCGGAGCTTACCTCTGGGTATGTCCTTACGAAAAGTAAGTCCTGCTCCTAGCGTCAACTGCCTCAGCGCACAACGAACCAGGAGCAGAAAATGATCGTGGTGACCGGAGCTACCGGGAACGTGGGTCGGCCTTTGACGCGGGCTCTGGCCGAGGCGGGCGAGCGGGTGACGGCGGTTTCGCGGCACGCCGCGGTGATGCCGGACGGAGTCACGCACGTGGCGGCCGACCTGGCCGAACCGTCCACCCTCGTACCCGCGTTGGACGGTGCGAAGGCGCTCTTCCTCCTGCTGTCCGGCGACCTGCACGCCCCGGACGCCAGGCCGACCGACATCATCGACCTGGCGGCGGCCCACGGGGTACGCCGGGTCGTCCTGCTGTCTTCGCAAGGCGTGGCGACCAGGCCGCTCGGCCGGACGCGAATCGCGATGCGAGGGGTAGAGGACGCGCTGCGGCGGTCCGGCCTCGACTGGGCCGTCCTGCGTCCCGGCGGCTTCGCCTCCAACGCCCTGGCCTGGGCGGAGTCCGTCCGTACGCAAGGGACGGCCGCCGCACCCTTCGGCGACGTCGGGGTTCCGGTCGTCGACCCGACGGACATCGCCGAGGTCGCGGCCGCCTGCCTGCGGGGCGACCGGCACACCGGCGAGATCTACGAACTCACCGGCCCCGAGGTGATCACGCCACGCGAGCAGACGGCGGCCATCGCTGCCGCACTCGGCTCGCCGGTGCGCTTCCACGAACTCACCCGCGAGGAGGCCAAGGCGGGGATGACCCAGTTCGTGCCGCCGGAACTCGCCGACGACACCCTGGACATCATCGCAGCCCCGAACCCCGCGGAACTCCGGATCAGCCCGGACGTCGAACGAGTCCTCGGCCGCGCCCCGCACTCCTTCGAGAGCTGGGTCGCCCGCAACATCGCAGCGTTCGACGCCGGCAGCGGAAACCACGAGGGCCACGGTCAACCGTGAGTTGACGCGGGGATCCGTCCCGGCCGGGCGGGCCCTGCTTCAGTCTCCGCGGCGTCGGAACAAGCCCATGCGTGGCTTCGCATCACCCGGCGGCGCCGCGTGCGGTCGCAGATCCAAGCCGAGGGATACCCCGTACACGACGAGGCTGTCCTCGGGCCCGTTCTGGAACCGCTTGACCACTCGCTGGACCGGCCAGATGACCGATCCGCCGCTCAGCCGGACCGCGACGTCGCTCTCGCTCGCCGGGTCCGCATCGCCCCCGGCCCAGACGCCACCGAGGCTGAGCCGGATCGTCTCGCCCACGTAGCAGCCCAGGCCGAACAGACGAGCTCCCAGACCGGTGGCCAACAGACCGTTGGCCGCCGCCCGGCCGGAGCTGCTCTGCTCCGTCATGAAACGCTCGACGGCCCGCAGGCTGTGCGGGGAGAAATCGGCCTGATAACCCGAACTGTCGAGCGCGGCAGCCATCCAATCGGCACTCGTACGCACGTCATCCACCGGTGAAGTCACCCGCAGATCATCCCTCGCGGCACTCGGCTGGCGGCCGCGGGCCCTCCCGGCCCTGGAGATCCAGCTCAGACACCAGCCGCGGAGTAGGTAAGAAGGGCCGGGCGTCAAAGCCCCCCCCCCGGGGCGCGGCGTAGTCACCGCACTACAGGGGCCCGGCCACCCGCACCCGCGGTGTCACTGCCGTCACCGTTCTCGCCGTTGTCGTTGTCGTTGTCGCTGCGAATCCAGACCGTGCGCTGCTGGAAGGGAATGTCGATGCCCGCGGCGTCCAACGCTTCCTTCACCCGCCGACGCAGCTCGCGGGTCACAGCCCACTGCTGCAAAGGCGCTGTCTTCACGGCCACCCGGACCACGACGCCGTCCGGCTCCAGGGACTGCACTCCCCACACGGAAGGGTCCTCCAGCAGAGCCGGTGCGAACTTCGGGTCCTCGCGCATGTCGCGTCCCGCTTCTTCCAGCACGCGGTACACGGTGTCGAGGTTGCACTCATAGGCCACCGAGACGTCCAGGACGGCTCGGGCCCACTCCTGGCTGTCGTTGCGCACGCGCAGGATCTCCCCGTTGCGGATGTGCCACAGGCCACCGTTGAGGTCACGGACCTGGGTGAGCCGCAGGCCGACGTGCTCCACCTCGCCGACCGCCTCGCCCAGATCCACCGAGTCGCCGACGCCGTACTGGTCCTCCAGCATGATCAGCATGCCGGACAGGTAGTCCGCCACGAGATTCTGGGCGCCGAAACCGATGGCCAGGCCCACCACACCGGCGCTCGCCAGCAGCGGGCCGAGGGCGATGCCGACCTGGTCGAGAAGCATGGCTGTCGCCATGACACCCACTACTACGGTGACGATGCTGCTGAGCACCGAGCCGATGGTGCGGGCACGCTGCTCCCTGCGTTCCTTGGCCCGGCTGCGGTCGCGGTGCAGCACGGCCGGACCGCGGCTGGTGCGGCGTGCTTCGCCGGTCTGCTCGGGCGGTTGGAGGATGCGCTGCACCACGCGGGTGATGGCCTTCTTGGCCAGCGCCCGGACAATCATCGCCCCCACGACGATGAGCAGAATGCGCAAGGGGATGCCGATGACGATGTCGGCGTGGTCCCCCAGCCACCCCGGGGCGGCTATCACCGCATGGTTCGCGCTGCTGCCGGGGACGGACGACGCCGGCATGCCGGTGGGTGACACGGACGATGGCTCCACTCAGTCGAAGTAGCAAGATCACGGCGGGCACGGGCCCGCAGTTACGGGCTGCGGTCGCGGTTCACAAGGTCCTTGTTCCGCACCGGGGGCGCGCTCTTGGTTGGTGTCCAAGCACTCACGCAACGCATCCACGTCTACCGCCCTAGATCCGCTGCCCGCATCCAGCGCTTTCATGACACGTCTCGCCCGAATCGAGTCGGGTCCGCCCGCCGCGCGGGAGTCAGCCCTCCGCGTCCTCCGCCCGCTTCTCCAGGCGGCTTCCCCGTGGCACGGTGATCGACATGATGTCGCGGGGGGGACCACCGGGCCACCGCCCCGGAACACGCACGCACACGCTGATCCGGTGGTCACGGCGGCGTCTGGGAGTGAGCTGACGGAAATCCAACGGCGTGGCCGGTGAGTTTGCGGCTCCCGACCGGTCCAAGCTCGTGACACCTAGGAAAGGACACCGCCATGTCGGAACTTCTCGTCGACTTCATCACCTCCCTCGACGGCTACGCATCGGGCGAGGGATGGCCCGGGTTCTGGGGCCTCGAGGGGCCGGAGTACCTCGCCTGGCTGGGCGAACAGCCCGAGGTCACGTACCTGATGGGAGCGAACACCTACCGCTTGATGTCGGGCTTCGCCGCAGGTGAGGTCCCGAAGGGCCAGGACGAGTTCAGGCCCGAGGAAGAGGCGTCCGTCGACGAGCTCACGCAGGCGTCCAAGGTGGTGTTCTCCTCCTCGCTCGAGGAGCCGCTGACCTGGGCCAACTCCACGCTCGTCCGCGACGACGCCGTCGAGACGGTCCGCACCATGAAGTCGAACGGCTCGGGGCTCCTCAGCACGATCGGCAGCCTCAGCCTGTGCCGGTCCCTGCTACGGGCCGGGCTCGTCGACCGCTTCCGGGTCGTGATGTTCCCGGTGATCACCGGGGCCACGGGTGAAGAGCGCATCTACGACGGCTATCCGGACGTCGCCCTCGAGATGACCGACCACCGCACCTTCGACGGTCGCATCCAGCTCGTCGAGTACAGGCCCCGCGTGCTCGAACACCCGCCACTCGCCGACCCCGCGTGACGTCACCCCGCCGACGCCGGTCCGGCGCCGCACGTTCCACCGCGCCCCGGTCCGACTTACGAGAGCGCCTACCCACTGACGCGGCCATGACCATAATGGTGAGACCCGGACGGCATGGGTACCGGGAGGGCATGGGGGGTCAGTGTGGATGCACCCGACCTGGCGGCGATGGCTGCGCAAGCTCTGTCCGTCGCGCCGCCGGGCGCCGCCCATACGGCGGCGTCGGATCTCGTACGCGGCCGGCTCAGCCGTTCCGATCGCGGGCGGTCCGCACTCGACGAGCTGGCCCACGCACCAGACGACCCCGAGGTCAGCAGCAAGGTACGAGCTGTCCTCGCCGAGGAGATCAGCGGCGATCCCGAGTTCGCCGGGCGGCTCGCGGTGCTCTTGCACGCATCCTCACAGGAACACACCGCACGGGAACACACCGCACAGGGGCACACCTCACAGCAGCACACCTCACAGCAGCACATCGGCAGTGTCGTCCTGACCGGCAGCAAGGTGTCGCGCAGCCAGATCGCGCTCGGTCCGCTGACCATCAACAACACCCCTGCCGGGCGGCTCTCCCTCGGCGCGGGCATCCTCCTGGCGCTACTGGTGATCGTGCTTTCCGCCTACGGGGGTGTGCGGCTGTTCGACAACGCGGACGCTTCACCGCGCAACGCGCCGCCCGGCCCCGAATCGGCACGCTCTGCCGACCGCGCCACCGCTCTGCCACCCACCGCCGAGACTGTCCGCCAGATCCTTCCGGACCGGAGCAGCATGGATGCCCGGGAGTATCCCTGGGTCGGGACGCCCAAGGTCAGGACGTCCGCGGCCGGTCTCCCCCTCTGCGAGGCAGCACCTGAGTGCGAGGAGAATGCCGCCGCGGTCGGCGCGGTGGATTTCGGCAGGGGTGAGAACGAGGGCGAGAACCGGGCCGAGTTCCTGGTCTTGGCGTTCCCGGATGCCGACGCCGCCCATCGGGCGTACACCGACATCGTGGAGGACATCGAGGAGGTCCGCGTGCCTACGTTCGTCAAGGTGGAGCTGGAACGGAGGGGTGAGGAGAGCCAAGGGTTCAGCATGGACCGAACGAGCGATCCAACAGAGCTCAACCGCTCGCTGCTCTTCCGTCACGGCGCCTTCATCGGCCTGGCACACCAGATGGATGATCCGACCGCCCAGCGACACAGCCGCATCCTCGGCCTGTCTTCCATACTTGCCGACCGCTTGGAGAAGGCCAACGCCGGCAAGACCCCGTAGGTCCGAGGCCGGCGACGCCGCGCAGCCACGCGCTCGGGTCAGTCGTGAGCGACGGTCACGAGCTTCCAGCCGGTCCCGGTGCATCCCTGGTGCGGGGGCGGGAACCGGTGACCTCGCACGTCGGTGCTATACCGGTGGTGCTGGCCGCACTCACACTCGTAGATACCGGACTCGGGCACGATCTCGCCGGGCTTGAAGATCTGCTCGCTCTGCGCATCGCTTTCACTCTCGCTCTCGCTCATGATTCCGGTTTATGGGTCCTGGCAGTGCGGCGCGACTCGGCGGACGCCGGATGGGGCTGCGGCGCGACGACCAGGGCGACGAACAGCCCGAGGATTCCCGCGATCTCCGCCGTCACCGAGAGGCGCAGGCGCCAGGGGTTGGTCTCGCTGCGCGGCGGTGATGGCGGCGGTGCTGGAGGAGAAGCGCCCCCGGTGTCACCACCGTCCATGGCCGGATGGCGACGGACTGGCGGGGCGTTCCCTGGACGGTGCCATACCGCCGGAAGAAGTCCTCCGCGGACTGACGCGAACGCTGCCGACTGCGGCGTTCTTCTTGGGCCTTCTCCATCAGTTCCCGCACGAGGAGCACGGTGGACACGGCAAGCCAGACCACCACCGCCGCCCACCACAACGACACCGTGTAGACATGCGTCCCGACGGTCACTTCCATGGTTCCCCCGAAGCGCCGTCCGCGCCGAGCAGCCAGTCCCTCGCAGCTGCCGTCTCACCGACTGTCCCGCACTGACGCCCCCCCCCAGCGCAGGTACATGTACCGCCCCGTTCACGACGCGCTCCGCGCTAACTCCGATACGGCTTCAACAGATGCTCCCAGCCGCGCCGGAGTGCCTCCCACTCCTCCTCGCACCCCTCGCTCCGGTCGCGGGTGAGGATGGTGTCGTCGACGAGGCGCTCGTGGGTGTCGGGATGGGCTCCGTACAGCCAGCACCGGTAGTTGGCCGCGCGGGCCGCGTCCGGGGAGTGCTCGTCGGAATAGTCGAGGTCCTCCGGATCGTCGTCCGCGGCGTACAGCCGGTATGCGTCGGCCACGGCGGCGAGGTCCCGCCGGCCTCGCGCGCCCTGCCGTACGAGCTGGTACGCGGCGAACTGGTCGGCGACGTCCTCCTCCCGCCCGACGAAAGGCAGCTCCCACTTGTCCATCAGCGCGTGCGCACCCTCGTGGTACAGCGTCTCGCGCAGCGCGCCCTCGACCCGCTCGTCGACGTCCGACCGGCCCTCGTCGTGGAACAGCTCGCGCGTCTCGGCGACGAACTCGTAGCAGACGACGATCCGCCCCGTCTCAGGGTCGTACTCGGCCTCGGCGTCCTTGCAGGACTTCGCCGTCATCCTCACGCCGCCCGGCAGCCGAACCTGCTTGGCCAGCGAGCTCCGCACCCCTTCCAGGACGCGCCGCTCGCGCAGGAAGTCCGCCTCCGCACCACTCCCCCGCTTCGGCGTCTCGTACGAGATGCCCCAGACGTTGGGCTCGGCGGCCGGGACCGCGTCGGGCGTGCACGCCGCCGCCACGCCGACGGCGGCCGCTGCCGCGCCGACCAGTGCGACCGCCCTGGGAACCGGGCGGCGCGACACCGACGGGGAACGGAAGAAAGATGTCATACGTGACATTCTCCCGTGCCGATGTCACCCGCATGGTGCGCGAGCCGGTGCACGAGCCCCGTCCGCGCGGACGCCGCCGCTGCTTCCGCGCCGAGCCCTAAGGCCTGTGTCGGAAGTCCCGCCTGCCCCGCGACGCCCTCCGGGCGGACGACGGGACTTCCGACACAGGCCCTAGATCCGGGAGTTGCGCAGCGACTGCCACACCGCACCGGCAAGCGCCCGCGTCGAACGCGGGACCGACAGGCCTTCGTGCCGCCGGTACAGATCCCAGTTGTAGGGAACGAGGGACAGCTTGTTGGAGGACAGCGAGTCCGCCTGGTGCGCCCGGTACACCGCGAGCGGCTCGGTCAGGCCCCGGGCGTCGGCACCGTCACGCATGATCGACAACCACAGCGCGTAGTCCTGCCGCTTGCGCATCTCGGGCATGAGCCTCGTGCCCAGGGCGTTGCGGTCGTACATGGCGGTCAGGGCACCGATGTGGTCCCGGACCAGCATCGCGCGGTAGTCCACGTGCTCGCGCGCGCGAACAATGCGGCCGTTCGGAACGAAGTCGGTGCTCTCGCCCGCGTAGTCGGCGTCCATCTTGAAGTACGAGGTGAACGTCAGCGGCGCGCTGCCCTCCCGGGCGAAGGCGACCTGCCGCTCGGCCTTCTCCGGCAGCCACATGTCGTCGCTGTCGAGGAAGGCGACGTAGTCACCCCGGGCCCGCTCGATCGCGAGATTACGCGCCCGGCCGGCGCCGCCCCGCTCGGGCGCCTGTTTCGGCAGGACTCGCTCGTCCTGCCGGGCGAGATCCATCAGCATGTCCATGGAGCCGTCGGACGACTGATCATCCGTGACCAGCAGCTCCACGTCGCTGTGGGTCTGTGTGAGTACCGACCGGACAGCTGCGCCGAGCGTGGTGACCGAGTTGTACACGGGCATCACGACAGACACCAAAGGCACAGTGTTTCTCCTTGCTCAACCAGAACGACGGTCCATTCAAGCACTGCGTCGAGCGCGACGAGGGCGAGGGCCGACCGCACACGCTCTCACTGCCCCCGTCGCCGGCAGGCGCACCCTCGGAGCCGCGTCGGATACGCCACACGGCGAAGGCGCCTCCCAGGGCCCCGCCCGCGAGAGATGCCACGCCTGCCCCGACCTCGCTGTGCGAGAGACCCACGCCGAGCAAGCCGGCCACCACGGCTCCGATCAGCGCATACATGACGACGATGAAGCCCATGGCAAGGTACCGGTCCCGCAGCGGCGGCAGGCCCCCGCTCACCGGTCCGCTCCAGCGGCAGCGGCAGCGGAGTGGGCGTAGGCCAAGCCAAACCACGCATCGGTGCACTGGTGCGGGCCATTACTCCGGACGTAATCGACCACCACGCGGCCGAGCGGCAGTCTTGGGTCATCACCCCGCAGGGCAACCACCACCTCACAGGAGGCCGTTCCGCCATGACCACACACGACACCGCCGCTTACGAGACCGCCGTCGCCCGCTACTTCGAGGCCTGGAACGCGGAGGGCGGCGAGGACATCTCCAAGGCCGTGGCCGCCGCGTGGACCGAGGACGGCAGCTACACGGACCCGCTCGCCGACGTCTCCGGATACGAGGGCGTCGCCGCCGTCATCAACGGGGCCCACGAGCAGTTCCCCGGCTTCGAGTTCCGCCGGACCGGCGCGGTCGACGGGCACCACGACATCGCGCGCTTCACGTGGGAGCTCGTGTCGACCGCGGACGGGTCCGCGCCCGTCGCCGGGTTCGACGTCATCACGCTGGCCGACGACGGCCGGATCCGCACCGTCCACGGATTCCTGGACCGCGTGCCCACGGCCTGAACGACGGAGACGGAGCCCTCGTGGACGGGCTCTCGAAGCCCGTCCACGCCTCAGCGCTTCAGCACACTGTCCAGCCACTCCAGTACCTCGGGGGTCACCGTGTCCGCGAGGTCGGCGAACTCCTCGTGCTTCTTGAGGAACTTCGCCACGTAGGGGCAGACGGGCACGGCGCGCAGGCCCGCGCTCCGCACGTCCTCCAGCGCCTCCCGTACGAGGATCGAGGCCAGGCCCTGCCCGGCGTGGGCGTCGTCGATCTCGGTGTGGAAGAACACGCGCCGGTCGTCGCGGTCACGGTACGCGGTGAAGCCCGCGCTCTCGCCGTCGACGACGATCTCGTAACGGTGCCTGGCGTCCACGCGTCGGACGGTCGGGGTCATTTCGGGCTGCGTCATCGTCGTACTGCCTTTCAGGGAAGCGTCAGAGGAAGGTGTCAGGCACGCGCCGGGGTCTTGCGCGGAGCGATGGTGGCGTTGGGGAGGGCGGGCACCGGGGTAGCCGTCGACGTCGCCGAAGCGATAGGACGCCGCTTCCCACGCCTGTCGGACCTCGACGAGGTCCTCATGGCTGCGGCCGATGAAGTTCCACCACATCGAGAGTACTTGGTGACTTCCCACAGGTCAGAGGCGCCTCAATCCTCGGACGGTCAGCAAATCGCCAGCATCGGGCCACGGGAATCGGCGACCGTTGGCGAACAAGAGCTTGCCGCACGGCATGGGCACCCATTTCAAGGTGTGTGATCACGCCCGATCAAGATGGCCGAAGTGCCCGCACTCCTACAAGATCCAATTCCGCGACGCGTCACCCATCGACACAGGAAAATCACGCTAGGTGCGATATGGAACCACTCAGTTGTGCCTCCCGGACCAGTCACGGACCAGACTTCCGATCTGCGTACGCACCATGTGGAGTGCGTGGCGGTTTTGGAGGCTCCCACCCCGTCGTCCACCCTCGGTTCGGGGCCAGGAATGCGCATGCCGTGCTCCCTCTGTGCGTGATGCGGCAGATGCCTACGACGCGGCTCCCTTCGCGTCCACCACGCCGCCGATGACCAGCAGGACGACGGGGAAGACGATCAACAGGAAAGCCATGGTCCAGCCCATCTTCGCCGTTGTCTTGATCGCGACCTTCCTGCAGAGCAGGGCCACGGGCACCAGGTAGAGGAACGCGGCGAAGAAGGCCAAGTACAGAAAGCCCATGAGGATTTCTCCATAAACGTGCGGAGGGGGGACGGGCCGGCCGGTGCGGGCCGGTCCGTCCCCTCTCTTCGTGCATCGGATCAGTCGGCGGTCATACGCTCACTCACCCACTCCGGGTCACCGGGTGAGGTTCTCGGTGAACTTGTTCGCCGGCTCGTCACAGTGCACCACACTGCCCGGACGGTTCCCCGGCCCGTCCCCAAGGAACGGAACGGGGGCGTCCACGCCCCACGGATTGCCGCCGCTGCCCCGGTGGTAGGCGGAGCAGGAGGCGAAGGCGTTGCCGTTCGGCGCGGTGGCGGGGAAGTTGGAGAAGTTCCGCCAGTCGCCGCCGCTGATGCGGTGGTTCGACTTCCGGCCGAGGTTGTCGGTCAGCCGGTCGTCCACGTACAGATAGAGGTCCGGCATGTACGACTGGAAGACGATGCCGTCGGACGGGTTGGCGTCCTTGTTCTTCTCCAGGTGAGTCGGCTTCACGGAGCCGTCGGCGCAGAAGGCCGCGGCGATGTCCTGCCAGATCGGCGGGGCGTTGCCGATCATGGAGCCGAACATGTTGTTGTTCCACTTCCCGGTGTTCTTGAAGAACATCGAGTAGACGTCCCCGGCGAACCGCCGCACGGTGTGGTTGGTCTCCAGGTCGTTGTTGACCTGGTCCACCCACGCCTTGACGTTGTCGTTGACGGACTTGTGGCCGATCATCGCCCGGTAGCCGTGCACACCGCCGCCGACCCCGCGGAAGTCGACGCACTGCTTGGCGTCGTCCAGACGTGCGCCGCGGAAGTGCGGGAAGTACGCCTGACCAGGGGTGTCACCGTCCTTGTAGGGGTGGGACGTGTGGACGTTGCCGTACTCGAGCGCGTCCTGCGTGGTGTAGTCGATGTCCGGCGCCGGGATGCCGTAGTCCGCCTCGATCGCCTGCATGATGTCCGTGACGAAGTGCGGCAGGTGGGCATTGCCGACGCGGGCGCGGTAGTCGGACCCCACGCTGCCGTCGACGATCTTCCCGTCCTCGCCGACCACGAACGTCACGTTCACATCAGACTTGATCTTGTAGCTGTTCGGGTCCGCGTACGCCTTGGACGCGGGGGCGGCCGGGTCGGGCCGCTCGTTGGACATGGCCATCCAGCGCGGGATGGAGTGCGCGGGGGCGGAACCGTCGGCGCGGGGCTTCCAGCCGCCCGCCTTGATCTCCTTGGCCCACTTGTCGGCCGCGTCCCATGTCTTCTGGCCCGTGCACTCGCCGACGGCCTTCGCCGAAGGGCAGCGCGCCTTGGAGGACATGCCGACGGCGTCGGCGCCCTCCGGGTTGTTCCACAGGGGACCTTGGTCAGCGAGGCCGAGACCCCAGTCGTAGAGCGCCTTCATCGACTGCACCGGCGAGTTGATCTCGGTCGAAACCGGCCAGTTGGAGTTCAGCTCCTGGTTCGGGTCGAAGATCGCCGCGGCGGTCAGCGAGCGGTGCACGAACTTGCCCTTGATCGGCTTGAACGCCACGGAGTTCCAGGCGATGTCGCGGTCCGCGGAGCCCGTCTTCGTGTAGTTCGTGAGCTTCACCCTCGGCGTGCCCGTGAACGCATACCACTTCTCCCGACTGGTGCTGGCGCTGGCCGAGGCACGCGGGGGACGGACGCGGATGTCGCCGTGGTGGACAGCCGCCGACCTCTTTACGGAGATCACCCGCCTGACCTTGGAGCATGCGCCGCGGGCTGACCGGATGCTGCTCGCGCTCGAGACGGCATCCGAACAGATCGCCGTCTCGCGTCAGGCCCTCGCCCAGTTGAACCGGCGACGCAACCGGTTCCTGCCCGGTCGCCGGGCTGTCGCCCGGAGAGAACAGGCCGAAGCCGCCAGCGAACGGGCGGAGTTGGCCGACACCTTGCAGGCAGCGGGGTGGCTCCTGGCAGGCCCCTACTGTGTCTCCCTCGATCCCGAGGACATGGCGGACTCGTTTGCACGATGGGTGTCGCCGTACAGACTGTGCGGCATCGTCTACCGTGACGCGATCAACGGACAGCGTGTCTCCTGGCCCTTGGACGGGACGATGCCGGAGCGGGGCAACCGTATCGCCGGCATGCCGGATGCCACGTCCATGCTGGCCCTGGCCATGGATTTCCTGGACGAAGCCTTACGTATCGGCCCGGCATCGTTACGGACCCAGTGCCAGGTCAAGAGGGCTCGGGTGGCTGCCCTGCTCTCCGCGGCGGAACCGGACAACGCGCCACGGCACTGGGAAGTCGCCAGGTCAGCGGTCCAGGACATCGGCCACGTCGAAGTGGAACCGCAGGATCTGGAACACCATCTGGAGGCACTGGCCGTCGTGGCGCGGCACCATCATCTCGCCCCTGGTCTGCGTCTGCGCACCGCCATTGGCGGGCCCGCCCGCCAGCTGCGCACGCTCTGCTCCGCCGACGCGAACCTGGGGATTCTGGCCAATCTGTGCGCCGTCGTTCACCCTGCCGATCTTCCAGAGCTGTGGGAGGAGATTCACGCGTTGTACTCGGAGTCTGCTGAGCTGTCGCGCTCCCCCAGGTTCTGGATGCTCCTCGCCCATCAGTCTGTTGAGAATGTCCTGTCCTGCCCGTCCGGGCCCCTCTCGTACTCCGAACTGATCCCGGCTGTTGAGGCCGATTGTGACCGGCGGGCCGTGTCGTCCCGCTCACGCGCCGCGACGCTCACCCACGCAGCGCTGCACGTCCGCGCCGACGACCTCGGCCGGGTGATCCGGCTGCTTCACCGGGTTAAGCAGTATGACCAAGGCTTCGCCGACACCTACGCGGCGATGATCGACTGGGTTCTGCTGACCTGTCGGAAGCGGCATGCCCAGCAGTGCGCCGCCGAGGGAAGACACGACGAGGCGATCATGCAGTATCTGGTCTCGGTGGAAACGGCAACGGAGTTCGCCTCGCACCACCAACTGCCGACGATTTGCACCTCACTCGCCGATCACAGCCTCAAGGCGCTGCTCAAGTCAGGTACCGACAGTGAGCTCGGCATCCGTGCCAGCGCACTCCTTGCCATCGCCGAACCGGTGATGACCGGGCTCGGCGGCGCGCTGGACGAGCGCGCGGGCTTTGTACGAGGCTTCGGCCAGCACCTCATGCACACCCTGGTCACCTGGGGTCGGCAGGACCGGCAGGACCGGCATACCTCCGATGCGCCGCAGTCGTTGCCGGCGCTCGTCACCCACCACCACCTGCTCTTCAAAGGCTTGGACTTCCGCCTGCTCACCCAGAACGCCGGCCCGCACCAGCTGCCTGCACACGCCAAAATCCTGCACGCGGAGATCGCGGAGCAGGAGACGGCATGCGGGCCTTACGTTCCGGAACGGTCCGGTGCTCTGGACGGCCTGTTCGGCATGCCCGGCGACACCTCGGGGTTCTGTTTCGTCAGCGAGGCGGAGATCGGGCCCGAAGAGCAGGCCAAACCATCCGTCGGGAACAACCGCAGGGCTGCCGACCACCAGATCACCCAGTCACTGCTGGCCGATACGTACCAGGCCGAGGGCGCCCGCGTCAGACCGGGAATGACGACGGTCAACAACCTCCTCGGCGCCATGACAGGTGAGGACACCGTCGTCATCTCTCTGTTCCTTGCCGAAGACCGTACGCGCCATCTCGGCCCGGACGGCTACGCGACGTTGCTGGTCTGCTGCCAGATCACGGACAACGAGCAGACTGTCCGCGTCGTCCCACTGATAGATCTGCCCGCCGGCCACATCACGGTGGTGGACCCCGAACGGGCGAACGCCTTCTCGATCCACTGGGCCGCGGTCCCGGTGGGAGAGGCCCGGGAGGGCGTCAACGCGGACCCGCTCGGGTACCCGGTTTCCCTGCACGGTGAGGAGACACTTGCGCGTCTCTACGCCGTGCTGGGCGGCCCGCCCGCGCAGATGCTGCAGGGCTGGTGGACGCAAGGCAAGCGGCACCTGTGCTTCTGGCCGCACGGCCCGTTGCACTTCGCTCCCTTCCACCTGCTGCACAGCAATGGACGCCCCCTCGCCGACGACTGGACCGTCACCACGGTCTCCAGCAGCTCCCAGCTCAGCCCCCACCCCAGTTCTGCCCCCAGTTCTGCGGTCGCCGGCCCTCGACGACTGCTGATCGCGGGATCACCGTCGGGAGGCACCCAGTACGGCCTGGCGCACCAACCAGGTGTCACCGAGCACGTCCAGAAACTACGGGGCCACCTGACCGCCGAGCACGCGTTCGACACCGTATTGCTTCAGCAGGACGCCACCCCCGAGGCCGTCATGGCAGCGGCCCCGAAGAATCAGTACCTGCACATCGCTGCCCACAGTTCGCAAGACGCCGAGGCACCCTGGCACCAGTGCCTCTACCTCGAACCGGACGAGAACGGCGAGGGCCGACTCTTCGCCCACCAGATCCTCACCCTCGACCTACGTGGCGTCAGACTGGTCACGCTGAGTGCCTGTGAGTCCGCTCTGGGGCGTTACGACGCCAACGACAACCATCGGGGCCTGGCCGCCGCATTCCTACTGGCCGGCGTGACAACTGTGATCGGGACGCTCTGGCCGGTGACAGTACCGGTCACCACACTGTTCTTCGAGGAGCTGTACAGCCGGCTCGGAGCACACTGCCCAAAACGCGACGCGTTCCGCCACGCCCAGCAAAATACCCGACAAGCCTTCCCCGAGTACCGGGACTGGGGGGCCTTCGTATTCATCGGGGACTGGCGCTGATCACGAGCCTGTGCGCCGACCGCCGCTCAGGGCAGCAGAACAGTCGCCAACTCCTCTGGCAGCCGGACCGTGTAGCCGATGACTCCCAAGCGCTTCTTGTGGATGCGGGCCGCCGCTGAGAGCAGGACGGCGCCGCTTGCTCCGCGCGGCAGCTCGACCGTGGCAATCAGCTCGTAAATCCCGTCCAGTTCCCCACCCGAACGCCTGGTGAACTCCCACTGCACGATCCCCGTGCCGGCCCCCCGGGCCCGCAGGAAAGACGCTTGTGTCTGGCGCTGCACCGCAGTCTCGGCCTGGGACTGCACCAACCCGAAGTCCGCCGTGACCGACACTCTGGAATCACGCGTGCCCGAGTCGGTCAGCCGACATGGCACCGGGTCCCAGAACAGCGTCCGGCCATCAGCCTGCTGCGCAGCCCCCTGCACCGCCACAGAAGTAAGCGGCTCGCCGGGCCGGGGCGTCATGTTGAGCGGCAGTACAAGCCGCCGGAAGTCCGCTACGTCCTCATGTTCCACCGCATAGGCCCGTGTGGTCTCAGACGCCGACGCCGGATCGAAGGCCGTAGTGAACGGACGCCCGAAATACACCACTCCGCGCTCGGACAGACCGTCCTGAGCGCCGTGCAGCACCGGTCGCGGCACCAGTTCAACGTCCATCCACGCGAAATCCGACACTGGATCCCCCCGAGACTCGCAAGACGAACGGACCACTGCGCCCCTACCCCTGCTGAAGGCCGGTCAAGCCCCACGGAGCGCCCGGCAGCAACCTCGCCAACGGCTAACGGAGTTGACCCACAGCCAGGCCCTGCCCCTCCGCCTTCACCGCCACGCATGGATCACCGACGACCAGGAGGCCAACCGGCACTTCTACGAGGACGTCATCGGCCTGCCTTTGGTGGCCACCCGGACCGAACCCGCGGTGCTCTCCGGCCCTGCGCTCGCCTTCTTCCAGTTCGCCGACCCAAGGAGCAGGAGGAGTTCAAGACGGATCTCAACGTCACGCCCCTGCGCCACATCGCCTTCAAGGTCGAGACGGACACCCAAGAAGCGATACTCAAGCGCGTCGAGGAGGCCATCTGCCCCCATTCCAACGCCCACATACTCGACCACGGCTTCTGTGTCTCGCTCTACGTCACAGACCCCAACGGGCTCATCCTGGAATTCGCGGTCGGCCACCCCTACGTGGAGAAGATCGACGCCGAGCGAACGCGCCACCGCACACGCCGACCTCGCCCGCTGACGCGCCGGCGGCCACACCAGCAACAACCACTGGCGCTGGCCCCAGACCCCAGAGCCGGACAGACCCGCCTGTCGCACCGGCCCCAAAGCCCCGTGGAGCTCCATGTAGCCCCGTGCAGCCTCATGAAGACCCCATGGAAGCCGCCGGCACCGTGACCCTGCGTCAGCGGCGCCGCAGTCGGCGAAGGGCCGCGCGCACGTCCTTGGCCGCATAGGTGAGGTTCAGGCGCCAGTTCTTCAGCTTGTCCTCAACCCTCGACGCGAACCGTTCGGCACTTGAACCACAGGGGCAGCTCGCGGAACGGTACGTAATCAAGGGTGTCGTCGACGGCGGTTTCGGCGAGGCCACGGTGTCCCTCCGCCCGCAGGACGGCGTACAGGTCGGGGGTGAGGGCGCCGTTCAGCCGGGCCGCGGTCCCGGCCGCGGTGTACGCGAATCCGCGCTGGCGCGGTCCGGCAGCCGCATCACCGTGATGATGCGCGGCGAGGCCGCGGCGAGCGGGCAGTTGCGGGCCAGGCCGATGGCCGCCGTACCCGGACCGTTGTCATCTGTCGCCAACTACCGGACTCGACCACCCCGGGAGCGGCGCCGGCGCAGGGCCGACACGGCATCGCTGATCGGCTCCGTGGAGCGCAGCCACCAGCTCTCCAGTTTGTTGTCCACCCCGGTGACGATCTTCCGGCGCTTGAACCACGGCGGTAGCTCGCGGAACGGAACGAACGTCAGCGTGTCCCTGATGGCGTGCTCGGCGAAACCGCCCGGGCCCTCTGCCCGCAGAGCCTCATAGAGCTCGGGAGTCAGCCGGCCATGGAGTCGGGCCGCGGTCCCGGCCGCGGTGAAGGCGAATCCCCGCTCGTTCGGGTCGCTCAGCCGCATCGCCCTGATGATGCGCGGCGACGCCTCCTCCAGCGCGCACTGGAATGCCAACCCGATCACCGCCGTTCCGAGATGCGGCTCGCCACGCTCGAACGCCCCATCCACCGCGGCGGGATCATCGACACCCAGCAGTCCCTCGCCACTCTTCCAGTCCCACTGGGCTGCCATGAACGGCCTTCCTGCCTCGTCCCGTCAGCCGTCGCACGGGGGCGGGAGCACCTTCTGCTTCTTGAGGTTGTTGATCATTCCCTTTTTCTTCAGCTTGTTCAGGTCACCTTCCGCCTGTCCGTTCGCGGGTGCTCGCCCGATCTCGCCCTTGGCCGACGAGCTGCTGCCCGAACCGTGCTTGTCGTAGGTCGAGTCGTCGTAGATGCGGGTCGGCTCGTCGCCCTCTCCGACCAGTTCGCTCGGCGTGCCGACCAGGTCGGTGACGATCGCGTAGAACCGCCTGTCGTCCTCGTCCGGGTCGGCCGTACGCTACCGACTGCGCATCTGGGCCGCCGCGCGGTGCGTACCCGGCTCTCAGTCCCAGGGGTCGGTCTCCACCACGCCGTCCCGCGTCGACTGCCGCTCGGCGAGGTTGGCGCCGTCCCAGGCGAAGAGGGTCTCCTCGGCGGAATCCTGGTCGTCGGGGAGCAGAAGCGCGGTCGGCATGGACCAGCGGGGGCCGTTGGGTGTTTCCTCGCGGTGGGCCGGGTCCCACGTCAGGTAGAGCTCGGACAGGTCCCGCACCGTGGTGGGCACCGGGAAGCCGGTCGTTGTCAGCCTGGCGCTGAACTGCTTCCAGCGGTCGCCCTCGCGGCCCTCCGGTGCTTCCTCGTCATCCCATTCCTCGTCGGGTCAGGAGAACGTGAGGAGACTGTCGACATTGCCGCTGATCATGTCCCAGTGCCCGTCGCAGCCTCGTGCAGCAGGTCGTCCAGGGTGCCGGTGAAGCCGGGCTGGCTCGCGGTTCCAATCAGCATGGTCAGCGCGAGGCCTGGCAGGGCAGGACGTGATCCTGGCCTGAGACCCACCAGTCGTTGTGCATAGCCCCACGTCCCGGCGCGGGCCGGGCCCCACGCTGCCACCCCACGAGGTCCGACGCCGCGCAAAGACCCTCGAAAGCCGTACGAGCACCGCAAGCCGCATGAGCCACGCAAGCCCCGTGAGCCCCGTGAGCCCCGTGAGCCCCGTGAATTCTGCTAACGCTCACTTCGCTTCGTACAACCCTTCGACCCCTTGGAGTGTCTACGGCACCGTCCAGCACAGCTCCAAGGAGTGAACCTTCATGCCCCTGCCTTTCCGTACCGTCGTCGCCACGGCGGCCGTCACCGCGCTGACCGGCGGTCTGTTGGTCGTCGGTTCGGTGGCACCGGCCACCGCCGCTCCCGCCAAGCTCTCCGATGACTTCAACGGCGACGGTCACCGCGACATCGCGGTCGGGGCGCCGTACAAGACCGTCGGCGGAGCGGAGGCCGCGGGCGAGGTGGTCGTGGCCCTCGGGACGGCCGACGGCCCGTCCACCACCGGCAAGATCGCTCTGACCCAGAGCTCCGCGGGCGTGCCGGGTACGCCGGAGGACAGCGACCGCTTCGGATCCTCGATCACCAGCGGCGACCTGGACGGCGACGGGTACGCGGACCTCGTCGTGGGCGCCGACGGCGAGACCGTGGGGGCCTATGAGGGCCAGGGCAGCGTCACCATCCTGTGGGGCGGCAAGAAGCCGTTCACCAGCAGCACCACGACCACCGTGGAGAGCCCGCAGAAGTGGCAGGCGCACGGTGGCGACGTCGCGGTGGGCGACTTCACCGGCGGCAGCGGCGCGGACCTCGCGGTGATCGAGTCGGGCGGGGTCGTCGTGTACGAGGGCGGCTTCACCCGTGCGAGCAAGCCGGTCCCCGCGTACACCCTCACCGTGCCCGGCGCGAATCTGCGGTACCGGGAGGCCGCCGTGGGCGATGTCAACGGCGACGGCAGGGACGACCTGGCGGTGACCGGCGACGCGGGCACCGGGCGTCCGGGCACCGACATCTTCACGGGCCAGGAGGGCCGCCCGTACCGCATCCAGCGCGTGGACGACGGGGACACCGCGGTCGCGCTCGGCGACATCAACGGCGACGGCTTCGCCGACATGGCCTCGTCCCTGACCTGGCCCCAGTTCTTCGACATCGAGGACCCCAGCGCGGGCTCCGGCTACGTCACCGTCCGCTACGGCAGTCGGACGGGCTTCGGTGACCCGGTGACCCTGCACCAGAACAGCGCCGGTGTCCCCGGTGCCAACGAGGACGGCGACAACTGGGGCGCCTCGGTGGCCATCGGTGACATCACCGGCGACGGCAAGGCCGAACTGGTGGTCGGCGCCAACGGCGAGCAGCTCGGCGACCTGGACAACGCCGGCGACGTGACCGTGTTCCGCGGTTCCGCCTCCGGCGTCTCGCAGTCCGGTGTCGTGCGGGTGTCCCAGGACTCCGCCGGAGTTCCGGGCGCCGCCGAGACGGGAGACCTGTTCGGCGCGCAGGTCCGGATCGCCGACTACGACAAGGACGGCAAGGGCGACCTGGCGGTTACCGCGTCCTTCGAGAACAACCGCAGCGGTGGCCTGTGGACCCTGCCGGGCACCTCGTCCGGCCTCACCGGTTCGGGCGCCAAGTCGCTCAGCTCGGCCGACTTCGGCCTCGCGACGGGTTCGCGCTTCGGCGAGACCCTGCACGACTGACGAGAAGCCCCAACCTGTAGCGGGGGCGCAACCGCCCTTACTGTTGTGCCCCCGCTACGCCACGCATCCCCGGAAGAGAGATTGCGGCAATGCCTGACAGTCTTGAGTGGATCGCCGATGCGTGGAACTCCAGGGGCCTGTACATCACCTGCGCCCGCGGCCTCAGTCCCCAGGATCTGGTCCAGCGCATGGCCGATCACGAGCCGGTGGAGGTCAAACCTGCCACCACCCTCCAGGAAGCCTCCGGCATGGTTGACATGTCCCAGGTCTACTGCACAGGACGCATCGGCCAAGCCGGCGACTGGGCGTTCATCGTGGAGAACGGAGGCAGCGAAGGCTGGGCCCTGGACCCCGGCGTATCCCGCGGCGCCGAAGTATTGATCTTCGACCCGCGGCCCGACGACCCGCCCTCCTTCTTCAGTTACCACGCCAATGGCGAGGTACAGCTGTACTTCGAGCTGGGAGGCTACGACCCCGCAGGAGCCCAGCCCGAGCTGCTGCGCCCAGCCCTCGAGGCGGACGGAGTCATCCCGCCAGAGGACTGCCTCGATGACATGCTCGGCATGGATGAGGAATTGTCGTCCCACGAACAGCGACGCCGGGTGCTTACGGTCATTGGCGAACACTTCGGGCTGTTCCTGTCTCAGCAGACCATCGTGAGCGGGCACTTGCCCGTCGTCATCACCCGCACCTCTCCCCCGACGTCCTGGTAGCACAGGCGGCCTGCCGCAGACTGTGCGGCCAACTGGCTGCGGACGACCCTCGCGTCTCCATGTCGCGTACCGACGTGATGACTACCGAGGCAAAGCAGCGGCCAGGCGGCACTGCTCCCATGCGGGAGCGGCCCGCAAGGCCATCGCCCGGTCTCGTGAGGCGGTCGAGGACGCCAAGACCGAGCCGGGGCCGCCGACGTCTCAGGAGGCATATCCAGGTCCGCCCGCGCCCACGGTTGTGATGCCCGGGAACCAGGGGGAAGCGTCTCATTCCTGTTCGTCAACGTCGTCGGCCGACTCCTGCTGCGGGTCACTGAGGAGAGAGAAGACAACGGACCCGGAACGCGGTGCCGATCAGGTCCTCTTGGACGCCAGTGCCTACGACGAGGTCCTGCGCTGCCAGAAGCTGATGCTGGCACCGCAGGATGCACGGGGCCAGTGAGTTCTCGCCCCAGTCACCAACCGCGGCGACGCCATCGGCGTCCTGGAGCTCTACCTGACCCACGTCACACAGGACGTGCTGGAGCAGGTCGAAGAGGCCGCTCGCGCACTCGCGTACATCATCGTCATCGACCGCTACCACTTGGGCAACCGCACCGCCACCGTCACCCTGGCTGCGGAGAGCCAACGCCAGCTCCTGCCCTCGGCGCTTCTGACACCGCGCGAGTGACCGGCGAAGTGACTGGCTCGCGGCGAGGGATGAATGCCTGTCGCCACACGCCAGATGAGGCAGCGACGCGGGCGTGACTACCTGACCGCAGCCACCGTGCAGCAGTCCCGCGGGCACAAGAAGAAGGCTGCCGACATCGCCAGTGCGCTGAACATCGGCACCGACAACGTCAGCCGCCACTGGTCGGTGGAAGCCACCGGCCGCCGCCAGCTGCGCACCCAGAGCCGCCAGCGGCCCCCGGCCCCCGCTTCTCCGCCGGTGCGGGCCATCCCCCGCCAGCGCCCCCCGCACCGCAATGCCGGTCATGGCCGCGAGGACGAGACCCCCGGTATCACCGACGAGGGGGCATCGGCCAGGAATCTGGACCACCCCGGTCAGGTGCTGGCCCGTGCGCTCTCCCAGCTCCAGCGCCGCAGCCCGTTGACGCTGCGCGCGCTGGGCCAGCAGGCCGGCGTCTCCGCCTCCTTCGTCTCCCGCGTGCTCAGCGGCGAGCGCCTGCCCTCCTGGCATATCACCCGGGTGATCGCCACAGCCTGCGGCGGCGACCCCGCCGACCTCCAGCCGCTGTGGAACGAAGCCCGCGGACTGCGCCCCGCCGAACCCCGCCGCCCTGGGCGCCGCGCTGCGCGGCCTGCTCCTCGCGGACGCCAACCCCAGTGCCCACCAGCTCAGTTCACGCCTGGACCACACGTTGTCCACCCACGAGATCCGCACCATCCTGGAGGGCGCCTACATCCCGGAGTGGGAGACCCTGGGGCGCCTGGTCAGCGCCCTGCACGGCCGCCCCGAAACGATCCGTCCGCTGTGGGCCGCCGCCATCCGCTCCCAACTCCATTCCGCTGCCGCGGGCGCCAGTTGCCTGCCGGCCGGGGCCTTCGGATGAGCACCCGCGCCCTGGCTGCCCCCGGCCCGGCGCCCCGGCCGGGGCAGGGGCTGGCTCGCCGAGCCGCGCACCGCCCGCCGGGCCCAGCCATGGCGGGCGCACCCCGCTGGTCCTGCCGCCCGCCTTCGAGGCCTTCTGCGTCCTGCACCGCGACTGCTACCTCGGCTACGCCCAGCCCACCTCCCGCCCAGCGCCGCCCACCACGCTGTCGCGTCCGCCTTCGGGCACCTGCTCACCCACTGGCCACGCGCCGTCAGCCGACCCAACGTAGCCGCCTACGCCTGGGACCAGCTCGTCGCGCACACCGCCAGCCGCTCCCGCCCACTGCCGCTGACCGCTGCCTGTCCCCTGCAGTACGACGTGGCCGTCCTCCACCACGGCCTCGGCCACCCACTGCCCGTCGTATCCGCCGCTCTCGGCGCCGACGACGCCACGGTCGTCAACCTCGCCCGGACCTGGCAGGCACCCGGCCACCTGTGAGACTTAGAAGCCATTTCAGTTGGCGTGATTTTGCGGCAGTCTGGGGTGATGACTGCTGCGCTCGTCGAGCGGATGGCGCCGGAAGACTTATGGGAGTTGTTCCAGCGAGTGGTGCCGCCGGCGCCGGTTCGCCCGCAGGGTGGAGGCCATCGCCGGCGCGGGGGCCGCGAGGTGCTCGCCGCGATCATCTTCGTGGCCACCTCAGGCTGCACATGGAACCAACTGCCGCCGGGCTTCGGGTTGTCGGGGGTGACCGCCTTTCGCCGGTTCACCGAGTGGACCGAAGCCCGGGTGTGGGCCAAACTCCATCGCCTGGTCCTGGACGAACTCGGCGCCCAGGGCGGGCTGGACTGGACGCAGTGTGCGATCGACTCCGTCAGTGTCCGCGCCCTCAAAGGGGGCAGCTGACGGGACCGAATCCGACCGACCGCGGCAAGAAGGGATCGAAAATCCACCTCATCGTCGACCGGCAGGGTCTGCCCCTGTCGATCGGCATCTCCGCCGCCAACCTCCACGACAGCCAGGCCCTCATCCCTCTGGTTCGTGGCATCCCGCCGATCCGCTCCCGTCGCGGCCCGCGACGCCGACGGCCGGGGAAACTGCACGGAGACAAGGGCTACGACTACCGCCACCTGCGGCGATGGCTGGCATCCCGCGGCATCCGGCACCGCCTCGCCCGCAAGGGCATCGAGTCGTCCCAGCACCTGGGACGACACCGCTGGGTCGTGGAGCGGACCGTGTCCTGGTTGTCCGGCTGTCGACGCCTGCACCGCCGCTACGAGCGCAAGCCGCAACACTTCCTGGCCTTCACCGCCATCGCCGCAACCCTCATATGTCACCGCAGACTGACCAAGTGAAATGGCATCTTAACCTCCGAGCGGCTCATCGCTCCACCGGAACCACGCCTCATCGCCCTCGATGTGCAGGAGGAAGTCGGCAACCGGTCCCGAAGGAGACACCAGTGCCAGCTCCTGGGGGATGCGGTCGTAGGCCGCATCGAACCGCGCGAAGTCCTCCGACTCCAAGATGGCCAGGACCTCGTCGAACCACGGCTTGACCTCGGCGAATACGGGCTCGGCAATGAACCTGCCTCGCAGCCATAGGAAGTCGTTCTCCGTCACGGTGATTGTGCCGATCAAGGTGCCTTTGCGTACGACATGCCACGTGGCATCGTCCTGCGTCATCTTGGGACACGGCTCCTCTCGCCCAGGTGATGTCCGGGAAGTTCCACGAAGCCCAGACATTGTCCCCGCTGGTCGTGCCCGGTCCTGGTCGAGTGACGAAGGGGCGCAGAACACCGGGGCGCCAGCCCTCATGCTGGCCTGAACGAGGCCGGGGGCGGCTCCTTGTCAATCAATGTGGAGGCCGGTCCAGGTTGATGATCTCGCCAGTGGGCGGCTTGGCCTTCACGGGCTCGTCGAAGTCGCTGAAAGTGAGTGCTTCTGGCTTCCCCCCGACGGATTCCTGTACAACCTTCAAGAGGTAGGGCTTGCCCTCCCTCGCGACGTACAGGGTGAACTTGTCTTTGCCGTCGGCGCCCGACAGCTTGATCGCGGGAGTGCCGTCAACTACGGCTCGGCCGTCCCGACGCGCCGTGGAGGTGTCGGCGTCCTCGTATGCGGACATCTGAAGGTCGAGGTCGCAGAATTTGACGTAGTACCTGCCCTCTTCACTCATCCTGCTCGTCTTCGCCCAGTGACCCGCAAGCAGGTCGACTGCAGCCTCGACATCGCTTGCCCGCTCCTTGGTGCCTGCGGCGCGCAGGAGCCCTTCGTCGTACTTCCTGTAGACCGTGTCGTCGGTGATGATCAGCTGCATCGAACCCGTATGGGACTTGCCTACCGTGCCCGCGCACGTACCTGCGGTGGTGACGACCATGTCAAGGGTGTTGAGCCCGCTGGCCGTTTCCGGAGTTGTCCCCTTCATTCGCAGTGAATAGGCGCCCGCGGTCGTCGAAATGGCTTTGTCGGCGATTTCGGCGCCGGACAGTCCGGAAAAGGTGTCCGTCTGCTTGTCCTTGGCTTCTGCCAGGGCCTCGCTGCCGGCTCTGGCCTCCCCGCTCTCAGCACCGCAGGCCGTCAGGGCGGCAGCGAGACAGACTGCAGTGAGCGTGACGGCACGCAGGCACAAGTGATGACGCATAAGGATTCCCCCGGGTGTAGTCTAGCGAAAGACCCCTGCATCAGCGTCTCCCGTCGCGAGGCTCCCTCCGCGCGACGCCTGAGCATATCGGCACGACCTGGGCCTATGGTTGGTGTGGACTTCAACTGGTCGGCCGTAACTGCTTGATCGCGGGGCGGCCTTGCGAACACACTGCACCGGTGAGCCCCGAACTTCCCGTCTTCCGCTATCACCCCGATCCGCTCGCCAGCGGGTCCATCCGTGCAGGCATCGAGACATGCGCATGCTGCAACCGCGCCACGGGGTGGATCTACACCGCGACTTTCTACACCGCTCAAGAGGTCGGCGGACGTTTCTGCCCCTGGTGCATCGCGGACGGCAGCGCGGCTGAACGGTTCGCCGGCGAGTTCATGGACTCCGACGGACTCGAGGGGGTCAGCGAGGAGGTCCTGCACGAGGTCACCCGCCGCACCCCCGGCTTCCACTCCTGGGAGGATCCGCACTGGCTCGTCCACTGCCACGATGCGGCCGCCTTTATCGGCGAGGTCGGCTACGGCAAGCTGGCAGCCCACCCCGAAGCTCTCGACCAGCTCAGGCAGGATCTGCGCATGGGCGGCTGGCGCGACGCGGCCCAACTCGAGCAGTTCCTCACCCATCTCGGCCAGGACGCCACCGCGATGCTCTTCCGCTGCACCGTCTGCGGCGCCCACCTTGCCTACGCCGACGCCTCATAACGGCCCCGACAAAATCGATCCTCCCTTCGGCGGAACCGCACCCTTGGAAGAAGCGAGAGGGAGCGCACCAAGCGGAGGACCCGCGAGGTGCTGAGTACCGTCGCGAGGAGTGCCGGCGGACCGGCTCGTAGTGGTGCTGAAGCCTCTGTAACAGGGGTGGAGCGAAGGGGCCGGGTCCTCCGGGGCTGTGTGTTTGGTCAACCGGGCAAGTCCCGGGAGGAGCCGATGGACAAGCTCAAGTCACACACGGTCGACTATCGCGAGCGTCACGCGGTCGGGTGCGGGATCGCCGGCTCAAGCGGTAACGCGCCGTCGCCACGCGGTACGGCAAGCTCGCGGTCCGCCACGAAGCGACTGTCCTCGTCGCTGCCAGCAACGAGTGGCTGTGGCCTCGGGCCGTCATACGGCGGGATCCGCATTCCACGTCTCCGGCAGATTGCTGCCGCAGAAGACGCAGACGAAGTCGTCCTCGCGCACGATGTTGTGCTCCTGGCAGTCGGGGCACCGCCGGAACACCACCGCGTGGGTGAAGCCGGAGGGGCGCCCAAGTTCTGCGTCGTCCAAAGCATGAGCGACTGCCGGCCAGGAGGTGACGTCCGGACAGTATCCGGTGGACTGGTTGCTGACCTCGCTCACGGTCCACCGGTCTGCCTCGCGCATGAAGCTGATCTCGCCAGCACTCAGAACCATGTCCCCGCCGGCGCAGGCCACGTGCTCGCTTCGCCGCGGCGTTAGCCGAAGCACACCGTCCGTGCCGACCACGAAGGGGAACGGTTCGGTCAGCTCTGCTGCCGATCGCCCAGCGACCCAGCCGTCGAAGTCCTCGTCCCCACCGACCGCGGTCCCGGACGGCCGTGCTCGCGCAGCGCGGCGATGAGGACGAAGCGCGGGGTGTGGTATTTCGTCAGTCGGGTTGTCAGTGCCTGATGCAAGGATGCGGACGACCGTACGCAAGGAGATCAGCATGGGTACCTGGGAGACCGGTCCCTTCGACAACGACACAGCCGCGGACTTCGCCAACGCGCTCGACGAAGCCGAGCCCGAGGCACGTGAAGCCCTGATCCGAGGCGTCCTCATACGGACTATCGACGCCACCGGCTACCTCGCGGAAGCGGAAGAGGCGGTGGCCGCCGCCGCCTTGATCGCGGCGCAATGCCCGGGAGGCGTACCCATCGACATGTCCTACGGCCCGGAAACACCGATGCCCATGTTCCCTTCCGACCTTCGGGTACTCGCCGACGAAGCCCTCGCCCGCATCGTCGGCCACGAGGATGGACCGGCCTCAAACTGGGTCGACCCGGAGAACTGGAAGCAGTGGCGAGCCATACTGACGCGCCTTCGCGCCGTTCTTGCCCCGCCACCCCCGTCCATTGCTCTCTTCGACGTCCAGCCGTAACGGAGCGTCACTCAGCACGGAAGCGTCCGGCAGGGTTTGATGCGTCGGCCCTAGCCCTGCGTTCAGACTGGCGAATCAAGAACGGCAGCCGCCCTTGTGTGCCGCGAAGGACGTTGATCGCCTCGGCCACGGCGGCGAAGTACGTGCTTCTAGCCTCGCTGTACTGCGTGCTGCCCTTTCGCTCGCCTGCAGCAACGGTGTTCCTGTAGTGCCGCAGCGCATCAAGTAGGGTCTCGCTCGCCGCAACGATCTCTGACGGTGAGGAGAGGGCGATTCGATAGCGCCAGGTGTAGAGGTCCGCCTCCCGGAACGCTTCCTGCGCACCCCGATTGCCGTCTTCGGTTGGAGGCTGGTCGTGGTGCGCGACGTTCCAGACAATGTCCGCGCTGCGAGCCACGGCTGCAATGAAATCGGCGCGGAGCTGGTGTTGCGCAAGCTCTACGCGATCACGCCGGTCACGTGCCCAACGAGTCCGGTCGGCTAGCAGCGTGGAGCCGATACCGATTGCCGCGCCAACGATCGTGCTGATGAGCGGAAGTACGTCCATGATCCCCCTCAGTATGTGCCGTCGCGTTGCGCCCTCACCGTCTGCTCGCTGCAGCCGCAGCGGAGGCCTTTTCGGTTTGGTGGTCTCTCCTGAAGGTCATGGTCGCGTGAGGTGCGGATTCACAAAAGAGCGATGGGCGCCCGGCCGTACCTCGCTCTCCTGAGCGCTTTCACGCGTTCACCTGGCCCTCGCCGACGCCGGAGCTCCAGAGGGGGTAAGGCCGGCGGTGACGGCGTCGAGGTCCTGCCGGAGGAAGCTAGCGAAGCCCTGCATTGGCTTCGGAGCGTCCTGCTCGGCCTGGCGGATCCACTCCAGCAGCAGGTAGCCGCGCCGGTGGCGGACCAGATCGGCAAAGGCCCCAGCGAGGTCGCAGGCTCGGCTACTTCAGGGCCAGCCCTACTCCCCCGTGGCCACCCGGCAGCGACACGGTGGCAGGCCGGCGCCGAGATCCGCTGCACCAAGATCTCTACCAGCACGCCGGGATGCACCTTCCACAAGTACATCCCGACATGGGTGATGAACTTCAACAAGACGCTGCCTGCTGTCGAGCACGCCTGGCTGATTCAGGCCAAACTGCCCACGCCCCCCGGCAGCAAGGCCGCCAACAAGCCACTGTTCTTCCTGCCCGCCAAGGTAAAGAATCAGCACCAGCGCGACCCCGACGACAGCCGCAAGGTGATCTGCCCGAATGGCTGGGCTGCCACCTACGGCAACGCTTGGTGCCGCCACCGCTGGACGCTGCGCCGTAGGGGCCCCAGTCTCCAGCGATCTGTTCCGGTGCCGTCGTCGTCCCAGAGGATCGGACGCCTGTCAGGGTTACTCGTATATCCGGGCGGCCGAGAGTTGAAGGGCGACTGACTGCCAGGTGACCGGTTCGAGTCGGGTGTGGAACGGTGTGTCGGCCAGCCAGGCGGCCCAGGATTCGAGCATCTGGGCGAGGGTGCCGGATGCCCAGCTGCCGCCATCGCCGGCCCACTCTCCGTGGTCGGCCCTCGCCTGCGTTCTCCGCTGGTCGCGGGCGAAGTCGACGGCGAGCGCCGCGGTGTACAGGCGCAGGCCGTGGGCGCTGTCCACCTCCTCCCAGTCGGTGACCGAGTCGGCGGGAGCGCGGTCGGGCCCGGGCGGGGCAGTGCGGAGAGTGTCCACTTGGAAGGCCAGGCCCTGCCAACCGGGCCTGCCGGGAGCCTCTTCGTGCAGCGGGTCCCGGCCGTCGATCCGGCTCTCCAGAAGCCGGACCCAGGCCCACAGAAGGCCGTCGACGGACCGGTTGGTCCAGCACTGTGCCGCGGGGGTGTGGGTGTCTTGTCCGTCGTCGCACGCGGTCTCGCAGTCGACCGACAGCTGTTGCAGGTAGGTGGTGAAGTCCTGGCGGGACTTCACTTGCTGCCAGGATGCGATGTTTCTGGGTGCGAGCACTTCGGAAGGGTATGAGCCCTGCCCACCAGTGTCGATCGATTTGTCGGCAGGCGCGTACCCCTTCCAGGACTTGCCAGGGCCACACAGAGGAGTACGCAGACAGGGGTCGGCGTCCTCGCGCCGGAGCGCGGTGAGCAGCTTGTCGAGTTGCCTCGGGCTCAGCCCGCTGAACGGAAGTACGCACTCGGGATCCGAAGCCGTGATGACGCCAGCCATTTCAAGATCATCGCAAGCGGCCGGGACGCCTCGCACTGTTCAGTACGTTTCCAGGGCGGGAGGAAGGTTCGCGGTCGTGTGGGCTTCCGCAATGTCGAACACACTGGCGCATGCCGGACACTCCGCGCGGCCAAAGATGTGCCTGATCCCCTCGGCGAGCTGCTGCTGCCCGTCCCGGCCGGCTGTGGCGTGCATCCATCGGCCCGGGTCGCGAAGCTCCTCGGCCGGGGCAGGCCGCAGCGACCGCCGCGCGATGTCGCCCTGATCCCAGTCTCGAATGGCCGCGTAGCAGCCGTGGTCACCGACGGCGATGGTCACCGCCGCTTCGCAGCCGGGGCAGGACGCGGCGTAGAAGTCGTCGGTGAAGTCCCCCAAGGAGTCGCTCCAGTGGTACTGCCCCGCAAGGGCGAGCAGGTCACCGAAGAGCCGGTTGTAGTCGGCCGGACGCATCCGAAGCCTCTGGTCCACGAGTTCCCGCAACCGGGCGACCTCGTTCGGACAGCCCGCGAGCAGAGCTTCACCGTCGGGGTGCCGCAACGTGCCACGCACGATGGCGCAGGCCAGTTCGAGCGCCTGGGCGCACGCGGGAGCTAGAGCTGCCAAGCGCGGGAGAGCGGCGAAGCTCGCCGCGGAGACCGTCTCACCGTGGAGGCAGAGACGGTCCCACAGCTCGTCCCACGCCTCCGGAACTTCTTCACGCTCTACCTGATCCAGGAGCAGTGGCACTCGCCCAACCGCCCCGTGAGCATCGACCACCTGCGTCCAGTCCGTCACGAGGGCATTCAACTGTTCCCACCGCCTCGCTGCCAACTGCAGGACGACAGGGCCACGAGCTCCCGAGCCATTGCCGGACAGCCCGTAACCTCGCACGTCGGTCCAGATCAATGCTCTTGGGAAATCGGTGATATGCCGGTGGCCCGCCACTCGTCACCGTCGCCCATGATCGCGATCCACGGGGCGGGGATGCCAGGGCGTGTTCGCTCTCGCCGCCACCCAATACGGGCACCGACGAAACGCGAGCGCTGCAACGACGAAACTCAGTACGGTCACAGCAGGAAGTACAACGAGGGGGCTGATGGTCACCTCGCCGGTGCCCGAGGAGTGTCGAATACCTTCGCCGGAGTAACAGCGGGAAGCTGAGCAGTCATGGCTGCATCATCCTCGACGCCGGCCGTCCCGCCGAAAGGCTGGTCGACGCAGGGTGTTCGCTGCCCGTCCGGGTGCCGCGAGCGCGGGGCGAAGGGTTCGCATCGGGCGATGCGCTGCTGTGCCACGACTGTTGTCGGACCCCCCTCATAGCATCCGCTCGTGAACCTCGATCCCTTCTGTGCCGCGGAGTTTCCCTGCCACCCGGCCGACCTTGCGGGCGAACTTCCTGCCGTCGTCCTGAGCCGCCTCCTGGGCATCACGGTCCAGACCGCGGCCCACTGGACACGACGCTCCGGGCTCCCCGAGCCACCTACGCAGCCGACTTCTCCCGCCGCTGACCCGATATGCCTGGCGCCCGCTCCAGGGGCAGCAGTGCCGCGCCCTGTCCAAAGCATGGCTTATGAGTCCATAAATTGATGCAAGGTAGTGGAAACTTTGACAACCGCGAAAGATTAGGGGACTCCATCCCAAAGCGACAGATTTGATTTTCTCTTGAAGTACATGCGTATGGCAGCCCTGGCTGCCGTCTCGATGGCCACCCCGACGCTCTTGGCCGCTGCACCCGCGGCGGCGGCAGAGGTCAGCCCGCCGGCCCTCTCCATACCGGAGCCCGCTCCGGAGCCCGGGAGCCCGGAGCTCCCGACAGGGCAAGGAGAGCCGTCAGTCGGTGATCCGGCCAGCTCCGCTGCTGCGGCATCCGAGGCAAGAACCAGCCCGACGGCGCCCCCGGCCGGAGATCCTGCCGAGCCGACGCCGGGCGCTGCCGAGTCGGTACCGACCGGCGCCCCCACCACGCAGCCCGAAGCCCCTGGCACCGTGGACACGGCCGCAGGAGAGGAGACGGGCAGCGGAACCCGGCCGTCCTCCCCCACCACCACCCCGAACGGCACCATCGAGCCGACCGGGACCGCCGAGTCCGTCACCTCGGCCCAGCCTGCCGCCGGGCCGGCCCGGGAATCCGAAGAAGGCCCGGCCGGTGCGGCGGAGTTGGACGAGTCGGCACTGAGCACTACGCTGCACGGCCTGCCCAGCAAGGTCGTGCCCGGCTCCGGCTGGAAGAATTTCACCTTCCGCGCCATCAATTCCTCTGCCAAGGCGATCAAGACGGTCGACGTCTACGCTCTGCTGGCGGCCTTCGGCCACAATAATCGCGACAGGTGGCACCTGCTGACCCTGCAGTGGTACGACGAGGACGCATGTGTCTGGAAGACGGTCGACCCCAACATCGGCCACCTCACCACGCTCGCCGGGTTGGCGCCCGGTGAGCACACCGACATCAAGTTGCGAATGAAGGTCGGCGTCGGCACGCCGGTAGGCGTCGGCTACGCCTCGGCGCTCGGCGGATACCTCGACGAGGACGACACCCTCATCATGTCGGATGCGATGCCCTACGACTTCGACATCGTGGTCGAGAAGAGCGAGCCGCCGGCCACGGGCGAGCTCGGCAGCAAGCCGCAGGACCCCGGCAACAAGCCCGCTTCGCAGGGCGACTTGCCACAGGTTTCGGCCACCGACACGGGAGGCACCGTCGGCCGGGCCGACTCGGGTGCCACCTTGACCGAGACCGGCAGCGACGCCGACTCGGGCGCCACGTTGGCCGCGACCGGCAGCACCGCCGGCTCCGGCTGGATGCTCGGGGCTGGCGGTGCCTCGATCACCCTGGGCGCGGCGCTGGCCGCCGCCGCCCACAGCCGTCGCCGTCACACCGCCTGAGCGACGGCCGACGTGGGCGGGCCACCGGGAGGAAACGGCTCGCGGCCGGAGCCTCCCGGCGGCGGACCTTGGACGGGCCCTGGCCCTCGGATGGCCGACGCACCGTGCCTGAGGGCGGCATTGGTTGCTGGTACGGCGGTTGGGGGTGTGGCCCAGCACGGCCCGGCTCGTACTACCACCGAGCAGGACACGGAAGGCCGGATCGTGAAGCAGGAATCTTGGATGAAGGATTGAGTGAATGTTCGACCGGTGGGGTGTGTGGGATGTGCTTCCGGACAGCGGGCGGCGGCGATGGTTGCTGGAACCGTTCGAGGGGGTGGGTCCGCTGCGTTTCGGGATGCGGCCAGAGGAGGTCACCGCAGCGCTGGGTGCCCTCGTACGGAACCCCCAGCGCCACACGCGTGCGGCTCTCTCGCGAGATCGGTACAGCACGGTCAAGGGAGAGTGCTGGGGGCTGGGGCTGACGTTCTACTACGGTCGGGAGGAGCGGCTGCGCGGGATATCGGTCGACGCCTTGAAGGGCCCTCAGGTCTACGCGGACTGCGTCGCGCTGGTCGGCCGGACGCCCTCGGAACTCGAGCAGTGGATTGTCGACCGTGCCGGGATCCGCGAGCCCTTCTCCGAGCTGTTTTATGCGAACCTCGGTGAACCCGGATCACGGAGCCTGGGCGTAGTGATCGGCGTCCAGAGATCGGGGGACCACCTGCTCACCCGACCGGTGTTCCTCCCCCGGAGGCCATGGACGCACCGGTGAGCTTCCTGCCTCCTGAGGCGTGGACAACCCACTGACCAGAACCCATCCCTGCCCCCTGCCGAGGTGCCGACGCAGCTGTGAGACAGAGGCGTGACCGGGGCGGTGGATGCGCCTGCCGATTGCGAGGAAGACCAGGGCAACGTCCACCACTGACCGACGCTGCCTCGGTGGGCAGCGGGTCAGCACCTCGTCCGGGTGAGGAAGCGCTTGCCTCACCTCGCCGGCAGAATCTTGCAGGCACGCTACGAAGGCTCCTCTCACCCTGTCTTCTTGCGAACGGAGACCCGTGCGTCCTCGCTCTCGCCACGTTGCCACGCCCCGAAACTCACTGGGATGCGCAGGGAACCCTGGGCACGATCTGCGGCGGCCCCGGAAGCACAGCGTCCCGCTGGTGATGGCGACGCTGCTTGCCCTGTCCTTGGTCACTGCGCCTGCCTCAGCGGCTTCGGCGGCTCCGGCGGCGTGCATGAACGGCCAGAAGGATTCACGGGGCCGGTCGTCAGCGGACAGCGGTGAGATCGCGTGGGAGGACGAGTCCGTGTTCGACGATGCACGCCGTCACGCCCATCGGGTGTGGTCGCAACGGGGCCTCGATCGGGTGACGTTCCCCGCCGATGACGGCGGACGGATCGCTGACCTGGAATGGTCGGATGTGATCGCTACCCGTCCGCCGTGGAAGGGCGTCCTGGGGCGCTGGAAGGGGATGTGCGGCACCGACCTGCTGAAGCTCAACAAGGCGTATCTCGGGCCGGGGAAGCGGTACGTCGCCATGGACGTCGGACGCATCACGCTGCCCGTGAAGAGAGCAGAGCTCGACTACGACGTGCAGGTGATGCTCTTCGGCACGCCAGGACAGGACCGCTTCTGGTTCATGTGGGACGACCTGACCCGCGGCGCGCTGGGCGCGATCGTCCTGACCGACACCCGACGGCTCAAGGACTGCTTCGCCGCCGTGGAGTACATGGTGAGCACCTGGCGGCACCAGGGCCGCTCGCGCCGCTCCCTATGGCGCCCCTGCACCGGAGGCGCACCCAGGGCGCCGCACATCCCCGGAGGCCGACCACGGCGCCCACCGGCGGCGGGCGCGCCTGGAACAGGCCGCCCGAGCACACCCCGCCCCATGCACGACGGAAAGAGACCGAGGGGCACTGTCCGCCCGTGACTTTCACCGAGACCTTTGCAGCACTGCCCCCGGAGACGGCTCGGGTATGCCGGCTCCTCGCAGCCCTGCCCCCCCCCTCCCAGTGGACCGTCAACGCGGCAGCCGCCGTGTGCAATCGTGCCCCCCCACCAGACAGCTGAGCAGCTGACAAGGCTCTGCAACGCCGGTCTGCTGCAGAGGCACGAACCGGGTTCGGGACACGACGCCTACTACGCGTTCCACAGCAACGTGCGCGGCCTCGCCCGACTCTGCGCAGAAAGCCAGGAATCACAGCAGGCGCGCGATGAAGCCCTCCTGGGATGGCTGGAATGGATGCTGACCACGGTCACCAGCGCAGAGCGACTGCTCACGCCCTGGCGCCAGCGATGGGCCTGCAACCTGCACGCAACCACCGCCCCCCCCCCGGCTTCAGCACCGAGGACGGCGCCTGGACCTGGCTCTCAACGCACCTGGGCGCCCTCGAAGCCGCAGTCACCGCCGCCCAGGAGCGCCGCCTGCTCCTTCTGATCCCGCAGCTCGTCCACCCCGCCTGGCCGGCGCTGTACCGGCTGCGGCCCCTTGAACTGTGGCTGGACCTGCACACCCGCGCCGTGGCAGCCGCATCTTCATGCGGCCAACCCGAAGAGGAACGCGCGCTGCTCACCTGCGGGGCCATCGCGCTGCGCGGTCTGGGCGAGACGGGCGTGGCCGTCCGCTGGGTCCGCATCGCCCTGGAGAGCGCCACCCTCGACGAGGACCAGCACAGCCGCGCAGAGGCCCTCTACCAGCTCGCGCTGTGCCATGCCGCGAACGGCGAGACGACGTTGGCGATCGAGCTGATGACCCTGGTACTGGACCTCAGGGAGACCGCACCGCTCGCCGACACCCACGCATCCGCTCTGTGCCGCCTGGCGCTGGGAGAGATCCACTTGGCCTCCGGCCAGCCGGAGCCCGCGCGCGGGTACCTTACGCGTGCGGCCCGGGAGCTGTCCGAAGCGGGCGACCGGTTCAGCCTCGGTCGCGCCCTGGCCCTGACCGGCCAGATTCATGCGCAGCAAGGCCAGCACGACGCAGCGGAAGGGTTCCTGCGCCCGGCGCTGGAAGCGCTCGAGGCAACGGGAGCTGCCGCCCACCTGGCCGGCGTCCAGGAGTCTCTGGGCGAGGCAACCCTGCGGCAAGGACGCCTACGGGAAGCTCGGCGCCTCTTCGAGGTTGCACGAGTCCGCTATCGGCACACGGACGCCCGGGCCGCCGGCCGGATGGCACCGCGCATCCGCGCGCTCCGCCCGCCCGCCATGCCGATCGGGCCCGCTCCCGACGTCCCCAACCTGGGGGGCTTCGCGTCGAGTTCCGGGACGGCGGCTGATCGGGGATGAGGAACCTGAATACTCCCAGTGACGGCTCGGACCTCGCCAGGCCGTCGGCCCCACGCCTGACTCTGGTGAGGGCTGCCCCGGCTGCAACGCGCGCCGCCGAATGGCGCCGGTCGAGTACCGTGCGCCAGGATTTGATGTGGTCCCTCCGCACTGACGCGCCCGCGCCCATCCCGGTCGGGCTGTACGTCCTGGTCCGAACAGGGGGCGATGTGGGCGGTCGGCGCGCGGTGGCACGTGCGCACGCCGAGCGCCAGGGCCTGGCCGTCGTTGACACCTACAGCGACGACGCCTGGAAGATGACCCTGCCGACCGGGCCGCCCTCAGCCAGGCCTTCGCGGCACTGCAGCGCAGGAAGATCCACGGTCTCGTCTGCATGTCCCCGGTCGACATCTCCGACAGCACCACGGTGTACGAGCAGTACCTGAAGCAGCTGTCTGGCGCGAGCGGGTTCCTGGACCTGGCGTACGACGAAACCCACCTGTGACCCCCTAGACCGCTGGTTCCTGCCGGGATGTCGATGGGGCCGGCAGAAACCAGCGCACCACCAGCGGTGTGGTGGGGAACCGTGGAGGGCGCCGAACCACACCGCCGCACCGCGCGCTGCTCGGTCGAATGCCTCCGAGCAGCGCGCGGAGGCACCTTGCCCGTGCAGGGATGCCCACCCCGGGTGCCGCGTCTTCGGGCGTGTGGGCGCGGCGCCCGGGCCCAACGGCCTGGCGGGTCGGGCCCCGGGAGCTGTTCCACCCGGGCGTCTTCCTACGGATGCACCCACGCTTCACCTCGCACCCTGGACGGGACGGAACGTGCGGGGAGCTGCTGAATTGCCTGTGTATGGGGAAGAATTCGAATGCATCGATGGATGTTGAGGGGGCGATGTTCGTGGTCGCGGTCAGCACGGGTGACTCGGCACTCAAGCGAGCCAGGGGCGCGCGGAACATGACGCTGGAGGAGGCCGCCGACGGGCTGAACGTGATCACCGGCGGTGCGACGGACGCCAGTTTGATGAGCGCTTGGGAGTCGGGGCGCCGCCGTACGGGCAAGCGGAACCGCGCGGGCCTGTGCCAGCTGTACCGCGAGCGTCCGGAGGTGCTGTTCGCGCATCAGGACGGGGAGGCCACCAGCGTGCTGGAGACCTCCGGCACGGCGGTGGTGGTCAAAGTCCTCACCCGCTGGACGGACTTGGTCGAGGCCATGGTCGACGTCGTTGCGGGAGCGCGGGAGCAGCTCGTGGTCACCGGCAGCCGGTCGCGGGAGAAGGCCTATCTCGCGGCGATCGAGACTGCCGTGGCCCAGCGCCCTGACCTCGTGCACTACCGCGTGCTCTACGGTCCTCCGCGGCATCGGGCCCTCGCCGACCATCTGGTGCGGCTGTTGGAGCTGCGTGATCCGGCGGCGCGTCGTAACGGCATCAAGACGCTGCACGTCGGAATGGTGGAGCCCGCCGCGGCCCTGGAGCGCTTCTTCGTGGCGTCTGAGATGTCCGCGGTGGTGCCGCTGCCGTCCTTTCACGGGGCGGAGGGGTTCGACTGCGGCGTCTTACTCAGTCGGGAGGCGGCGGTGGGGTTGGTCCACCATGGGCGGGAGGCGTGCGCGTCCGCACGGCCGGTGGAGACGATCGAGGCCGTCCGTGCGCTGCCGGTTCGGCACAACTGATGTGGTGGGGAGAGCCGTGAGCGGGAATGTTCGGCAGGCGGCCGATGACCGTATGGCATCTGTGGTGGCACTCGCCCAAGAGCTGGTCAGGCGGCCGAGCAGGGGCGGGATCGACGATTACGGGCCGGTGCTGGGTGTTCTGGAGGACTGGCTTGCCGCGCGAGGTCTGGCCCGACGTCATCTGCGCGATGGTGCGGGCGAGTTGGTGGGGCTGCTGGTGCAGGTTCCTGGTGGCCGGCCGGGCTCGTGGTGGACGCTGGACGCCTGCGTGGACACCGCCACGTACGGGGATGAGCAGGCGTGGTCCTTCCCTCCCGATTCCGGTGACATCGTGGACGGCTGGCTGCGGGGCCGTGGGGCCGCAGATTCCAAGCTCGCCGCGGCGATGTTCTGCCACATCGCCGCCGACCTCGCGCCCCGCGCCGAGAACCTGCGGGGCGGACTCGCAGTGCTGTTGGACGTGGATGAGCACACCGGCGGTTTCGGCGGCGCCCGCGCGTACCTCGCCGACCCGCAGATTCCCCGCCCCGCTGGGGTGATGATCGGATACCCGGGCATGGAGGAGGTCGTGGTCGGAGGGCGGGGCCTGTGGCGGGCCTCCATCGTCGTGCACGCCCCCTCCGGCCACTCCGGATCCAGCAAGAAGGTGGTGGGAGCGATCTCCCGTGCCGCCTGCCTCGTCCGGCTCCTGGACGCTGCCCCGCTTCCCGGCGCAGCGGGGGCTCCGGGTTTCCCGCTGCCACCGAAGCTGTCCGTCACCGCCTTCCACGGCGGCCAGGACTTCTCCGTCACCCCTGACCGGTGCGACCTGAATGTCGATATCCGCACCACTCCCACCTTCGACGGCCACGATGCCGAGACACTGGTCCGCAAGGCCGTCGCCGAGCTGGACGCGGAGCTGCCCACTCCAACGCCCACGGAGATCACCCCGGTCGCCACGTGGCCCCCCTTCCGCCTCGCCGAGGACGAGCAGCCCGCCGCTGCCCTGCTGAACGCGGCCGCGCAGGCGGGGCTCGCAGTGAATCCGAAGACCGCGGGGCCCTCCAACATCGGCAACCTGCTCGCCGGGCACGGCATCCCGGCCACGGCCGGCTTCGGTGTGCCCTACGTAGGGCTGCACGGCATCGACGAGCGCGCCCACCTGGCCGAGCTCCCCACGGTGTACCGCGTCTACCAGCGGGCTGTGCTCAATCTCCTGCAGGGCTGACGTACGTCCCAGATTTCTCCCAGATCCGCTCCCACCAACTACCCAACTCCGTCTCTGGGAGGGGGGCTTGTTTCGCGGTGACATGGAGGCAGCAACACCTCCGCATCCACCGATGACAAGGGAGGCCGGTCATGGCCGAGCAGACCGTCACCGCCACCAAGCCCACCGCCACCGCAAGCCCCGCCGGGGCGCCGAGGACCGGCGGCTTCATGCCGCAGGTCAGCACCCACCCGGTCGGCACTCTGACGCTGGGCAGCCAGAAGGAGAACGACTCCGACAAGGAGTGGTACTTCGAGTGACCTGACCCAGCAGGGCGGTTCATCGCGGGGCCCGCAGCAGCGGGCCCCGCGCTCATGAGTGGGAGTCTGGGGAGGCTGGGATGGCGACACAATGGATGGTCTGCGCTACCGGGGCACCACCAAGGGGGATCCCGGTCACGGGCCTTGAGGGCGTATGGCACGGTGGCAGCGGGATGCGGCAGGTGACCGACGGCCGGGTGCGCCTTGCCGTGCTGGGCGACTGCGGGGCCAGCAGTCAGGACCTGCAGCGGGCCCTTGCCGCTGTACGGGCGGGCCGGTGGTGGGAGCTGACTCGGTGGCCGGGGGCGTACTGGGTGGTGGCCGAGAGCGGCGGGCACCGGTTCGTGTGCGGGGACCTGGCCGGGTTGCGGCCGGTCTACTACACCCTGCGCGGTGCGCCGGGTGCGCCGGGTGGGCCGGTGCGGTGGGCGACGGACGCGGCTCTGCTGGGATACCCGCTGGTGGCGGATCTGCCGTATCTGGTGGCCCACCTCGTGGTGGGCGGACACCACTGGCCCCACCGCACGGCCTTTGAGGAAATCCGTGCGGTGCCCGGCGGCTTCGGGCTGCTGCTGGAGCCGTCAGCACCGCCCCGACTCATCGAGGTGAGCCGTGTCGAGCCGGTGGACGAACTGCGCGAGGGTGCCGCCCGGTTCGGCCAGGCCCTCACCGACGCCGTCCAGCACCGTGTGCGCCATGCTGGCGCGAGCGTGAGCGCCGATCTGTCGGGCGGCCTGGACTCGTCCACCGCCGTGCTGCTGGCCGCCGCGGCGGGCGACGTCCACGCGGTGACCTACACCGACGGCTACACCAGCGCCGAGGACTCATCCTTCGCCGCCCGCGTCGCCGCCCACGCATACATCCGGCACACCAGCACCGAAGGCGAGCCCCGGCAGCTGCCGTTCACCTTCCCACCGCGGGCAGAGGCCGGGGGCGAGCCGGTGTTCGCCCTGGCCAACTGGGCCATGGACGCCGCGTATCTGGCTCCGGTGGCAGCTTTGCCCGCGCATGTGACAGGGCACGGCGGGGACACGGTGCTGGATGCCTCCAGCGCCTGCTGGGTCCGCCTGCTGCAAGAGGGCCGCCGTCGTGAGGCCCACCGCCAGGTCGTGGCCTTCGCCCGGCTGCGCAACACCGCTCCGGGCCCCTACTGGAAGACCCTGAAGCAGGCCGCCGAGCTCGGCAGAACCGGCGCCCTCGAACGGGCTGGCGCCGTCCTGGAACGCGGCCCGCTCCCGGCCCAGGGCGCCCCGGCCGGATGGGCCTGGTGCCGCCTGGGAGTGTCGGCGACCTGGCTGACGGAACAAGGCCGCCTGCAGGTCGCGGCCCTGCTGCGGCAGGCCGCCCGCGACCAGCCGTCCGAGCACGCCGACACCTTCGACGAGTGGGCCGCCCTGCGCGCGATGGGCGCCTCCGCTCGCGGCTGGGCCCCCTATGCCCAAACGCTCGGCATCACACCGGTGTACCCGTACCTGGACAACGAGGTCGTCAGGGCCGCGTTCGCCGTCCCGGCCCTGGCCCGACGCGGACTCACGGCCTACAAGCCGCTGCTGCGGGCCGCGCTGCCCCAGCTTCCCGACTGGCTGACCTCGCGTCGCTCCAAGGGGTCCTTCACCGCCCAGCGCATCGCCGGACTCGCCCGCCACTACAGCCAGCTCGAGGAGCTGATCACGTCAAGTCCGCTCGCGGCCGACGGACTGATCGACCCCGACGCCGTCCGGGACGCGCTCGGCCAGGCGGCCCGGGGCCAGAACGCGACAGCAATCGCCCACCTGCACCAACTCGCCGTCACCTGCTGGTGGCTGACCGGCCAGATGCCCCGGCGGGAGGTGGCGGCATGCTGAGCCCGGCTCCTCACATCCATCACGCCACCGGTGCCCACGGCACGGCCGTCCTCGACGTCAGGCGCGGGGCATGGCTGATGCTCGACCAGGACGCCTCGAAGATCTGGCACGCCCTCACCGTGAGGGGCGGCACGGCCGGCCTCGCTGACGAGCTCGCCGTCCCCACCGGCCAGGGCCCGCAGGCCATCGAGGACGAGATCGCGCAGTTCGTGGACGGCCTCACCGCCTCCGGTGTGCTCATCGACACCAATCAACCACCTCAGCAGACTCAGCACAGGTGGTGGCGGCGATGACGGCCATGGTCCCCACGGCCCGGCCCACCGAGCCCAGGCGCGACCGCCTGGTAGCTGCGGTCTCGCTCGCCCTGTCCCTGGCGATGAGCCGATGGCCGCTGCGCTGGCAGATCGCGGCCGTGCAACTGGTGCGCGGCCTCCCCCACGCGCGCCTGGCCCGCCTCGACGCTCTCTATGCGGCGGTGTTGGCGGTGATCCCGCGCTGGTGGCCGGGCCGGATCGCCTGTATGGAGATCAGCCGCGCCACCGTCATCGCGACCGCCCTTACCGGCCGACGCGCCCGCTGGGTGCTCGGCGCCCGCTTCCTGCCCCACGCCGCGCACGCGTGGGCCGAGGTTCCCGAGGGCGCGGTCGGCCGGGACATCGGAGATGCCGTCGACCGGCCGTGGATGGCGGTGCTTGCCGTGCCGTAGCGGCACATGGTCCGCCGTGGTCCGAGGCTGACCGGGCCGAGCCTCCCGACCCCAGACCACAGCCTCACTCGAAAGAGTGAAGTATCGGGAGCGCCGCTGACGCGAGGAGGCGGCTACCAGCAATGCGGTGAGATGCGCGGAACAATTCCGTTGCCCGACCGTCGAGTTCAACGCCTTCATAGGGCGCGTGAGCGTTTCCGTGTCTCCCCCGCCAACCGCGGCAGCGAGCCAGCCGCCCGTGATGAGCCTGGCCTCCGACCGGCACTTCGAGGCGGGCGTCAACCTGTCCACGGCCGCGATCGCGCGCCGTCTGCCCCGCGCCCTCGCCCAAGCAGCGCGGTTGGGCTGGCAAACCGACCACCGAGCCGTCCTGGCCCTGCTGGCCTGCCAGATCGGCGCCGCCGTGCTCACCGCTGCCGCGCTTGCGGCCACCACCCGCGTGCTGGCCGCCGTCTTCGCGGGCGGCGACATCGCCGCCGGTCTGCGCGAGGAGGTCACCGCCCTGGTGGTCCTGGTTCTGGCTGCCTGCGGCCGCTATCTGCTGGATGCCGCCGCCCGCGCGGCAGCGGCCCGGCTTGCGCCGAAAGCCGTACGCGAAGCCGACCTTCAGGTCATCACCGCGGCCACCACCGCCGAGCTTGCGGCCTACGAGGACCCTCACTTCGCAGACGCGCACACGGCGGCCTCCCAAGGCGCGGAGAGGACCCGCGACCTCATCCTCGACGCCCAGCTGCTGACCTCCGCCGCAGCCCACCTGGCCGCCGCGGCGACAGTCGTCACCGTCCTGCACCCAGTGATGCTGCCCCTGCTGATCTTGTCCGTCGCCCCCTGCGCATGGGGTGCGGTACGCAGCGCGCGCCTCGAGCACGCCGCCCACCACCGCAACCTGTCCGACTCCCGGCTCCGCAACGTCTTCCGCGCCTACACCACCGAGCGGAACACCGCTGACGAGGTCCGCGCGGGCACCATGGCCGACTTCCTGATCCGCCAGTACCGCATCGTCTCCCACCGTCTGGAGGCCGAGCAGCTCAAAGCCACGCGGCAGGCCCTGATCGCGCAGGGCATCGGTGACGCGCTTGCGGCCGCCGCCACCGCCGCGACCTGGGGCGTGCTCGTACTCCTCGTAGCCACAGGGCGGATGGAACTCGCGACGTCCGGGACCGCAGCTCTCGCGGTCCGCACCTCCGGTGCGGCACTGGCCACCACGGTGAGGGCCGGGGCCCGGCAATTCCGCACATCGCTGTCCCTGGATGACTGGGCACGCTTTCTGACCGTGGCCAAGCCCTGGACCACGTGCCGCGGCACCGCCCAACTCCCCGAGGACGGACCGCAGGTCATCACCGCCACGGACGTCTCCTTTACCTATCCGGGAGCCGCCCTTCCCGCACTCGACGGCGTCACCTTCGACCTCAAGCGCGGCGAAGTCATCGCCCTGGTCGGCGAGAACGGCGCCGGCAAGAGCACCCTCGCCCGCATCCTGACCGGGCTGTATCTCCCCACGCAGGGCACCGTGCGGTGGGACGGCATCGATCTCGCCGATGCCGACCCGGCCGGGGTCCTCTCCAAGGTGGCGCTCGTGCCGCAGGACTACACGCGCTGGCCACTGGCCGCCCGCGAGAACATCACCCTCGGCCAGCCCAGGCCCGAGGGTGACACCGCAGTACACGCCGCCGCCGAGGCGGCCGGCGCCGACACCGTCCTCGCCGCCTTGCCCCATGGACTGGACACCTCACTGGCCCGCTCCTGGTGGGGCGGACACGACCTGTCCGGCGGCCAGTGGCAACGCATCGCCGTGTCCCGTGCCTTCCACCGCGACGCCCCCGTCCTCGTGATGGACGAGCCGACCGCCGCGCTCGATGCCCGCGCTGAACACCTGATCTACAGCCGGCTCAGGGCCCTCGCCGCGGGCCGAGCGACCGTCTTCATCACACACCGCCTGGCCAACGCCCGCCTCGCCGACCGCATCATCGTCCTCCACCACGGCCTCATCGCCGAAACCGGAACCTTCGACGAACTCATCGACAAGGGAGCGACGTCCATCTTCTTCGACATGCTCAAGCTCCAGGAGGACCGGAACTGATCACCGCCAGCGTCCAGGCTGCCGCAAGCGACGCCACGGGATCACGAGCAGCGCTAGCGCTCCACCCGAGCAGCGATGGCTCACGCACGTGCACGCGCACGTGCTGGTTCTCGACAGCACTCATGCCACCCCGCCGGAGCTCGCTGCCCAAATCGCCGACGCCCTGCCCGGACCCTCGAGCAGTACGCCCAGGAGATCTTCACGAGCCTGCACAACGAGGGCGTGGAACTGCACCACCTCGTTGTCCACGCGGACCTCCCCACCATCCGGCGGCGGATCGAGGAGAGCCAGGAGTTCCCCGGCGACGAGGAACGCAGCGAGAGAGTCCGCGCCTTCCGCCGGCGCCGCCTGACCGACTACGAACGCGCCTACGAGACCTGGCTGCGGGACCAGGCAGAGGTCATCGACACCACCACACTCACCTCCCAGCAGGTCGCCGCCCAGACCCTCACCCTCCTTAAACAATCCTGAGCAGCGACACCTCGGTCGTCATGCAGACTGCCATCGGGGCAGTCCAGGTCATTAGGGAATGGTCGGCGGCGTCGGACACCGTCCGGTACGCCAGGATCGCACCCGCCGTAATCACCCACATCGGCGCCATGCTCGGCGGCCTGGCCGGACTCATCACTGCCGGACAGATGGCTCACGCCTGCGGCCGTCCGCCGCACGTCTCCGCCTGTCGGTCACGTTGACGCTGACGGCGAGGTGGTCCAAGCGAGGGCGGAGCAGCAACTGTTCGTCAGGGTGCCCCCGCAGGTACTTGGTGACGAGGCCTTGGAGGGTGCGGGGCAGGAATGGTCATGGCGCTCCTGGTGACCTCATGCGCTACGCAGCTCCACAAGGGCGCAGCGGGGGACATCGCGTTCGAACATAACGGCCGATCTGGTCGCATGGAAGCGGGCTACGAGAGCGCCACCCAGGCGGGTTCCGTCCGCGTCGAAGGTGCCGATGGTAGCCGCCGTCACGACCACCCAGGGGCGTGACGCTCCGGGTGCTCACCCGCCCGCGAACCAGATCGAGCCACTCTCGCGGGCGCCCAAATCCGGGCCCGGCCGAGGAGTGCAAGAAACCTTTCTCCCACAGTCACCCCAGGTCAGAACCCTCCCTGATGCGGGTGCCGACTGGCGGCAGGGGAGGCCGGGGATGACCGGATCACGGTGGTGTCGGCAGCGGATTGTCGGTGGCGTGGGCGAGGGTCCGTCCGCAGAGCACAGCCACACCACACCGAAGGAGTCGGGTGCTGTCGACGCGTCAGGCACGCCGCCGCTCGGGCGGCCGTCCCTCCGCCTTCCTCGAAGGTGTGAATCGAACGAAGCGAGAGGAGCCGATGACGCAGACGGCACTTGCCGCCGGTGTACCGGCATCGAACCTTCACTCGACTCGTCGCCCGCGGCTGCCCGTAGCGGCCCTGCGATCAGGTCCGTTGTCCGGGTGCTCCGCCCCGTCCCGAACCAAGGAGAAACCGTGAATCCCGTCCGCTTGGCCACCCTCCACCCTGCTCTCGAGAACCCTCCTGCTGCGGCCGAGGCCCTCGCGAACCGGCGCCCCGTCGATGTCCGTCGTGTCCTTTTCGCGGCAGCATCACGACCGTCATCGGGGTGGGGGGCATGACTAACCCGACCACTGCGCCCCCGGCCCTGCTCGCGTGGGCCAGCCGGGCGCTCGGCGCCCGTCCCGCCGTCGAGGACGTCAGCCATCCGCGCGCGGACTCCCGCGTGTGGCGGCTCGACCTGCCCGGGGCGGCCTGCTCCTACCTGAAGATCTCCCCCGAGGCCGTGATGTACGAGCGCGAGACGTTCGCGCTCCGAAGTGCCGCACCGGCTCTCGGCGCCGGCGCTGCGCCGCAGCTGCGCGCCTCGAGCGCGGAGCATCTGGCCCTGCTGCTGACCGCCGTCCCAGGACAGCCGCTCACGCAGTTGGAACTCTCGCCCGTGGAGGAAGCGCGCGCGCACCGGCACGGCGGCGCCCTGTTGGCCCGCCTCCACGCGGCCGGTGATCTGTCCGGCCCTCGACGGGCCGAGGCGGAACTGGCACTGCAGGCCGCAGCCGACGGCGCCGAGGAGCACCTGGCGGCGGCCGGAGACCGGCTGACCGCGCCGGAACACAAGCTCGTGCGCCAGCCGGCCGGGGAACTGCAGACCTTGCCGTCGCTGCCGCTCGCGTACATCCACGGCGACGCGTGGGACCGCAACCTCATGTGGTCGACCTCCCGGCAGCAGGCCGGATGGATCGACTTCGAGCGCTCCAGGGCCGCTGCCGCGGTGCAGGACTTCGTGCTGATGGCCTGCTCCGCCTGGACCGACCGGCCCGATCTGCGGGCCGCGTGCCTGCAGGGCTACGGACGCAACCTCACCGTCGAGGAGCAGCACGCCCTGAAGAGTCTCGCGGCGATCGACGCGGTGAGCTGCCTGGTCCGGGGGCCGAAGCTCGACGACCCCCACGTCACCGCACGCGGACGGCAGACCCTGGACCGGCTGATGGCGGGGGTGTTCGCATGACCACACCGCACAATCAGACCGAGGCTCCGGCTGCCGACGCTGCAACCATCGGCGGTGAGGCGGCGTCCCTCCCGGCCGCGCGGGCGGGCGCTCCGCAGCCCTCCGCACCGCCGGAGCTGGACTACAACGGGCGCAAGCACCGGCGGGCGATGGACGACGCCACCTTGTGGGACATGGCCCACCGCATCCCCGCGGCCCTGCTCCAGACGGCCCGCCTGGCCTGGAGCGTCGACCGGCGCATGGCCCTGACGATCGTCGTGTGCCAGTTGCTGTCCGGCATCGGCACGGCCGTGATGCTCACCGCCGTCGCCAGGGCCCTGCCGCAGCTCATGGCCGACGACCCCCGTCAGGGACTGGCGCATGCCTGGCCGGCGCTGACCGTCGCCGTCGTCGCGATGGCCACCGGCGCGGCCATGTGGATCCTCGCGGACTGGGCGACCCGGCGCCTGAACCCCAAGATCGCCTCCGCCGCGGACCTTCAGCTGGTCGATCTGCATATGCGGGCCGAGCTCGCGGCCTACGACGCACCGGGGTTCGGGGACCGCAGTCAGGCAGCGGAGATCGGTGCGCTGCGCGCGGTCGACCTCGCCGACGACGCCAAGACCCTGACGAACGGTCTCGTGCAGCTGGTGTCCGCGGCGACGGTCCTGACATCGTTGCACCCGCTGCTGCTCGGGGTGTTGCTGCTGTCAGTCCTCCCCCGCGGCATGGGCGGGGTGATCGCCGCGCGGGTCGACTACCGCGTTCACGACCAGACCATCTCCGCCCGCAATGTGCGGGGGATGATGCGCTGGTGGCTGACCACGTCCGAGCTCGCCGACGAGCTCCGCGCCAACACCATGCGCCCATACCTCCACTTTTGGTACAGAAGCATGTGCGACAGGGTCGTAACCCGCGAAGTCGCCGGGGCCCGGCCGTATCTGCGGATCACGCTCCTGGCCGCCTGCCTCGGCGGCATGTTCACCCTCGGCATGTGGGCCTCGCTCGCCGCCCTGGTCCTCGCCGGAGCCATGACCACAGCCCTCGCAGGCACCGCCGTCGTCGCCTCCCAGACGGCCGGCCGGTCCCTGAACTCGATCATCCGGTACAGCACGGTCATGTTCCACCACGGCCTCTACCTGGCCGACTACTACGAGTTCATCGACGAGGTCCGTGCCATGACCACCGCGCGCGGCACCGTACAGGCTAAGCCCCCGCGCCAGATCCGTCTGGAAGCGGCCTCCTACACCTACCCGAGCAAGGAGTCCCCGTCCGTACAGCCGATCACCCTCACATTGAACCGCGGCGAGGTCGTCGCTCTCGTTGGGGAGAATGGCGCCGGCAAGTCCACGCTGATCCGCATGCTCACCGGGCTCACCACCCCGACCCAGGGCAGGGCATTCTGGGATGACACTGACCTGTCGACCGCCGATGCGGATTCGGTGTGGCAAAACGTCGGCCTGGTCCCGCAGAAGAACGGGCACTGGCCGCTCGCAGCCCGGGAAAACATCACCCTGGGCCAGCCCCGGGAGCACGGCGACCAGCGGATCTGGGACGCAGTCGAGCGGGTCGGCATGACCAAGGCCCTGCGTGAACTCCCCAATGACCTGCAGACGTTGCTCGCCCGGTCGGTGTGGGGCGGCCACGAACTGTCCGGCGGGCAGTGGCAGAGGTTGGCCTGTGCGCGAGCGATGTACAGGGAGTCGGCTGTCCTCGTCCTGGACGAGCCGACTAGCGAGATGGACGCCCGCGGGGAACACCAGATTTTCCGCGAGCTCCGCGCCATGGCCCCGGATCGGATCACGGTGGTGGTGACGCACCGCCTGGACAACGTACGGATGGCCGACCGGGTAATCGTCCTCGACCAGGGAGCTATCCGGGAGCAAGGCTCCTTCGACGAACTCATCGCGACCGAAGGGAGTTTGCTCGGAGAGCTGTACGCCCTCGCCCAAGACCGCTGACCTGCGGCCCCCAGCTCTAGGATCCGCGTGGTCATTAGCAATGAAGGCAGTTCGTTAGCAGTGGATTAGCAAATCCGCGATCTCGTTGACAATGACTGCGTTCAGTAGCGATCTCCGTGCGGCCTGTTTCGCTCTTCCCCGGGCGTGGTGCCCCTTGCTCCGTACCATCTTCATCATGACGGTACGGAGCTCGGGCGGTGCCCGGCGTACGCGCAAGGCTCCTACGGTGTCTATCCGGTACGAGGAAGCGGCCGTGCGTGAATTACCGGTCCAGCAGCTGCGGTTGGCGGATTTCACGGAGTCGAAGCCGTGGCGTGCGGTCCGGTCGGTACACGGAATGCTCCACCACTCGGGGAAGTACTCGTCGGCGACGACGGGTGGGCACGTGAGAGATCGTCACGCGCACCTGGCTGGAGACCGAGTACCGCGACAAGGGACGATCATCTCCCGATATCGCCAAGGAACTGGGCGTCCGCAAGGGCTCCGTCATGAGACTGGTGAACAAGTGGGATATCCCTCACCACTCGGTCAGCCAGTTCACCAACCCGTTCGCCTCACTCGGTACGACGCTATCTCCCGCCATGCACGCCGTCAGCCGGAGGAAGAACTGCGTCCCCAGACTCCGCCACATCCTTCAGCTTCCTGGACACCGCAACCTCCAGGCCGCCGCCGTCGCCCTCAACACACAGTGGAACACCCTCAACTACCAGCTCAAACGCAACGAAGAAGCGGCAGGGTTCACCGTGATCGAACGATCTCGCCCACTCGCCTCCACGGACCGGGGCCACCTGTTCCTCGCAGAGGCCGAGGCGTTGCTGGCCCTGCTCGACAGCGGCTCACATGGCCAACGAGCATCACGACCTACGCGCGCTCGACGGCGGGAAACAGAGCGTTGAGGTTCGGGAACCGACGTGCTGCCTCATCAGCGCGGTTCACGTCCCATCGATCACCAACAGGATGTCGCGGCTCCGGATCCTCTACGTCCTGGGCATCATGAGCGTCATGAAAATCCTCGTGGGGCTTACCGGTCACGGCCTCGAATGCCGCCCCAGCGACATAATCCAGTTCCTCCCATTCCGGCCACTCATGATCTCCCCATGCACGCGGAGACCGACCCGCGAGGGCTCGGACCTGCGGAGTGCCCGCCAACAAGTCCGGATCGAGGGCAACCTTCTCGAACTCCTCCCGCCCCAGCCCGACAAGCCAGAGCCGAAAGTAGAAGAAGCTGTCATCGGAGCACCACCCCAGGATCATGTCGGCAGCAGCCCACATGTCCCAGGTGAAGGTCGGAGTCAGCACGCGGTCCAGGCATATCTGGAACTGCACGATCTCCAACTCCGGCATCCGCGAAAGCCGACCACGCAGCCAGCCCAGGCGCTCGTCCCGATCCGGCGTCTCCCGCCGACAGTCCTCGATGATGTTCCAGAAGGTCTCGTCGTCCACGAGCGGAACTATGGCAGGCAGGACTGACACCCACCTACCGACAGTGAGCGATGCGACCGCAGACAGAGCCGGGATTGCTCATGATCAGCCCACACGAAGAGTGCTAATCACGCTTGGATTCTGACGTCTCAGCAGGACCCAGTGCTAGTGATCATGAGGACCCTAGACAGCCCCGGTCCCTGCGGGGCCGCGCACCGGCGCGGCCCCGCACACTCCCCCGACGGAGCTACCAGGCGCCCTGCCCTCGACCTCGGCTCCCTAGTTCTCCGCCTGCACCACGAGCTCGGATACCGCACGACGGGCATCGACTGCTCCCCCCAGCGCAGTCGAGCTCGCCGCCGCCCACAACATCGGCCCCGGACCCAGCCCAGGGCCGGCCTGGTAGTACCTGGACATCACCACCGACAACGTCACCGTCCCTGCGCACCCTGCCTATGCCCTCTGACCTGCCGCCTGGTCTACCGGTCGATCGACGACCAGCCGGCCCTCCTCGATCGGAACCGGCGCATCCTCAGACCCGGCGGAGTCTTCCTGGCCGTCACCAAGATCGTCGCCCGCCACACGACCACCACCCCAGCCCTCCACGAACTCGGGATCTCACCCCTGGACATCGAACTGCCGACAACCGGCTGGCCCTGCGTACGCAGCGCCGACCTCGATGTCCTGCGCTGCTACGTCCCACGGCCCTGACCCCCATGACCAAGGAGCATCCGGTGCCAGACATCGAAGTTCTGTGTCCTCCACGGCCACCCCTGCTCGAAGGACGGGGCGTACGGGCAGGAGGTGGCACCATGGGCACGCTGATGAACGATCCCCGCTTCGCCGTCACGACGTTCTTGGTGATCGATTTCGAAGGCCTTACCCCAACGGGACGGCCCGCCGAGCCGATCGAGGTCGCGGCGCTGGCGCTGCGCCCCGTAGGCGACGGGTTGGTGCAGGTCGGCCGGTTCGAGGAGCTGATGCGGCCGCCGGCAGACGTTCCCGTGACCGCCCGGGACGTCCAGCTCAAGGGCATCACCCAGCAGATGCTCTCCACGGCACATCCGGCCGCCGACGTACTGGCGCGGCTCGACGCCCGTCTGACCGCGCCTCCGTACCGTCTGGTGGCGCACCATGCCTCCACGGAGGCCGGGATCATCGGCCGACAGGCCGAGCACTGTCCTGTGCTCGCGGCGACGTCGCTGCTGGACACGCTGCGTCTGGCCAAAGTCGTGGTGCCCGGACTCGGCTCCTACGGGCTGGATGGCCTGCTCGGCTACTACGGCATCCCCAAGCCGGCCGGACGGCACCGGGCGATGCCGGATATCGAGGTGACCGCCCGCGTGCTGGCCCGGCTACTGGACGACGGATGCGCCGACGGGCGCTGGCGCACCCTCCTTGAACTGGACGCGGTCGCCGGATTGCAACCCAACCGGCGACCGGGCCCTGACGTGAAGCAAGATGCCCTGTTCTGAAACAGCGTCCCGGCAAAAGAGATGCGCCAAGTGACCCTCACCAGATCGCCGCCTGACCGACCGCGGCCGCCTGCTCTGTGGGCCGGTACGTCTGTGCTGATCACCGGCCAGCGCGGCCGGGTGCTGATCCAGCGCGTCGACTACCGCACGACCTTCCTTCTGCCTGGCGGTGCCGTCGACGCAAACGAAGGCCCGGTCCAGGGCGCCGCTGAGCTTCCCTTCCTGCCTTCGCAGACATGATGATCTGCCGTACAGGCATGGCTCGGGAGGGGAATGGCGTGAAGAGTCAGGTACAACGGTGGTCCTCATGGCGCAGCCGCGAGTTCGTCGTCCGCGAGGCGGGCGACACCGGGCCCATCGTGCTTGCGGTACGGGGTGTTCTCGGGGCAGCGATAGACATCAGTTCACTACGGCGCACGGAAACGACGGTCGAAGGGGGTGGCCCCGCCGCCACGGTCTGGGGTGCGGGACGACGCCGCTTCATCGTGCCTTCGGAATTCGATTCCGTGGACGTGTTCCGCCGGAGCGTCGGCAGTAGCAGCACGTCGGGATTCGGCCCGTGGAAGGTGACGCGTTTGGCTGATGAGGAGATCGAGCTCGTCGCGGGCCGCATGTCCGGCCGTGGGCCGTGGGTCCTGCGGGTCGAGGACTCTGGCAAGGAACTGCGGATCACCTGGAACGAGGGGAAACATCCGGGGACTCTGACCTTCTTCGGTCCCGGGTCCGGGGGCGGCAAGGAATTCCACAACGACAATCGCACCCGAGAAACGATCAGTGTCACCGGCCCCGGCTATCTTCTGCTCGACGCCGACCACTGGACGCTCGATACCTCCTGACCTTCCATACCGCACGCCGCGCGGCGCATGGCGCAGTGCGCCGCGTCCGCGGGCTGACGCATGCTTCCGTGCAGCTTCGCGGGCCGCCACACTGTGAGCGGAGCGAGCACCGGGAGGTGGAGATGGGCGGGTATTCCGTGACTCCGTGGGGGTTAACGCGCATGAGGCAGTTTCCCGAGGTGGCGCTGCCAGCCGCCGAGGTGGTGTTGGATCCCGAGTCCCAGACGGGTCGGCGGATGGGGCCGGACGGGCTGGAGATACCCGCGCTGGACCGGCATAAGCGGTCCGAGACGTCAAAGGAGACATCCACGAAGACCAGCTTGGACGGCACTCCTGACGAGGGTTCTGACCAGGACGGGGACACCGATTGACGCCGCCTGCGCCGGTCCTGGTGGCCACCCGGACGGATGACGCGACGGCCGATGTGGTGATCGCGGAGCTGAACCGACGCCGGGTCCCGGTCGTCCGGCTCAACCCGGGCGACTTCCCGCAGAGTATCGGTGTCGCTGCCCGCTTGGACGGCTCCGGGCTCGGCGGGCATGTGCGGACGACGACACGCACCGCGGAGCTGGACCGGGTGCGGTCGGTGTACTGGCGCCGGCCCCGGCCCTACGCCGCCCCGTCGGGCCTGGAGGAGCAGGACGCCCGCTGGTCCGTCGAAGAAGCCCGCTTCGGCCTGGGGGGCCTGCTGGCGTCGCTGCCCGGCGCGCACTATGTGAATCATCCATGGCGGAACCGGGATGCCGAGTACAAACCGGCCCAGCTGGCCGTGGCCGCCCGCTGCGGGTTCGAAGTCCCCCCGACTCTGCTCACCAACAACCCGGCCGCAGCGCGCGACTTCGCCCGCGAGCACGGCCCCGTCGTGTACAAGCCGCTGCGCAGCACCGACTACCACGATGCTCAGGGGCGGGCGCTGACCGTGTGGGTCGACGAGGTGGACCCGGCAGACCTCACCGCGGGCATCGCCCAGACCATGCACCAGTTCCAGCACCGGGTGCCATCGGTAGCCGATCTGCGCGTGACGGCCGTAGGTAAGAAGGTCTTCACCGTGCGGATCGACGGCGCGCCGGGACCGGACTGGCGCCGTCACTACGACTCCCTAACCTACACGCTCATCAACACCCCGCCCGAGCTGGCCAAGGGGGTCCGCGCCTACCTGGACACCTTCGGGCTGGTCTTCGGCGCGTTCGACTTCGGCCTGGACGCGGCCGACCGCGCATGGTGGTACGAGTGCAATCCGAACGGGCAATTCGCCTGGTTCCCCGAACCGATCACCAGCCACCTCGTCTGCGCCGTCGCCGACCAGCTTCAGTACGCGGGAGAACACCGTGACCGTTGACACCGCCCCCTTGCGCCGCGCCCTGGCCGCCGAGATCGGCACCAGCAACCCGACGCTCGCCCCCCAATGGGGCGCCGCGGTCGCGGCAGTGCCCCGTGACCTGTTCCTCGATACCGCGCTCTACCGGCCCGCAGGCAGCCGGTGGGAGCCGGTGCGCCGCGGAGAGGTGGGCGAGCAGGAGTGGCTGCGCCTGGTGTACGCCGACCGAACACTGGTGACCCAGGTCGACGGCGTGGACGCGGCCGACGCGACGGGCCCCATCTCGGGCATCCCCACCTCGTCGGCGACCCTTCCCTCCCTCGTCGTACGCACGCTGCAAGTGGCTGAGTTGCAAGGCGGCGATAAGGTGTTGGAGGTGGGCACGGGCACCGGCTACTCCACGGCCATCCTGTGCCACCGGCTGGGCGAGAAGCAGGTCGTGAGCATCGAATACGACACCGCAGTGGCCGCAAGCGCGGCCGCACACCTTAAAAGCGCCGGGTACTCCCCGACGCTGGTGGTCGGGGACGGACTGCAAGGCCACCAGGAACAGGCCGACTACGACGCGGTCATCGCCACCTGTGCAGTCCGCTCCATCCCCCGCTCCTGGCTGTGGCAACTCGCCGACGGCGGATCCATCACCACCACCATCAGCGGGTGGATGCTCGCCTCCGGACTCATCCGCCTCACCCTCGACGACACCGGAGCCGCACACGGCCGCTTCACCGCCGATCCCATCTCCTACATGCTCGCCCGCCCTCACGAGCGCCCACCGCACCCGGTCCTCCTGCGACACGACGGCAACACCAGCCACGCACGCGTCGCCCCCGCTCTGCTCCAGGAATGGGCCGGCTGCTTCGTCGCCCAACTCGCCGCGCCTTCTGCCGAACTGATGACCTCGGGTGACGGCGTGGTCCTGCGGGATGTGGCCACCGGCTCTCAGGCATGGACCGAAACGGACGGAAAGGGCTCAACGGTGCACCAGCACGGGCCCTTGCGCCTGTGGGACCAGGTAGAAGCGGCACTGGAGACCTGGCAGAGCGCTGGGGCACCCGCGCTGGCGGAATTCGGCATGACGGTGTCGGATACCGCCCTGGACCAGACGGTCTGGCTGGGCTCCCCGGACGGACCGCGCTGGCACCTGCCCATCTAAAAGGCGCTAACAAAGGCGTGCCCAGGCCGGTGCCGTGCGGTTCGCCTCGTCTTGCGATCACAGGTCGGATCCCGCGCTGCCACAGCTGGCGCCGGTAGATGTCGTGGTCGTAGCCGCGGTCGGCCAGCAGGGCATCCGGGCGCCGACGCGGTCTGCCGACCCGGCCCGCGACGGCTGGGATCTTGTCGAGCAGGGGCAGCAGCTGGGTGACGTCGTTGCGGTTGCCACCGGTCAGCGACACCGCGAGCGGGATGCCCTGGCCGTCGACGAGGAGGAGTAGGTGCTTGCTGCCAGGCCGGGCGCGGTCGACCGGGCTGGGACCGCTTTTGGGCCCCGTCGGGCGGCCCGGACGTGCGAGGAGTCGATCACCGCCCGCGACCAGTTCAGCTGGTGCTCTTACGACTATGGGGCCCACGGATGGGGGGTTATGCTCTGCCCATGTGGGCGAGGTGGGGATCTTGCGTTCTGTTCATAGGCGGTGTCGTCGCGCTGGCCTGGGGGGGTGGCGCACTCGATCGACGTGGCCGACTGCACGGCAGGCAAACGCTATTGTTCGACGGAGCCCGGCAGGGAAGAGCACAACGCCAGGGACATACTCCTCATCGCCGGCGGCTTCGGGGCCGTATTCCCAGGAGTTCGCCTCGCCCTGCGAGGCGCGGACTGGCGCCCTCTGCTGGGCCTGCCCGCAGGCGCGGTTGTCGGTAGCGGAATCGCCTTGTCCATCGACCAGGAACAGGGCATCTGGCTCCTCACGGGCGGTCTTGTGGTCATCTGCTCCGTCCTCGTTATCCCCTTCCGCCGTCTGGTTATCGAGTGGGCGAGGAGCGGCTCAAGCGGCACAGCGGGCTGACCCAATAAGTCCTTCAGCGCTGGGCCCCGGCACGCATCGCGTGCCGGGGCCCAGTGCTGTCCAGGACAGAAGAACAGCTTTGTCGTAGGACCTGAACCTCTCAGCTCACCTCCACCTCCCCGGTACTGGGTCAAGTCGACCTTCTGCACGCCCTCAAGACCTCCACTTCCGCAGTTCGCAGTCGACGCCGCTGATCGGGAGATCGAGCCGGTGAGCCGGTACCTGCGGGATCTGACGCTCGGCGAGTGCTCGCGGACGGGATCCGGGCGCCCTCCACTGTCGACCTGACACAGCGCTTAATGGCGCTAACAGAGCCGTTGGACGTGGCGGTGCGTGATCAGGCAGACGGCGAGTCCGAGGAATGCTTCGTGGATGTCGTCTCGTCTTCCCCAGCGAATGCGCAGGCTCTTCGCGGTGACACTGGTTTCCTTCGGGCTGCTGGCCCTGTCCCTCGCTGATGTGCTCTAGGGCGTGTCTCTTTGATCGGTTGGTCAGTTGATCGGATGTGTCTGTCCGGTTAGTGATCACTGAGGCGATGTGGGACCGGATCGAGCCGCTGATGCCGGCCGATCCGGTCCGCGGCCGGCGATGGGCCGACCATCGCCGAACTCTGGAGGCCATCGCATGGAAGTACCGCACCTGCTCTCCCTGGCGAGACCTTCCGGAAGAGCTCGGGTCGTTCCAGACTGCCCACAAAAGGCTGATCAGATGGGCCTCTGACGGTACCTGGGAACGGATCCTCACCACCGTCCTGGCGGCAGCAGATGACAGCGATGATGTCGGCTGGACCGTGTCGGTGGACTCCACCGTCTGCCGGGCCCACCAGCACGCCGCCGGTGCCAGGAAAAGGGGGAGCCATGGCGCGCGGAACCTGGCGATCACGGTCTTGGACGCTCTCGAGGCGGGTTGAGCACCAAGGTCCACTTGGTCAGCGACAGCCACGCACGGCCGCTGGCCGTCCACGTCACCGCAGGTCAGGCAGGCGATGCTCCGGCTTTCGAAGCCGTCATGGCCGGCATCCGGGTTCCGCGAATTGGGCCTGGTAGGCGGAGGACCCGGCCGGATGCCCTTCTCGCCGACCGCGCGTACTCATCCCGCGCGATCCGGAGCCACCTTCGCCAACGCGGGATCCGTGCCGTCATCCCGCAGCCCTCCGACCAGGTTGGCCACCGTCTCCGCCGAGGCCGCGCTGGAGGCCGTCCGCCCGGCTTTGACGCCGAGGCATACACGCAGCGCAACTCGGTCGAACGACGCATCAACCGACTCAAGCAGTGGCGTGGCCTGGCCATGCGAACGGACAAACTCGCCATCGCCTACCAGGCCGCACTCCACCTCGCCGCCATCCTCATCTGGGCACGTCGATAGACAAGTTGTCTTGCGCCATCACTTCGTTGCGTGGACGACCAGGCGGTTCTGCTCGCCGTCAAAGACGCCGGCCAGAGCATGTCCAGCTTGTCGGCCTTCGCTGAACAGACCCTGCTGATCGACATGCACGACCAGAAGGTCATGGCTGTCGATGACGTTCGAAATACCCCGAGCGTGAATCGTGTCTGACCAGGCATCCAGGTTGCGACCGAACCACTCTGGAAGCCCGCACGGCCCAGCTACCGCATCCCAGAAATCGTTGAGCGTCTCGATCGGACGCCCTCGCAGGTCAACGACCAACTCTATGTCTGCCACCACAGCAGACTATGCAGCAAGGACTCACCAACGACCGGTCAAAGAGACAGGCCCTAGCCCGCTGGTGTGGGCAAGACCACAGCCAGCAGGCGTACTGGCGAGCGCACCGTCAGGCAAGTCACGCCCTAGGACCGCGCCACCCGGGAAGTCGAACCGTGCCCTCCTGCAAAGAGGATGAGCACAGAAGGAGCCGACTCTCCTATTCCGCTTCCGGTTGGGGCGCATTTGGCACCATTTGATGCATCAGCGTGGTGATATTCCACATGTACTCTGCGAGTGCCTCACTCATGCAACGTCCTACGGGCCGCGTAACCCGTGTGCGAGCGAACCTCGCCTCGTAACCACGCTTGTCTGGCGCGCTGTTGCAGCATCGCGAGGGCTCGCACCGAGGCGCCCACAGACCACATACTGCATGCGCAGATCGGAGAGCGCCCCCGTGGCCTACGTCACCCGGCCCTCAGTCGAAATCCCCGGATACGAAATATCCACCGCGGACATCGTCGACGACATCCTCCGCACCATGCCCGAAGACACCCGCGCGCCCTCAGCCGCGGTCGTCAAACGCCTGGCCAGCAACCTGCAGATCGACACCCGCTCCTTCGTGGCACCCCTCAAAGCCCTCTCCCGGCCCAGCACCATCACCGAACGCAACAACCTCGCCCAGCCGCTCATGGCCCGCATGGGCACAGACGCCGCCCAGACCGCTATCAAAGCCGCAGGCCTCACCAACACCGACATCGACGTCATCATCACCAGCCACAGCACCACCCCCGCCACCCCCGGCCTCGACGTCCACATCATCAACGAACTCCAACTGCGGCCAGACATCCGGCGCATGCCCGCCACCCAACTCGGCTGCGTCGGCGGCGCTCACGCCCTGTCCTGGGCCGCCGAACTCGTCGACGCCAAACCCGAACTCCGCATCCTCATCGTCATCTCAGAAGCACTCTCCACCGTCTACCGCTCCGACAAAAACGACCCCGCAGGCATCATCTACCGGCTGCTGTTCGGCGACGGCGCCGCAGCCTGCATCGTCTCCTCTCAACCTCAGGGTGCGTGCCTGGAGATCACCCGCACCTGGCAACACGTAGTACCAGGCACCACGGACTCCTACACCCTCCACACCGAACCCACAGGCCTCCACTTCACCTCGGAAAAGTGGGCGCCGGACGGAATCACTCACCTCATGCCGCCTCTGTGGACGTGGCTACGCCAGGACGACAAAAACTGGACTCCCGAAGTCGTCATCGCACACCCGGGCGGCCCCCGCATCCTGGAGGACACCCTCAAGGGCCTGAACTGCACGCCCCAACTCCTCGCACACTCCTGGGAAAGCCTCCGCACCCGCGGCAACCTCGGAGGCGTCGCCATCCTCGACATCCTCGCACGCACGGCCGATGCCACACCGCGCCACCACAGCCCCACACTCCTCCTCGGCATCGGCCCCGGCCTCGCCGGAGCCGCAACCCAAGGACAATGGCACAACCCAACCAACCACTAACACTCCAGCCGCAGTTGTGGACCTTCATGCTGTGGCGTTGCCTCAGCACAAGTGGCAGTCGCGGCAGCGGACCTGAAGTCGGCGGCACCACAGCAACCAACGCAGACGATGGTCGCGTCGATCGCCCGAAAGCGCGACGGACAGGGCGAACAACCGCGGCAGCTCGTTGCAGGTAGGGGCGATAAGTCCCTCGGAAGCGGGATGGTCGCGGTGCTCGTGGGCGCGGATGACGGCCAGGAAGGCGTGCGCGAGCATCGTGAGGATCACCCAGCACAACCACGGGATATATAGCGGCGTACCTGGTGTTCGTCCAGACCGACGACGCCCCTGCCGGCCTGGAAGGTCTCCTCGATCCGCCAGCGGACGCCGACAACTTCAACCAGGACACAGGACAAAGAACGGCACCGGCTTCGGGCCAAAGCAGCGGTAGTAGAACGCCTCGCCGGTGGTGCGGTTGCGGCGTATCAGCTGGCAGGCGCCCGCTGCGTGGACGGGATCCAGGTCGACGACAGCCCAGTCGCCACGCGTACCACCCCGAGACAGAAACGACGCCAGCCGATCCCACTCGCATTCGATTCCCCACGACCCATGCCTCCAGCCTGACCCCAACTACTCCCTCACGTCCGGCGATCCGAGAAACAGCGCCTAGATCCTGACCGGTGGCGAAGAGAAGCTTGCCGAGTTCTGCCAGGGATTCACGGACCGCCAACTCGCCCTCATCGGTCTGAAGAACAGCAAGGCTGCCCAGCACAAGGAGAACCTCGCCACTTTCCGCAAGCAGGGCGCAAAGCGGGCCGCGGCGGCCAGGTAGGGCAGGAAGAACGGGAGGGCAGAGTTACTCCATGAGCATCCTCTTCATCCTCGTAGCTGTCCTCATCGGGCTCTGGTGTTACCCACTGTTCGCCAGGAACTGGCTCCGCAGTCCCCTCTGGTTCGCCATAAACGCCGTGGTCCTCCTGCTGGGGACTGGGATCACCTACCTCATCGGCGCCCTCGCCGGCGGGCTGGACACGGGAGAGGAATGCCAAAACGCAGGCCAAGCCTACGACTCAGCGTACCGCCATGCGCACTTCCACGAATTCGAGCGCTGGTACCCACTGCACGAAAAGTGCAACGCAGGCTACGACCTGGTCCCGGCCTGGGTGAACCCCACCCTGATCGTCCTCCCCATCCTGGCCACACTCTGCCTCGCGTACTCCATACGACTGGCCGTCATCCATCGCCGCACCAAGAAGAAGGACACCGCATGAACGATGTGAGCAGGCGCCGCGTACTTGGCACCGCCGGTGGCCTGACCGGGGCTGTCGCCCTAAGAGTTGTCCCGCAATCGCCGTGGCAGGAGCGGTCCACGGGTGGGGCTGGACGCCTCGTCGCCCTCGCCCGCGCCGGGGCTCGGTTCGAACGCGGCCAGCTCGTTGAACGGCCGCGGACGACCGTGACATGAATAGGGTGGCGGGCCTGCCTTGAGGTTGGAGATCATCCGGTCATCTCGGATGGCGCACCAGGACAGGACCTTCAGGCCGGCTTCAGTTTCCGGCCGTATCACGGCGACGAGGACCACGGCCCCATGGCCGCGGTGCGGCTGGGGTGTGCCGAACGCGACCGAGTCGACGCCCGTTCGGTTGTGGAAGGGCTCCCGACAGCGGCCGAGATCGCCGAAGCCTCTGCCAAGCTGGAGGAGCCATCCAAGAACCAGATCCTGGTGGTGTTCGACGGGAGCGTCGTCGGCTACTCGACGATCCGGTGGTGGCAAGAGCGGGACGCCACGTGGCTGTACCTGCACAGCGGCTACCTCTTGCCCGAGCTACGAAGTGGACAGGCACCGGCAAGGAGACCATCGGCCTGACCTGGGACATGGTCGGCGCCGTCGACGTCGATCTCGACCTCGCCGCGCGCGCCAACTTCGGCACCAGCGGCAAAGAACTCAAGGTTTGCTGCGACGATCTCAGCACGGGTAGCCCCACCCCCGGGTGTGTCCTTCCGTACTACATCCCGACCTACACAACGGACACCAACAAGTACCCGGCAGCCGGCGCCTACTACTGGTTCATGCAGCAACGCATGATCGGAAAGCCCGGTACCGGCGACGCACCCATGCACTACCTCGGCCCCGACACCACCAAAACCACCCCAAGCGGCAAACCGTGGACTGCTAAAGACAGCCGAAACATAGTCTGCCCAACCTCATGGCCGAAACACCCCACTGACGCCTCATGGGGGACCCGTCCTACGATGAGTTCGCCATGGCCTCAACCCACGAAAGCGGCGGCTACCCCGACGCCGGCAACAAGTACCAGGTCTCCTCCGGAGACAAGTGCGCGCAGCTCTATGCCAACCCCTCGGGGAACTCCTTTGGCCTTTTCTCCGACACACGCGAGGACAAGAACGGCCCCTCCAACACCGAGAAGTAAGGGGGGCCTTCCACAAATTCCCGGCCCCCGCCTGGCGCATGCTCGACAACGACGCCTTCTACCTCAGTAACCCTGGCTTCGAACACTGCACCACCACCAGCAGCACCTGCGCGTGGAAGAAGATCAGCTAAATCCTCGTGACGTGTGGGGTGAGTACGCACGCTCGCCCCACACCGTCAACTCCCCAACGGCTCCCATGCCGCTCGCTCGGCCTCGTTCAACGGCACACCCCACACCAAGAACCCGTTCATCAGGCCGACCCGCGCCTCTTTTGCGAGCTCCGGATTCTCCAGGGCGTCAGCCATCTCCTCCAAGTAGTCCGTCAGCGACTCGAACTGGACCCTGCGCTCCGCATACTCACACCAGTACCAGATCCTGCCGGTCTCAGCGTCCACGCACAGACCGGTCAGAGCATCTGCATCCATCGCGGCAAAGGGGACCCAGGAGGGACGCCACACCGTGATCTCTTCCGTGCTACCCGTCCTCTGCTGGTCCTCTAGATCCTGCTGACGCAGAAACATCTGTCGCTGGTAGACGCGGCGGACGACGGAAAACGACATCAGCACACACTCCTCGGGCATGAACCAAGGCGTCGTCTCCGGACCCACACCTGCCCGCCGACTCCACAACGCCCTCAGCCCAACGGGCAGACGCACGCCCAAAGACTCCTGCAGTTCGTCGAGCTCCGCCTCGGAAGCGCCAGGCAACAGGCTCGCGAATGTCGCCGGAGCGTTCCGTTCAAGCCAGGACTCAATACGCTGCCAGGCGTCATCTATCTGACGCCACTCAATGCTGTGCTCGCGTGCCGCATGTCCATCCATACCAGCACGCTACCGTCGGCCCTTCACGTGCTCAGCACGGGACGCAGGATTCGGTTGTGCGCCGCCGTCTCGGACACGGCAGGGACCACACCTACAGCACCAAGTTCCGCATCCCCCAGGGCATGTGAGAGACCTACGGACGCGTCGTAGGCGACCCCGAGCGGGGCGCCGACCTCCTCGCCCACGTACGGAGGGGCCCGGGGCCAGCGCCCGGGGCGTGTCATCGGCCGAGCATGTGATCACTCGGCCAGCCGGCCGCGAGGGCGGTGTCGTAGTGGAGTTGGTCGAGGTGGCCGGTGAGGTAGCGGTCGCAGGTGGTGACGGCGTCGCGGCGGGCGACGGGAAGCACGTTCGAAGGCATCACGGGAGGCGGAGTACGGATCAAGCTCAGGTAAGGCGTCGTACGGTTCCATCGAGGGCTCTTCTTCGGGAGTGATTCGTTCTGGTTGGTACCTACGAATCTTCGGAGACGAGCCTCTTGGTCACTGGGAGTTGACACGGTCCCGCCCGGGCCTTGGTGAGCGAGGGTGAACTGTCCCGGCGCGTCTTCGTCCAGCCAGCCCCGCTCCACCAGACGCTTCAGCTTTCCCCGGGTCCCCTCGATCTTCCCGGTCGTCGTCGGCAGACCGGTCCGCGGCACGACCTGCTTGGCCTGCAACGGTCCGGGCGCGTCAGCGATGATCTCCACGATGTCCCGGTACACGTCCGGCAATACCGCCACGACCAGGCCCTCCCGCCACGGCGGCACCATCATCACCCCGACGCCATGGGGAGTCGCCGATTCGTTCGCCTCCGGCACCCTCCCCGTCGCATCGTGCGGTTCGGTCTCTGCGGCCGACAACTCCGCCAGCACCTGCGCGACGGTCTCCCGCGTGATCTCGAGCCGCGAAAGATCCTCCCGAGCCTCCTCCAGCCGGATGGCCAACTCGGCTGTCTCGGCTTGGAGTTCCTCCACACGCCGCCGAGCTGCGGCCTCTCGAGCCTGAAGCTCTTCCGGCAAAGACACCATGGGCGCCCCACCTCCATCCCGCCACGGTAGAAGTACGACGGTGCCGACCACACGCCAATCAGCGTCTTCCCAGCTCAGACCGTCTCGTAGGGCGCTCGTGCGTTTCGGCCCTTGCTGCGGTTGACAAAGAGCCCGACGGAGCAGACAACGGCGCAGGCCAGCCCCGCATAGAGCAGAGGGGACGTCCAGAACCACACCACTTCAGTGCTGCGGCCACTGCTCCAGTGACAACTGATAGACGGCGGGAAACTCTTCACGTCGACTGATGTCAGCGTGTAGTCCCGTCCCGCGTCCATGTACACGCCACCACCGGTCTTGTCCGCGCACACGTCGAGTGGGTTCGTGAAGGCGAGCCCGTAAACGGCCCCAGCCCCGTAGGCGGCGATCGCTGCCGCGCTGCCGATCACAGCCCAGCGGGCCAGCCAGGAGGGCTTCCTCCTGGACACCCACAAGGCATACGGGATCGCGCCCATGGCGAAGAGGAAGATCGTGATCAACGGCGGACCCAACACCGCGAACAAAGACACCATGAACCATGACGCTACGCCGAATGGACACGCCCTCGCAGCCAGTACCAGCACACACTGATCAGGACGACTTCAGATCAACTGTCCCTCGAAAGGAACCGCACCCAGCTGGGTTTCGGCTCGGGCATGACCTGCTGGCGGCGCCTGGCCGCCTGGAACGAGGCCGGCGCCGCCAGCAGGTCATGGTGAACACCTCCGGCACTCCCGGGCCGCCGTCCGAGGCGGTGGAGGCCACATCGCGCCGGGCCACGTCCGAGGACCTGGGGCAAGGGGTTGTGCGGCGCGATCATGTCGCTGCTAGGGCGATCACTGCGGACCTGCTGGACGCGGACGCGATCAACGGCAAGATCATCACCGGTGCCACGGTGCAGACCGCCGCCGAGGGGCCGCGCATCGTCCTGAATGCGGCCTGGCTGCGGGCGATCGGCGCGAACGGGTCGGCGATCGGCATGGAGCCCAACGACGTCTATCCGTACATCTATTGGGCGTCCGTCGACGGTTCGAACCAGGCCTACATCCACGTCAGTGGCTCCAGCCCTTCGGACGCGAACATCGGGATCAATTCGGGGACGTTCACCGACGCGGACGTCTACCGGTGGCGGACGTTCTTCGGCAACGACTTCTTCACCGCGGAGCGCATCACTGTGAACGGGAGCCAAGCCCTTTGGCGGGCGCCTGTTCCTCGGGAAGAACTCCGCGCAGCTGGGGTCTGGGCAGGATGGTGGCAGCCTGTCACTGGGGCAGGGGCCCGTGACCATGTCCGCGGCATCGATCCGGGCGGCCGGCGTGCTGCGGTCGGACAACGTCTCGATTGGAACGGCGACCATTACTCCGGTGGCCAACAAGCCCACATCCGTCACCTTGAGCGGCGGGAACATCAAGGGGGAAGAACTTCCGCGCGTTCGTCACCCCCGTCGCCTCCGTGCCGGGCAAGACCGTCGTGGGCGTCGGCGTCACAGCCGTTTTATCGAGCGGGCTGACCATCTGGGTGCACCGCACCAACACCACCCCAACCATCGTGCACTGGATGATCATTGGAGAGGACTAAACGACCCGTGGACGACCCGAACCCGGTCACCATGACAGCGGCTTGCCGGACACCGGCATGTCCGGTCGGGGGCAGCCCTTCACGGCCGCCTTCTACGCCAACGCTGCGCCGCCCATCTATCGGGGCATGTGCCTGCAATGCGGGTAGGAGCACACCGAGCCCGTACCCGTCCGTATCTCCGGAGAACGTAGCGAAGCGGAATAGAAGAGGTGAGTCCCCCTGTTACGCGCATTACAGTTCGATGGGGCGGTACGCCAGTGCTTGGTCGACTACTTGGTCTGCGGTCAGTGGGGGTTCCTGGTAGAAGATCAAGTCAGATACGCGCGGGTGCGGAACACTCGCCATCAACTCTTCCAGCAGTGCGTCCCCTTCCGTTTCCGGCAGAGTTGCGTCGATGAGCTTCTGCACAATCTCGACGAGTTCTGTGCGAGTCTTGGGGGGCATTGAGTATATCCTCTCGGGTGCATTTCTCACTTACCGAAATGGTAGCCGCGATCGAGTATTTCCTTGTGGTAGCGCGGGGTTATGACGACAAGGTTATCAAGATCGTAGACGCCGCCGCCACGCTGGATGGGTTGCAGGTGGTGTAGGACGTATCGATACTGGCCAGGTTCCGCCTGGGCTGCGAGAACGAAGGGGGAATTACCGCCTGCCATTGCCGTTTGCCCAGACTTGGAGAATTGCTTGGCGATATCAGGATGTTTGGACACTTCTTCCCAGAATGCCGATCGGAAGTCGTGGAAGGTCTTGAACTGTCGCCCTTGCAGTCCTCTTGCTACTTGTCCCGGGATGCGTCCGGCATTTCCTTCCGATCCTCTGAGCCACCGGCCGTTGACATCCGGAAGTCTGCTGCCTCCCGTTACCGCCCCCGGAGTGTTCCGGAGCTGCGTGGAACTCTTTCTGGCTCCGATCATGCACGGAGAAAGCCCCAGTGGGTCTCCAGCTATGTGCGGGTTGTCCACATAGGAGGATGGGTTTGGTGCGGGCTCTAGTCCAAGCGGGTCAGTGGTGAGGTAGCGGGCGGTTTCGGGGTCGTAGTAGCGAAAGTAGTTGTAATGGAGGCCGGTCTCCGCGTCGTAATACTGGCCGGGGAAGCGCAGAGGCGTGTAGGCGCTGCTTCCCGTAGCCCATGCGGTCTTTCCCCACAGGGTGCTACGGGCACGCCAAGCGACGGCTCCCTCTTCGTCGATGAGTTCGGAGGGTGCGCCGACGAGGTCACTGACGATGGCGAAGAAGCGTGAGTCGATCTCGTCTTGGGGGGCATCGGCGACAGAGACCCGTTCGGACTGAGTGATCGGGCTCAGGCCGTCGTGATCCCATGTGAGGGTGACCGGGTTGGGGTGGACGTGAGAACGGGTGGTCTGTTCACACAGGGACGGCCCGTCCCACGTGAAGTTGGTCTGCTCCAGGATGGTTTCGCCGCCGGCCGTCAGATGTTGTTTTGCAGTGCGGCGTCCGAGGGGGTCGTAGGAGTAGCGCCACAGCGTGCCGTCGGGGAGGACGACCTGGGCCAAGCGGTCTTCTGCGTCCCAGGTGTAGCGCCAGGTGTCGGGTTTGCGGGACAGGCGGTGCCGTTGACGCAGAGTGACGCGTCCGGCCGCATCGTGTTCATAGCGGACTCGGCCTGCGCGGGTGAGGCGTGTACCGCTGTAGGCACGCGAACCGGTGGCCTCATGGCCCGGGTGGGTGTCCGGCCATGAGGCGTGTGCCTGATTGCCCGTCTCGTCGTAGGCGTAGCTCTCGGTCCAGTTGGCGGCTTGGACCGCGGTGACGTGGCCAGTGGTGTCCAGCTCGAACCGACGGGAGCCGTTGAGCTGGTCATCGAGTGCGATGAGAGCGCCGTCAGCGCGGTAGGTGTAGGCCCTCTTTTGGATTGAGGTGCGTTGGGCATCGGTGACTGTCTGGCTGCTCAACCGTCCCAGGAGGTCGAAGGCACTGGTCAGGGTGAGACTGCTGCCGATGCGGCGGGCCAGCTCGCGGCCTGTCTGGTCGTGTTCGAAGGTCAGGGTGCGGCCGCAGGTGTTGAGTTGGGTGCGGTTGCCGCTTGCGTCGTAGGTGTAGGTGCTGGTCGCGCCCGTGGGGGTGGTACGCGATGCGGGGCGGCCTAGAAGGTCGTAGGTGTAGGTGGTGGTGCGGTCGTTGACCGTCTCGGATACCAGACGTCCGACCGCGTCGTGGCGGAGGGCAAGTACTGCCTCGGGGCTGGAGGCCCGCGTCAGGCGGCCTGCTGCATCGTAGGAATAGGCGGTCACGGTGCCAGCGGCGTTCTTGGCCAAGGTCCGGCCCATGGAGTCGAGCTCGTAGCGGACCGTCTGGCCGGTTGCCGTAGTGCGGGAAGTGAGCCGCCCCGCGGCGTCGTGGGTGTAGGTGAGTGTGCGGTCGTCGAAGTCCGTCTCGGAGACGAGACGGCCCGCAGGATCATAGGCATAGCTCCAGGTCGCGCCGTGCGGGTTCGTGACCTGGATCAGGCGGAGTTCGGTGTCGTGGGTGAAGGTGTGGCGGACTCCGTCTGGGCCGGTGCGTGCGGCGAGGAGGTCGAAGTGGGTGTACTCGAAGTTGGAATTTCCCCGCACCGCGTCCGTGTGTGTGATGCAGTTGCCCTCGCCGTCGTACTCCCATGATTCGCTGGCACCGTCTGGGGTGGTGAGGCGCGACAGTCTGCCTTCCACGGTCCAGTCCAGGCGGGTCACCTCCCCCAGGGGGTCTGTGAGGGTTACGGGGCGTCCGAACCGGTCCCGTTCATAGGCAGTGCGGGCCCCGAGCGGATCGGTGACCTCGGTGGGCAGTCCCGCCGGGTTGCAGCGCACCCGGACGGTATTGCCCAAAGCATCAGTGATGGCTGCGAGATGACCGGCAGGGGTCAGGGTGTAGCGGGTGATGGCGCCTGCCGGGTCGGTCAGGCGAGTGCGGTTACCCCGCTCGTCGTATTCCTGACTCCACTGGGAGCCGTCCGGCTCGATGACAGTGGTCGGCAAGCCGAGCTCGTTGTACTCCGCGCCGGCTTCACGGCCGTCGGGAAGACACACGGATACGACCCGGCCCTGCTCATCGTGGGCGTAGCGCGTGGTGTGCCCAAGGGCATCGGTAACGGCGATCAGCCGTTGCTCGGCATCCCACTCCTGGACGGTGGTGTGGCCCAGCGGATCCGTCTCCCTGACCAGCCGCAGAGCCTCATTGTGCTCATAACGAGTGGTGTGCCCGAGAGAGTTGGTGACAATGGTGGTACGGGTGGCGTCGTCGTAGGTGAGTTTGCCGGAGAGAAAGTCGGCACTGCCCTCAGTGTGAACGGCTCGGCCATGCTCGTCGTAGGTGTAGTGGTACGCGGTGTCGTTGCGGTCGGTCCACGAGGTGATACGGCCCTCGGAATCGTAGGTAAAGCGAAGCGGCAGGCCGGAGGAGTTGGTGACCTCGGTGAGGTGCCCGTCCTCGCTGTAGCCGTAGGATACAAGGACCGTGCCGAGGCTGTCCGGCCGCTCGGGGTCCAGCAGGCGCAGGGCGCAGATGCGGGGCAGGTCGCGGTGGCGGTCGAGCGCGATGCGGTAGCCGCCGGAGTGGGCGACTTCCACGGGCGTACCGTCGTCCGCGTAGTGAAGGGTGATGCGCTGGCCGTTGCGGTCCTGGATGGACTGCAAGGGCAAGTCGACAGCATCGCTGTCGTCGGTGGGCCGTGGGCTGTGGAAGGTGTAGGCCAGCCCCGTGTCCGGGTCGGTGATGCGCAGTGCGCCGTCGACTTCGCTGTCCCAGGCCAGGGGTATTCGCGGTCCAAGCTCTGGATAGACGGGGTCGGCGGTATCAGGGGCAGGGTTCGGATAAATCAGCCGTGCGCCGTCGGCTGCCGCGTAGACGATGCAGTCGTCATCAGCTTGGAGGCGCTGGTCGAGGGTGGAGGCCCAGGTGGGGCCGAACCAGCCACCCCACCGGTACGACGACAGGTGGGTCCGCTCCAGCACCAGGGAAAGGGTGCCGGGCAATTCGACGTCGGCCTGAGGCAGCAGCATGTCGCCGGTAGCGACATCGATCGGGTCGCGGTCGCACTTCTTGAACATGGACCGGATGGAGGCGGGTAGTTTCTCCCACTCCGAGGGGCGTAGCTTGAGTCTGGACAGGCCGGAGCCGTCCACCCCCAACTTCTGGCCCAGCTTCGCGAGTTCGCTGGGTTTGAGTTTACCCAGACCCTTGCCGAGGAGCTTGCCCAGACCTCCCGCGCCGACGCCGAAAGCGGCCCCCAGGGCCAGCGTCTCCGCCAGCTTGCCCGGGTCCTTGAATACGCCAGGGTCGCGCAGGGCGGCGTCGAAGGCGGCGAACTTCATGCCCTCGCCCGCCATCTTGCCTGCCTTGGCGATCGTCTTAATCTCACCGAGGGCCTTCAGCGCCCGCTCCAGGCCACGGATCGCCTCCACAACGGTGCGGATGACCCGGGCCATACGGCTCCCGGACTTCTCGATCCGGCCGATCAACGCCACGACCTTCACGGCCCGCGCGCCGGCCGCAAGGTTCCCAGCGATCACGGACAGGCCGCCGGTCAGCACCGAAAGTGCGAGGCTAGCGATCTCGAACTCGGCGATCTCCGCGAGAAGCACGCCGATCTCGGTCAGCAGGTCGTGTGCCTCGTCGGCGAAGTCGTCCAGTGCCTTGGCGCCCGTACGCAGGGAGTCGGCCATGTCGGTGGCCTGCGTGCGGGCGGTCTTGGCCCGCTTGTGGAGGGCCTTTGCGGCCTTGCCCTCCCATCCCAAATCCTTGAGGGCCGTCTCGGCGTCGCGGGCGGCAGCGTCCAGGCCCTTGGCCAGGGCCCGCCACTGCTTGGCTATCTCCCGGATGCCGTCCGGGTCGACGGCGGGGTCGGTGATGCCGAGGAACTCAAGATTGCTGGCGAGGGTGCTGCCGAAGGCGTGGTTGGCCTTGTTGACCCAGTGCAGCGGGTTGAGGTCCCCGGCGTCAATTTCGAACTCGGCGTCGCCGGGGATGATGTCGAAACCCATGTACGGCTCAGCCCTTCTTGGCGCGAGCCGCAGCCGTCAGCAGGACGTCCAATAGGTCGAAGGCGTCGGAGACATCGTCCATGAACTTCGCCTCGGCCTCCCACTCCTTGTGCAGGTGCTTGGTGAGATTGGCGATGGTGTCCATGCCGTCCTGGATGTCGTCCTTGGCACTCATCAGAGAGCCCAGCACCCCGAATGCGGACAGATCGTGCGAAGCGGCCTTGAAGTCGTGCAGCGGCTTGCGGGTGTGGTCCTCCGCCTTGCCCAGCGCGGAAGCCGCCTTGTGCAGGGCTTCCGCGTCCTTCTTCAGGTCCGACATACGTGTCCGCCCCCGTGGTTGAGATGGTTGTGCGTGTGCTGTGGTGGCTGGCCGACAGCCGTGGTCAGCGGTTGATGGACTGGATTTCCTGGACTTTGATGTCCTGAGTGGTCTCGAAGGTGCCGTTGGGCAGGTCACCCTTGGCTTTGCCTGTGCCCTCCCAGGAGATCTCCCAGGTGACGGAAGCCTTGAGCTGGTAGGGCTCCCCGCTCGTGGCGCGGAGGTAGGCGAGGCCGCACGGCGGGTTCTCCTGGGAGGCGCCCTTGGTGTAGGGAGTGCCGATGGAGCCGTCCTCGTTGACCGGGCAGTCGCCGGAGGCAGGGAAGGTCTGCGCGTCGCCAGTGCCCGGGTCCAGGTGCAGGGCCACCGGTTTCGCGGTCGTCACCGCGTACAGACCGGTGTGGGGCAGCGAGGCGCGTACCGTGACGTCTTTGAAGACGGCCTTGTCCAGCCACACCCAGGTGGGCAGGTTGACCGTCGACTTGCCCTGCGGCTTGAGCTCCACTTTGGTGTCCGGGACCCGGATCTTGTCGTAGGCGTAGGCCGCGAGTACTTCAGGAGTGGGGGCATTCGGATCGTCGGGGACGGTGCCGGCCTTCTGCCAGAACAAGTTCTTTGAGCAGTCCAGGCTTTCGGGGTCGTTCGCGCGGTCCTGGCGGGCAACCGCACGCCAGAACATGCCCTTCTTGCCGACGTTGTAGTTCTTGGTCGGGGTGTCTGTGAAGGTCGCATCGCCCTTGTCGAACGCGTCGACAAGGAGGTCCTTGCCCCAGCGGCGACCGAAGTTCACGGAGAACAGGTCGCCCTTGTTCATCTTCTCCGTCGCGTCCTTGAGCTGCTGTGGTGTGGCGAGTGGTTCGTACCAGCAGGCCGGCGGTTTCCAGTTCGGGTCGACAGCGGCCAGGCTGCCGGCGGACGGCTTGGTCGTGCCACCGCCGGGCTGTGTGACGACGATGCGGGTGCGGGTGACCTCGGCCCCCAATTCCGGTCCGCTAGCCGTGCCCTTGGCGCTGTCCTCGGCGGGCGGTTTGGCAGCCTCACCAGGGTCCGTTCCCCAGGCGAAGGCGGCCGATGGGGTCAGCAGCGTGACCACCAGGGACGCTGCGGTGAGCGTCACTGCGCGAGGGAGCGGCTTCCTCACTTGCAGGCTCCTCGCTCCGTCTGGACCATCGTGGTCTTCCAGACGCCTTCCTTCGTCTTGCGCAGCTTGGTGCGGTAGAGCACGAGGGCGTCATCCGCGGGGGTGGCGGTGACCTTGCCGGTCTTGGTGTCCTTGGTGGATCCCTTGCCCTCGTCCACGCAGTAGAAAAGCGTGCCGGAACCGTCTGGGCTGATGCGGGGCTGCGGCTGGAAGACCCGGCCCTTACCGATCAGGACGAGGTTCTTGTCCGTGAACCCCTTGACCCACTCGGTGCCGGTGCGCAGCGCGTCGCTCTCGCTGTAGAAGGTGAAGGCATCGTCCTGCGGGTCTTTGTTGATGATCGCGGCGTAGGAGGCACGGAGGCGCTCCTTGCCGTCGTCCAGGATGGCCTGCAGCTTCGGGTCGCTGTTCGTCCAGCCCTCGAAGGTGACTTGGACGGACTTGGGCAGCGTGATGTCCGGTCGCATGGCTCCGCCCGGCTTCGCCGATGGGCCGGCAGACGCTGAACTGTCCGTGTCTGCCCCGGAGCCTTTGATCTTGTCGGGCGCGTCGTCGTCACTGCCGCCCGAGCTGCAGCCGGTCAGCAGCAGCGCGGTACTTGCGGTGATGGCGACCGCAACGGACAGGAAACGGCGAGTCACGTCTGAACTCCTAGGAGGTATGGGGATTCTGAGCTGTACACGCTACCTACGGTGCAGATGTTTTCACGAGGGGTTTCCCTGGCACGGGGCCGGGTCCACGGTGTGGCTGAGATCCTGCCCAACCAAGCCGCGCAACCCAGGCATCACGCTGCGAACAGGACAACAGCGTTCCAAATGCGAACGTCTCACCAGGCCACGCCGGTGAGGACGAGGAGCGGGCCGTCGTGCGGCACCCCACACATGCCAGTCAGCACTCCTACAGCTCGCGCGGCGAGTTGGCCAATTCTGGACGTGGCGCAGGGACCCCGCGTACTGCCATCCCATGAAGCCCACGATGCGGGGCAGTAGCAGGACCCGACGCACCGACGGAGGTCAGCGTGAGCCCCAGGTGCGCACTTCAAGGTTGGTGATGTGGGCGCCCGAGTGGATGCGGCCGCTCTCCACGAGCCACTGGTGTACGGCTGCAGTGACATCGCCGCCCGATGCATCCACCTGCCGGGCGAAGTCGGTGGCGTCGAAGCCGCCGGTGGTGGCCGATCCGTAAGAGCGTTCCTCGGTGTGGTCGGTCCGTTGGATGACGTCGCGGCGGATGCCGGGTGAGTCGGTGCGACTGCCGGAGGGGTGCACGTAGCCGATCTTGGCCAGGCGGACGGTGAAGGCCAACTTCAGGTTCTGTCGGGCGGCTTCTGCGATCAGGAGGGCAGCCGGGTGGAGCCGGAGGCGATGGCCTGGACGGCGACGCGGCCGGTGCCGGTGGGGTGATCAGGACGGCTTTGGCACGTACCCGGGCGCGGGCGCCGGAGGCGGTGGTGCAGCGGGTTGACGTGGGGGGGCCAGGGCCGCGAGTTCGGACACCTCGGTGATGCCGCCGGTGGTGGCGGCGGGCAGGGCATGGACGAAGGCGGCTCCCTTGTGTTTTGTGTAGAACTGGGAGACCAGGGAGGCATCGCGGTTGATGATGCGAGCGATGTCACGTTTGGTGTAGCCGACCTCCCGGAGCTGGTCGGCGAGTTGGGCGGCCTCGTTGAGCTCCGGCGCCGGGCGGGCGCCGGGGCAGCGGCGGTTGCTCGCTGGTATCAGGTCCCCGTGGTGGTCTGGGTGAGGGCGGCGCGTCTGGCATCGCGCAGGCCAGGAGCTGTTCTTCGCTGGTGGGTGCGGGCAGAGGGCCGGTGAAGTGCCATTTCAGAAGGTAGTCGCTGGGCTGGTGCTGGTAAGGCCAGTCGTGGGCGCCGGTCAGATAGAGGGCATCCGTGCGGAAGGCGACAGCACTGCCCGGTGGTGTGTGCAGCGCTCAGGCGTAGGTGCCATGTTCGCGGTGGCGCTGGCTGAGCAGGGCGGCGCGTGCCCCGGACCAGATGGCAGCAGCCCATTCGGGGTGGGCGCTGGGGCCGTGGGCAAATCCGGTGGGCTTCTGCCAGGTGATCTGCTCGGCGTCGAAGTCGACGATTTCGTCGTCTGCGGGCACCTCGCGTTCCAGGGTGCGGGGGGGTGGTGCCGGTGACCATGCGGGGGCGTTGGGCGAAGGAGCCGATGCCATACAGGAGGATGGCGCGCACCGCGCGGGAGGCCAGGTGCGCGGCACGAGCCTGTGCAGGGTCCTGCTGGAAGTGGGACTGGGTGGCCAGGTTGGTCCAAACTTCTTTGAGTTTCTTGGCCCACTCGTCCAGGGGTTTGCCGTCGTCCCAAAGGATGCCGTCGAGGATTTCGATCCTCCACGGCTGGATGGTATTGGCCAGTGCGGTATGGATTTCGGGCACCTTCAGCTGACGGCAGGAGACTCCCGTGGAAACAAGATGTGGCATCCGCTCAGCGATGCATCGGCGCACCGGCAGCGGGTCCCAGGTGGACTGGTTCACGAACTGCTGCAGGTTCTGCTCGTTGCCCTCCGGCAGCGCGACGCCATGGCCTGGATGGACTTGCGGCGTCCGTCCAGCATCAAACCTCGCAGGTAGCAGTCGCTCTTGGCCCGCCGGTCTGTGCGCGGCACGGTGGCGAACACGTCATCGACGAAACGCCAATTTCGCCCGGACACGGTTCACTTCGTCGCGCCAGATCTGCTTCCTAGCTTCTGGCGCCCCGCTCGATGCGCGAGAGGAGCCCGATGTCTTCACCTTCAGCTGACGGCAAACGTGTTGCAAAGGCGTCTCCGCTCCAGTAGCCATTTCCGAACAGATACGAACCCATATCGGATCGTTCAACCTGCCGACCGTTCTTCCATCGGCGCGGCACCCAAAGCCGGAATCCGGTCACGGCTCACGCGCCGGCGTTCACGCCGAGGCCACACAGTCGCCTGGGCATCCCAGCCCTAAAGCACCCCAGGACCACAACGTCCGCACTGGCGCACACCTCGATTCACGCTCGCAACTCCTCACCCTCCGACGGTCTCACAACCACTGCCCCGCCCCTCGGCGAGCCGGCACCCCGAGCTCAGCCATGTGTCCATCTCACACAGCGATGCTGCCGGTGGGATACCGCGGTTGGTGCCGCCCCGGCACGGTGGTCCTGCGCGCGGCCATGCACGGAGCATGCGCCCAAAAGGGTCGTCGCCGAAGTACTGATAGCACACCAGATCGACGCTCCACCCGGTACTCGCGCAACGCGTGCGCGAGTACCGGGTGGAGCCGCCAGGAACACAGATCAGCCGCGGTACGCTCCGCGCGGCGCCACGCAGATTCGGTCGGTGAAGTACCAGCCCCCCTTGGACCGGGTCGCCCCCAGAACGCGTCCCTTCTCCCGAAGCCACGAGTAGCGACTTTGCAGTTCCGCGAAGTTGTCGTTCGTCACAACCATCGCCCCGGAGTCGTCTGCAATGGCCGCCACGAGGGCATCCCCCTTGCCTTCAGTACCGGCCGGCGGCTGGATGATGTCGCCCTTGCTGAGCGCAGCCTCTACTGCTTTCCGCTCTACCTCAGCCACCTTGTGCCTGAAGCTGGCGTCGACCACGACGTGGATCTCGGCCGCGGGGTACTTCTTCGCCAAGGCGGCCCGTGCGTCCTGAAGCTGCCTGAAACTCGGATGATCGCCATCCTCGTAGACACCCGGGCGAACCGGAGAACGACCGATCCAGGCAAGGTTGGAACCGTCCACCACCAAGGCGTGAGGGCTTCCGTCGACCGTCATTGGCCGCGCCTTCGGAGGCACGGGCACGGGGCGAGCGCCGTTAGCCGAAGGAGCCGTCCCCAGAAAGGCGGGGCCCGAATTGGCCTTCATCAGCCGGTCCAGCTCTGCGCGGACCTCGGGCGTGGGGCCACCTGACCCGAAGCTCTCGACCTCCTGGTCGACCACCACGTCCCCGGTGTGCTCCAGGGTGGCCTTGACATGGAGCAGACCGTTGGAGTCGTACGTGTACTCCAGGTTGAAGCGGGATTCGTCGCGGACCCGCGCAGTGGGGTACGTGAGGGTGAGCTCGGTGAGCTGCACGTTGTCCCTGTGGGCGAGCTCCTTGTCCGGGTCCCCCTCCCAGATCTCCACTGACAGCTTCCGCGCGTGGTCCTTGTGCGGTGTGTAGCTCTTGCGTTCCTTCCAGGGCAGCGGCGAGTTCCTCGGGATGATCTGGCTGAACCGCTTCCGTCCCGAGGAGTCCTTGACCATGGTGCCGAGCGCGTGACTGGTGGCCACCTGAATGACTCCCTCGGTCTCGCCAGCGAGCACCGCCGCCGCGATGGACGCACCGCGCGCCACCGCCGTCATCGGATCACACAGCTCAGTGGGCACGGGCTCTGTCTGCAGTGCCTCGGCCACTGCGGCCCGCACACTGGGGATCTGGCTCGTACCGCCGATCATGAGGATCTCGTCCACGTCGAGTGGCGCCATGTGCAGGTCTCTCAGGCACTGTTCCACCGGCGCGAGTGCGCGGTCGACCAGGTCGCCAATCGCCTCCTCCAGCTCGCCCTGGTAGATCTCGACGCCGATCCCGTCCGGGGTGATCACTGTCACGCTCGTCTGGGAAGAGAGAAGGATCTTGTTCCGTTCCACGTCAAGCCGGAACTGCCTTTCCTGCGCCGGAGTCCACGCCCTGCGTGCGGGTGCCCGTTCGAGGATCAGATCGCGCAGCCGCCGATCTATTTCCAGGCCGCCGAGCTCTGAAACTCCGCGTGATGCGCGCTCCTCGAAGAACCCGTCCGCGTAGTCCAGCACGGTGACGTCTATAGTTCCGCCGCCCCAATCGAAGACCAAGATCTGCGAATCCTCACGGAAGTCGTGGACGTACGAGATGGCAGCGGCGGTGGGTTCGTTGAGTAGAGCCTGAACCTCGATGCCGGCGAACCGCGCCGCAGCCCTGGTGCGGTAGCGGGCGGCTCCCGTAGCGTTGGCGGGCACGGTGATGACGGCACGATCAATATCGGTGAGGTTGTGCTGGGCACCATCGCGCATGGCGGTGAAGACACCCGCCGCGACGGTGGTCGCCGCGAAGCGCCTGCCCTGGACGGTCACGTACTCGTCGCTCTTGAGGAGCCGCTTGCAGGCTTCCGCCGCTTCCTCCGAGCGGAGCTTCGCCTCCCACCCGAACAGAGGGCCACGCCTCAGCGAGCTGAGCCCCACGACCGAGGGGAAGAGCTGCTCAAACCCCGGGTGGCGCCAGTCGGCGTCGATGTGGTGGGCGTCGAGTGGCAGGACCTCGGCGTCGTCCCCCTGCCACTGGGCCACGACCGAGTTGGTCGTTCCGAAATCGATTCCTGTCGCGGTCACTTGGCACCGCCTCCTGGCACATCCGCCTCTTCGGCCTGCTCCTGCGTCGACAGGTCGCTCGGCGTCGGGATACGGCGCAGCTGCCCGGCCAGCAGCAGCTTGCCGGTCGCCTGGTCCACGTAGGCCGGCCGAACTAGCTCGAAGCCTCGGCCCTCGCCTTCGACCACGACGAAAAGTTCGTGCTCGTCAGCCTCCTCAACCACACGGACCCCCATGTCGACGAGCGAGGACCGGACCGCCCGGCGGATGGCTTTCGCCCCGCGCTCGGGCGTGCTCGCGAGGAGGTCGGTTTCAACCAGGCGCGCGATGTGTTCATCCCGCGTCCGGAATGCGTCGAGCACGCCCTGCCGTAGCGCCGTGCTGACCGCTGCGGGCGCAGGCCGGGACTCCTGTGGAAGTTGTGCAAGCAGCGCTTCGGCCCGTTCCGTGAATCGGGCCAAGAGCTGGGCCGGATGGAGCAGTTCTTCTGGCCGGAGGGTGCGTAGCTTCATCTCTTCAACGAACTCACGCTTTTCCTTACGGCGCGTACGCCCTGTGGGCTTCTTCGCCGCTCCGGCCGCGCCCGGATTGTTCTTTCGGCCTGCAGACTGGCTACTCATGACGATGTCCTGTGGTCGTGATCGGGGCGCCTGGGCGCGGACAGCAGAGTGGGAAGGAGGGTGGCCAGCGCGCGATCGCGTACCGCCGAGAGGTCGGCGGCGGCCCCGGATGGGGTCCGGCGGGGCATGACGGCGGGCCGGGGAGTCAAGGATCTCGGGCGCACGGTCGGCAGTCGCAGGGCTGTGGGATCCAACGGCAGTACGAAGAAGTCGGACCAGTCCTCAGCCCTTTCGGCCTGCTCGATACGGCGCTTCGCCCAGTTGGCCTGCGCTGCCAGGTCAAGGTTGTCCCGGTCGGCACGACGGCGCTCACGCCACTGATGCTTCCACTGCTCGCTCTTGTGCGGCAGCCCCAGCTCCAAGTACGGATTGGCCGGCTGGCTCCTGTCGTTGCGCTTGGTCCGCCGTCGACGATCCAGGAGGGCCAGGTTGTCCTCAACCCTCCGGTCAGTACGGGCGACGCGTGCCAGGGAGACGTAGGCCAGATCGAGGTCGTCGTTGAGCAAGGCGAGATAGGCGAACATGTTCCAAGCCTCGGTCGCGGCACCGGCCTCGGCGTCCTCGTGATCGACAAGCTTGTTTACCTGTGCCTGGGCCTTCTTCCTCTCGCCCTGGCAGATGAGGTCGTAGGCATGTCGCAGCGCAACGAGGGCATAGAACGGGCCGCGGGCTGGATTGATTGCGGCTCTCGGCTCCCACAGGGCGCACAGGAGTCGCCACAGTCCACGATCGGCAGGGATGTCGGGATCCCACGTGCCGGTCACGGCGCCCTCCTGGATCTTGCGCAGTTGCAGCACCAAGTCGCGGGGCAGAAGCTCTTCGAGTTCCTTGAGTACTTCCGGCTCACCGTCCGCCACGCGCAGGAGCAGGTCATAAAGGCTGCCTGGTTTCGGATCGACCGGCTCGCCGGCCAGGAACGCCTCACGCTCGCGGGGCTCGTTCCAGCAGAGCGACTGAGCAAGGGCAGCTTCAACCTTTTCCGGTGCAAGCCTGGCCAGCAGGTAGCCCTGCTCAGCAGTATCCGAGCGCAGACTCCACGGCCTATTTCCACGGTCCAGCACGTCGGCGTCTATGAGGTCGTCGATGATTCCGAGGGGGGCCCAGGGGATAACGGCCCGCAGGGAATGCGCGGGTAACTCGTCCAAGTGCCCCCTGATGAGGGCGTGATACAAGGCGTAGGCGCCGACGGGATCGTCCTCAGCACGAGGGACATCAGCCGGTCCAAGTTCAGACGTTGCGACCGTCCCGGCGATCACTGCGAGGCGACGCTCACCAACGGGCGAGAGCCAAGGCATGCCGACTTCGTGAATGACGGAGAGCACGGCGGCGGTCTGCGCGACGGCCCGGTTCGGTTCGGCGGCTTCCAGCAGGGCTTTAACCGCAGGCAGGAGTTGGGGCGTTGGCTGCCCATCCAAACATGCGCGAATGGTATCGGCGCCCCAGCTCAGCGTGCCGTCTTCGGCAGCCACGGACGCCAAGAGAGCCCGCAGCACGTCCTCGACGCGGGCCACCGCCTCCGCGCCGAAGACTCCGGCCTTGCGCCACTTCCGCAGGGCGAATCCGTCAACCGGGTCCTCGGGGCCGCTCACCGCAGCAGCGCGGCGGGCGGCCCTGTGTGTCCGCCAGACCTCAATCATCTCAGCACGCGTCATCGCCCCCGTGATCGGAGTGTTCCCCCCGCCGAATCCGCCGCCGAGCCGCCCTGCCGACGCGTCTTCGTTCCCCATGCGTCCCCGTTCGTCTCTTGCATTCACACACCTGCATCATATTTTGACAGGTCTCCGCCCGGCGGTCACAAGGCCCTCACGTCTTCGAACAGGGCACTGCGTGAGGGGTCAGCGGCGATACGCCGAGCGCCGGCTCGGCCCAAGTCTCACCGACGCCGATGAGCAGCACACTGAGAGTGCGGCCAGCTCACTCACAGCCTGGCGCCCATGAGCTCCATGGCCCCTCCCCCCCCACCACCACCCGCACGTACGCCCCCGCTCTGCGAACCTGCACCGTACAAAACGCTGTCTGCTACCTGGGCAATGTGAACCGCAGCCGCAACGCATTCCCCACCAGGCGATACCCGGCAAGCCCAGGCGCCCCGTTGGGCAAGGGCGTGACGCGGCGACGGGCACCGTCCAACACATGCGAGACGTACACGACGATGTACGTCTCATCGGGTTTGAGGGTGCGTGCGCGCTCGACCTCGGACTCGTCCAACTGAATCTCCCCGTCGGCTCCCGCGGATGCCTTCGCCTCGAAGTACAGAGTCCGCTCCGGGGTGCCGACCCGGAAGTCGTAGCCGAGCCGGTCGTCCCCGACTCTGTCCGGGTAGACGTGCGAACGCAGGCTGGAACGCCACGACTCCTGCTCCGGCACACCAAGATGGCGGTGCAGCCACGCGCCGACGATTTTCTCTCCGGCCAGCCCGATGACCAGTTTCATCTCGGGATGCGCAGGCGTCACCACGTAGCCCTCACCGCTTTCGCCCCGCTCCCCACGGGGGCGGGGGATTGTCGGTGGAAGGGGGGCCAACGGTGTTGGCAGAACGGCGAGTTGGTCCTCGGTTACATCGGCTGCCACCTCGCGGGCCAGCGCGCGCAGGCTGTCCCGATCGATGGGTAGGCGCTTTCCGCTGAGCGGCATCCCGGTGCACGTATGCCTCCCGGCGGGGCTGGAGAACACGTCGGTCCTCACGGTCAGCCCCGAGGCGAAGGAGCAGTGCACCAAGGCGGCGATGGACGAGCTGCAGGAAAAGGCCGACAAGGCCTTCCTGTGAGCTAGTGCTGGATTCCTCAAACGGTGTACACATATCGGCGCCGGGGCAGGCGGGTTGGTGGTGTGGGTCTGCCCCAGATCCAGGGAGCAGCATGGTTGTTGAGCTGGCCGGTTGCCAGGTTGGTGGCGTGGTCGATGTCGTGGCGGTTGGCGAATGACTGGCCGGCGAGCGCGGCTTTGCGGAAGATGCGCCACCAGCCTTCTTGCAGGTTGAGCCAGCACGCTCCTACCGGGATGAAGGCGTGGTGGATGCGGGGGTGGTCTTCGAGCCAGTTCCGGGTGGACACGCTGTTGTGACTGGACAGGTTGTCGGTGACGATCCAGATATCCCCGTCCGGATTGGCGTCCTCGAGCAGTTGCAGGAACTGCTGATAGAACACGCTGTTGCGGGAGGAGGCGGTCATGGTGACTGCCTGGCCATCGGCCGGCCGCAGACCGCCGTAGATCCAGGTCTTCTCCGGTCCGCGGCTGTAGTCGAGTTCCGCTTTGATCCGGTGCCCGTCCGGTGACCAGCCGGGCGCGGGCGGGAAGGTACGCGGGATCACCGGCCCCAGTTCGTCGGCGCAGATCACCGTCGCACCGTCGGGCGGGTGGGTGTAGAGGCCGATGACCCTTGTCCTTTTGGGACGAAGTCCGGGTCCTTCGAACGTGTCCAGGACCGGGTGCGGCGCCAGCGCACACCCTCGGCGAGCAGGATGCGTCTGACCTGCGAGCGGCCCACCTCGATCCCTTCGGCACGCGCCCCCGCGGCCAGGGAATCCAGGGTCCACTCCGATGGGCCCTCTTCGTCGAAAGCCCACAGTTCCCCGACCGGCTCCCACCGCAGCCGCCCCGGCGGCACGCCCTTGACCAGGGCGATAATGCGAGAACGTTCCTCCTCGGTGATCCGTCGTTTGCGGCCCTGCCCACCCAGATCATCCAGCCCCGGCAGGCCCGAGCGATTGAAGCGATGCAGCCAGCAGCGGACCGTCCTCTGACTGCAGTCCAGTTCCGCAGCGATCGCCGGCACCCGCAGCCCCGACCAGCTCCACTCGACGATCCGGGCCCGCATCACGACATCGCGCGGAGCCTTCCGAGCCCGCGACAAGCGGCGAACGACGGCCCGCTCGTCCTCATCACGCCCTGGCCGTGCCCGTAAAACCATGACCCAGCACCCGCCCCGAGCACCATCAACTACCCCGCCACCAAGACATATACCCAGTGAAAGAGGAATCCAGCACTAGTAGTGCTTCGTTAGGTTCTGGCTCTGGTGAGTGGTCGGCCGCAGGTGGTGCAGGTGCCGGTCCAGCACCGCAGCATGTCCTGCAGAGTGTCGAGGACTTGGTAGAGGCTCAGGCTGGAGTCGGTGCTTTGGGGTGGAGCCGCCGGAGGGTGAGGAAGGCCTGGGCGGTGGTGACAAGGGTGACGTGGTGGTGCCAGCCGCGCCAGGTGCGGCCCTCGAAGTGGTCCAGGCCCAGGCCGTGTTTGACGCCGACGGAGTAGACGATCCCGAAGCGCCCGGCGGACATCAGCACGGCGTTGAACAGGTCGTCGCTGCGTCGTATCTCGAAGTTGCCCGGCCCGCCGTAGCGGGGCGTCCCGTAGAGCGCCCGCAGTTTCGTGTCGTCGGTCATCCGTACGGTAGTGGGGCTGGTCTCGGGTTCAATCCAGTAGTGCTTGCCGCCGTCGGTGACCAGGTGCATCGCCAGCACCGAATCCGCGATGGGCAGGGCTCGGAAGTCGCCTCCGTGCGTACCGGTGGTCAGCGCCGTGAAGACGGTCTGCCCTCCGGCGCCGCCCATGGTGCGAAACGCCCAAGGACCGAAATACGAGGTGTTGTTGTAGGCGTGCTGGAGGAGCACCGCCAGGCTGTCCGGGTTTCTGGTCGTCACCCCAGTCCATTTCGGCGTAGGCCTGGTAGACGCGTTTCCCGGTCTCGATGTGGAAGGGGTACAGCCCCACGTCCTCTTCGGAGTGCTCGGCGTCGTACGGTGCGGGGTGCTGTGTGGCGAGTCGCTCGATGAACTCTTCGGTGAGGCACCCCGGCACGACGTCGTACAGCGTGCGTCCCATGGCCGGGTGGACGTTGTTCGGATCATGGGTTTCGACGAAGACGTCGTCGCTCACGGCAGCCCGGGACAGCGCCCAGTGACTGCCGGCCGCCCGGACTCGCTCCGCCGGGTCACGGTTCTTGAGGAGATCGATCAGGTCTTCCAACGATGTCGGGTAGGCGATGGTCGGAGCGGACGGGATCAGGTCGACAACTGGTTCGTCATGCTTGCGTGTCCAGGGAACCTTGTGCACCTCAGTGGCAGCCATTGAGAATCCTTCCGTGGACCTGAGCTGAACCTTGGGGCAGCGCAGCCCCCGCACGTGGCGTCACGTCGTCTCCTCGTGGTCGAGCTCCTCGACCACGTCGTACCGGAGCCCGCTCGTACGAGCCCCTTGCCCGGCACTCCGCCGCTTCCCCACCCACAGATGGACGCTGCCGTCCGTCCAACGGGCGCGCTGCCAGGACCGGTTGACGACGGCGCCGGTGGCGGAGATCTCCTGCTCCGCGACGCGCAGCGGCGTACCGCCGGGATTGCGCAGCACCTGGGCGCGCGGGGCGCGGGTGCCGGAGAGTTCCAGCACCACGTTGTTCCAGCTGACGCCCGCGACGGTGCGGGAGATCAGCGAGGGCAGCAGCGGATACCAGGGGTCCGGGACCGCGGTCGCCATGCGGTACGTCAGCGCGGGCCCCGGCGCGGGTGGTGGCTCCTCGGCCGGGCCGCGCCGGCGGCGGTCCTCGGCGAGTTCGTGCGGTACCGCCGTGGTCCCCGCGGCTGTCTGGATCCGCTCCTCCACCGCCCAGACGATGTTGGCCGTCTCGTCCCGTACGAAGGCCACTTCCTCAAGTGCGGGACCGGACAGGGACGGGCCGAGCACGGGGGGCAGGAACAGGAAGTCGCCCCGCTCGGGGCGCCCCGACGGCGTCAGGCGGGTGAGGCGGAACATGCTCCACAGGCCCGCTCCGCCATCGGCCTTCTCGACGGGCCGGATCCCGACCCTCTCGCCGAACGAGGTACGCACCGTCAGCCCGTCGATCCAGCACAGCGAGCCGACGTCAAGATCGAGCGGAAAGTACAGGAAGTCGTTGCCGTAGACGAGGGCGAACTCCAGGAGCAGCAGCCGTCCCAGATCGTCGGGCGCGGCATCCACCGCACCGAGGTTCGTCGCGTCCTCGAACTCCCACCAGCGGGCGTTCGGCATGCCGGGAAAGCGGACCGGGGTGGGAATCGCGACGTTCCGCCACTCCTTCGTGGCCCCGGCCGCCCCCAGGGAAGCCCCGGCCTCGACGTCAAAGGCGTGCCAGTCGAGGCGGCCGCCCGGGAACGCCGGCGCCGACAGGACAGCTTCGCCGTCGTCGGCCGGTCCGGGTGCCGGTGCGGCGACGGCGAAGCGGTGAGCAAGCCGCTCCGGCTGCCACGCCTGCGGCCGGGATGCCGGACGCCTCCGCTCGTACCAGCCGAGCCAGGAGAGCGCGGTCGCGAGCACCGCGGCGGCATCCGCCGGCGCGATGGGCGGCTCTTCGGGGAGTACGGGGGCGCCGCCGCCCGGTGGCCGCAGGGCGGCGGAGAGTTCGGCGTAAAGGGCGTGCCCGTCGGGGACATGGCCGACCAGGACGTCAAGGAGCCGGAGGGAGGCGTCGTCCAGGGCGGTGGGGTCGGGCGGGGCCGTCAGCGGGTGGCGCAGGATGTACGCGGCGCGGTAGCGCGGGCCCAACTCCGGTCCCAGAGACCGCAGGAAGCACTGCCCGGCCTGCGCGGCGAACACCGTGCCCGAGGTCGCGGGGCCCTGTCCGGTCTCCGCCTCGACGACGGCCTCCAGGGGCGTCCCGGCCGGATACGGCTGCGGGGGCGCGCCGTCTGCCGGGGTGCCGGGCCGGTATCGGGTCAGGCGGCTGGTCCGCCCGGCCGCTTCGACGCTGATCGCGGACCCGGCGTCCGTCCCGAGGAACTCGCCGAGCTGCGCCTGCCGGGCGAGCAGCCACGCCGGGTCGTGGACCCGGGCCCGGATCGAGTCCAGCGTGCTGCTGCGGGTACGGGGTTCCAGGCGCTGCCACGTCGTGAGGGAAGACATGGGCGCCTACGCGATCGGGGCCTGGGTGGAGATGGTGTCGCCCTGCGGATCGCCGCCCACGTTGCAGGCGAGCATCAGGGCCGGCAGGTACTGGCCGAGGTCGGGCAATGCGTCGGGGTCGACGGCGCGCACGCGCGCGAGGTCGATCGTCTCCGCCAGGACGTCCTGGAGCGTGTCGGTGTCCCACGGCTGTCCGACGACCGGGGGTACTGCGAGCAGCAGTGCCTGCGGAGCGGTGTTGCCCGGGTTGTCGTAGTGGAAGGCCACGGCGGTTGTCTCCTCGTTGTTGGGGACGACTTCGACCCAGTCGTCGACGGCGAGCCCCGAGACGGTCGCGTCGGCGGCGGCCGGCGGCGGCCCGAGCGGCGTGTGCAGGGCCAGCGACAGGCGCCCGCCGGGCAGCCGTTTTCCGGCGGCGGGTTCGAGCCCGGCCCAGCGTTCCGGGGTGTCGCCCGCCAGCGGCAGTTGGGCGATGTCGACGCCGCCCAGCAGCGACTCCGTATGGGCCTCGGCGCACAGCAGGGCGCGGTCCAGGCGGCCGACTCCCTCGCGCACCTCGGCGAACCCGGCCAGCCAGGGCGCCGTGACGCCCGCGGTGGCGTCGCCCGCGCGGCGCCGCTCGGCCAGGGCCAGGACGTAGTCCTGGCTCGGCGGGGCGAACGTGGGAAGGATCCGCGTGTCCGCGCCAAGGAGTTCGGTGAGTCCGGTGGCGGGGTCGGCCGCCCGGCGGGCCGCGTCGAGCCGGCCAGCGCACTCCCGGCCCACCGCTGCGGTCTGCACGCTCAGGACGTCCCAGGCGTCGCCGTCGGCCGCCGAGCGGGGCACCGCCCCCTGCACGGCGCAGTCGGCGAGGGCGAGCAGCGCGTCGCGGATGGCCTCCGGCGCGGACCGGGCGGGGACCGCTGCGGCGTCGCCCGCGCGGGCGATGTCCAGCCCGGCCGGCAGGTCCAACAGGTTGTCCATCGTGCCGAGTTCACCCACCGGCACACCGAGGGCCCCGGCGATCGCCGCACGCGCGGCGGCCGGGTCGGTGAACGCGAAGAGTGCGCGCAGCGCGGCCACCGCCGCCTTCACGACGGTCACGGCGTCGGCGAGACGACGGGCCAGGTCGAGGCGCCCGGCGTCGGCGTCCGGGGCGCTGCCGGACACGAGGTCGGCCGGCCGCAGCGGCCGGCCCCCGCCGACCAGGTCACGTACGGCCCGGGCGACTTCGAGCAGCGCGCGGACACTGCGGGAGCCCGGGCCCGCGGCGGGCCCGAGGCGCAGGCGCGGCGGCGGACCGCTCCAGCCGGCCGGGGCGTGGCGCACGGCGTGCAGCAGCATGCGTCGTTCCAGGTCTCCGCCCGGTTCGGCGCCCGGGCAGGACAGGACGTCGAGCGGGCACAGGCCGAGGTCCCCGAGGGTGAAGGTGACGACCGAGTCGGGCAAGTCGCCGCCGGGGCCGGGGAATTGGGCCTGCCAGGTGACGCGCGCCGGGTCGCCGAGCAGCCGCGCCGCCCACGCGTCGAGCCGGGGCTCGGCCCGCGCGCGCAACGGCGGCCCGCCGGTTCGGGACGCGCTCCAGGCCCGTACGGCCGGATCGTCCGGGTCGGGCGGGGCGAGCAGGACGAGGACCCGGTGGGTGACACCGATGCCACTGCGGGCACTGGCGCTCACCTCGATCTCGGGGGGCGGGAGTTCACCTCGGTTCAGCGCGTCCAGGACCGCTCCGGCCCGGACCGGACGGCCCGACGCCGTCTGGTGGACGGCCTCCGCGACGCCGAGATCGGCGACGGCGTCGACCCGGTCGCCGAGCGCGTCGAGGATCGTCTTCAGCGCCTGCGCGTCGGTCGAATCCGCCTCCGGCAGCCCCGGCGGAGTCTCACCCCAGGGAATCGCGGACTTCTGGTGCAACCGCAGCAGGGCCAGCCCGTCGCAGACGCTCCGCGCGGCCACGGCGTCGGCGGGCACCCCTTCGGGGAGGGGCACCCGCTTGCCGGCCACCGACGGGCACAGCTGCCGGAACGCGCCGAGGTGGCGGGCGAGCGGCAGGTCGGGGTGTTCCACCAGGGCGCGCTCGAAGACCTGGCCGAGGAGCGTGCCGAGCGACTGGCCCGCGCGGATCCCGTCGAGCAGTTCCAGGGCGGCGCGGACCCGGGCGGACGACAGGTCGACGGCGAAGGTCTCGGCGGCCGGGGTGCCCCGGTGGCTGAGGTGGCCGCCGCGCAGCAGTGCCGCGGTGGTGGCGTGGGCGAGGGAAGGGGCGTGCACAAAGCCGGCGCTCTCCTCGGCGGCGTCGGCGTCGGCGGCGACCAGGTCCTCTGTCCAGCCGTAGCCGCCCAGTTGAATGCCGGTCGGCCGCTGCGCGCGCAGGGCGCGCAGGCGGGAGGTCGCGACCGCTGTGATCCACGCGTCGAGGCGGTGGCCGGACAGGTCGAGAGTCTCGGCCAGCAGCCGGTGCAGGGCGGCGGTGGGGCGGTCGGCCAACAGCCGTAGCGCGTCCCGCAGTTCGGTCACGTCGGCGACGGCGCCGTCGCCCGCGTTGCTGCGTACCTGTATCTCCCCGCCCAGGTCGCGGCCTTGCTGGTTCTCGCCGATGTAGCGCCAGGCGGTCAGGGTGCGGGGCGGGGCGGGCGGCGGGTCGGCGTCGGGGTGGGCGAGGGAGAACAGGTCGACGAGTTCCGGTTCGTGCCACGGCGGCCGGTCCGCGGGCATCGGTGGCGGTACGAGGCGGAGGGCGGCGTCGGCGTACCCCCGCAGCGTCGCATGACGCACGAGGCGCAGCAGGAGCGGGCTGCTGTCAGCGATGCCCCGGTGGCCGTGCAGCGCCTGCGGGTGGACGGTGGCGGCCCAGCGGAGGTAGTTCTCGGTCAGTGGTTCGGTCTCGGACAGCGGTCCGCTCTGGATCCATGGCGCGGTCCACTCGACGGCGGTGTCGGCGTAGCAGGAGCTGTCCAGGCGGGTGCGGACGGCGAGTCCCAGGTGCATCAGCTGGGTGTCGCAGCGCGCGGCGATCCGTGCGGGGAGGTCCGGCAGCGGCCCGGAACCCATGAGGGTGGACAGGGACTGCAGGTAGTCGGGTCCCATCAGACGCCTGACGTGGAGGCTGGTCGCATGGGCGTCGTGGGCGAGGATGTCCAGGAGGGTGCGGCCGGGATCGCCGCGGCCGACGAAGGGGACCCGCGGGGACGCGGCCCGGGCGAGCCACAGGCGGCGGGCGTCGCTCAGCAGGTCGACGAACGCCGACGGCGAGCCGAGCGGTGCGGGAGCGGGCGGGCGGCCCGCGTCGAGGAGTCCGAGGCACAGCCCGGCCGGACGCTCCCACGAGGGCGCGGCGGGGAACGGGCCCTGCCAGCCCGCCGCCACGCCGTCCTCGCCCAGACCGGAACCGATCCAGTAGGCGGCGTCGGTCAGCGGGGAGTGCGAGGCGACGAGCAGGAGGTCGTCCCGGCCGTCACCGTCGAGGTCGTGCAGGGCGACCCCCGCGGTGCGGACGGGGCCCGGTCCGGTGGGTGGCGGTGTCAGCGGGTCGGCCCAGGTGACGGTGAGGCGGCCGCGCTCGGAGAGCCGCCCCAGGCGGTACGAGAGCGTCTCGTCGCCGGCGGCGTCGGGCACCGCGAGCAGCGCCACGATCTCGGTTGGCCGCCCGCCCGTGGCGTGACCGGCCGCGAGGCCGACGAGCCGGTGCCCTGCCTCGGCGGACAACTCCCCTACGTCCACGGCCTGGTCCCAGCGGACCCGGTTGCCCTGCAGCGGGGTGCCGAAGGCGAGGTGCAGCCGGAACTGGCCGCGCCGGGCGATGAGTTGAGCGGCCAGCAGCCGCGGCCCCTTGTCCGCCGCCAGCGTCGTCAGGGCGACTCCGCGGTGTTCGGCGGCCAGGAAGGGGGGCGGGAAGGGGCCGAGCCAGTCGCCCTCAAGGGTGCCGCTCCGCTCGGCCCTCGGCCCGAGCCAGTGCGACGGGGCCTGCTGGGGTGTGCCGGGGTCGAGCAGGACCACCCCGGGCCGGGTGTCTCCGGGAAATGTGAGAAACGTGCCCGCGGCCCGTGCCGGATCACCGACGAGAGGAGGAGCCTCCCTGTCATGCCCGGAAGCGGCGGCAGACTCCCCCTGGGCGTCCAGCTCCCATCGGACATGGAGCCGGGACTGCGCCGCCGTGTCGGCGATCCGGTCAGAACAACAGGTCCGGACGGGACGGGTGGGGCCGCCACTGCGTCAGCGAGGTGACGGGCAGGACGCCGTACGGCTGATCACCGACCCGCACCGCGGGCAGCGGACCGCGGGCGCGCACCGTGTCGATCGTGAAGCGGCGCCAGTCTGCCAGGGGCATGCCGTCGAAGCCCGGCGAGAACAGTTCCCGCAGGTAGTAGCCCCAAGTGGCCGGCCACAGCGCGGCCGCCATCGCCGATGCCTCGCCCCCCTCGGTGCCGGCCGCGTGCGGCAGCCGCCACAGCGGAGACGTCCGCTCGGTCACCCCGAGGGCGTGGGCCAGGGCCGCGGCGTCACTGCCGTCGCCCGGCGCAGCGGGCGCCGCGTCCAGCGCGGCCAGGACGCCGGCCCCGTCCAGGGTCCGCGGGCGGCGTCCACCCGGGCGACCGGGTCCGTCGTTGTTGGTCGGGGTGCCCTGAGGCACCAGGTCCAGCCCCCAGGTGGCGGCGTGCGCGTCCAGCAGGCCGGAGAGCGCGGCCGTCGCCTCCGCCGCGTCGAGGGATTCGGCGACGCCGAGGACCGTGATCCGGTCGAAGCGGTCCGGGCTGCCCGGCGGCAACCGGACGCTGATCCCCATGCCGGCCAGCTCGGCGGCGGCGAAGTCGACCATCCAGCGCATGCCCGGGCCGACTTGGCCCACCTCGTTCAGGTCGTCGGCCGGGTCCGGCCCGGTGGCCAGCGGCCGTGTGATGGGCGCCCCGCGCTGCTCGAAGACCTTGCGGCCCCCGAAATGGCCGGTGGCCAGCCATCGGTCGGGCAGTACGGCGATACGGGACGCGCGCGTCCACGCGGCGTCCGCCGACGGGACGTCCGGCCACTGCGGCGGCGGCGACAGCGGAGCGTCGGCCGGGATCCGCTCGTCCGGACGCTGCCCCGGATTGACCGGGGTGAGCCGTTCGGCGATCCAGCGCGCCCGGTGAGCGCCGTGCCGTGCCACCAACAGCTGCCAGGCGGTGAGGCGTTGCTGCTCCCCTTCGACGCCCCGGCCCGCCCGCCACAGCGCCGCCCAGAACTCCTTCCCGCCGGTCGACTCCGCCGCCGTGAGGCCCGGCTCATGACTGTCCTGGTGGACATCGTCCGGATAGATCCGGATCTTCAGGACGCGCGCCCCGACGGCGTCGCGCGGGGTGAACCGCGTCTCCAGGCGGACCGGCAGCAGCAACAGCGGGATACCGGCGTCCAGTTGGGTGAACGTGGTCATGGCGGGGGCTCCAACAGGTCGCTGGCGTGGATCGCGGCACGGAAGGGGGCCTGCGTCGTGATCGCGGCCTGATGGGCGCTGGTGGCTCCCCACCGCAGCCCCAGCGGGTTGTCGGTGCGGTCGCCGAAACCTTGGAGCGGCTGGTCCAGGTCGATGTGGCCGCTCGGCGTGAGGGGCACGTTCCCCCACCACAGGTCGCGCCAACTGCCGGTCAAGGCGGTGGGTTCGGCGGTGTCGATCCCGAAGCGCAGCTCGGTGAGCTGCTGTTGGATGACGACGAAGAACCCGGGTCGGGACCCGGCCGGATCGGGGTCTCCAATGGCGGCCTCCGGTGTGACGGGGAAGGCGATGAAGGTCACGTCGGGTGCGAGGCTTCCCCTGAACAGCGGGTATTTCTCCGGGTGTTCGGGGGCTCCGGGGCTCAGTCCGGGCGGTGCGGACTTGGGGCGGCGCCGGGACGGCAGGCCCGTCCCCGGCTCGTACCACTCGCCCTGGGCGAGGTAGATCACCGCGTCGGGATAGCGGCGCAGGAGATCGCCGCGGAGCAGCAGCACGAAGTGCCGGCCGCCCCTCAGGTGCTCTCCCAGATCGCTTGCGGCGGTCCATTCGTGGAGCGCGGGGATGTCGTGGCGTTCCGCGGCGGTCGCCGGGGCCGGGACCCGGCCGGCCGGATCCCAGAACTGGCGGAAGCAGGTGCCTCGTTGGTCCGTCGGGAAGTGGCGGGCCAACAGCAGCCGGCCGACGTGGTGGTTGAGCCCGACCAGGAACGCCTCGACGAAGCGGGGGTTGATCGCGAGCCCGGCCACGCAGTTCGCCGGGATGTCGCCGACGCCCGGCAGTAGCAGGTCCTGTGAGAGGTCGGCGAGCGCGCGGTACATGGGCGTCGGGAAGGACGGCGCCACGAGGAGGGGGTCGAGGGGGTCGGCGGGGTGCCAGTCCGACGGAGCCGACACCCGGCCGGCCACGCGCTTGGGCACCGTCAGCTCCGGGTCCAGGGCGTTCAGCACGGAGACGGCGATGTCACCGGTGGGCAGCCGGGTCGGGGGGCGCGGCGGTGGCGGATGGCACGCGGGCATCGTGGACTGCTGCCGCACCGCGACGCTGCGGAAGTCCAGCCAGGCCCGGTACCGCGGGGAATCCTTGGGCGGCGGTTCGGCGTCCAGGAGGGCGTCCGGGGTACGGGTGCACAGGCCCGGCCCGTCGACGGCGGAGTCGAACGTCACCGTGCCCGGCGGGCCACGGCGGGGCCGGACACCGTGAGCGTGCCGTCGTTCACGGCGCGCAGCAGATCGGCGGCGCCGACGCCGGTACGCCGCCCGAGCGGCCCGCGCGGGCGCAGCGCACAGCGGAACGCGGCTCCCGTCATGGCAGGCGGCACGCGGCTGCCGCCGCCCTGCACCGTGCCGGCGACGGTGCGGGTGCCGTGCCGCACCCGAGGAGCGACCGGCGAGGTGATCTGGAGCAGCGCCTCGGCGTCCAGGGCGGCCAGCCCGCGGTGCAACAGGCGGTCGGCGGCCCGCGCGAGCTGTGCGGAGCGCAGCAGCTGATTGGCGCGGATGACCTCCCCGGCCTGCGCCCACGCCGAGGCCATCAACTCCTCCTGCTGGAGCTCCACGATGCGGGCACCGAGGCCCGCGGCCACCCGGTGGCACGGGTCGAGGTTGAGCCGGCGCAGCCAGGCCGCCCCGCCCACCGGCGGCACGGTCGGCTGCCCCGCCTGCCAGTGCCCGTACAGCGGCGGCGGCAGGACCAGGCCGGCCGGCGCGGGAGTGCCCGCCGGTGCCGGCAGCAAGGTGTTCAAAAGCGCGCGCAGCGCCTCCGTGAAGGACGGGGCGAGCGGGGTGCCCAAGTCGTCGCTCGCGGCGGAACCGGTCAACTGGTCCGGGCTCACCGCTTCCAGCGCCCCGGCCAGCGGGACCTCACCGAGGTCGGGCAGTCCGGCGGGCAGGCTCCGCACCGACAGGGGGCGGCGGCCGACCCGGCCCGGATCCAGTGCGACTCTCCGCAATTTGGTGACCAGCGCCTCGAAGTCCCCTTCCTCGCCGGTGCTGAACTCCCAGGAGTGGAAGACGGGCAGCTCCAGCGGACCGGTGTCGGTACGCCACGCCGGAGCCGTCTGCGCCGTCGACGCCACCTCGCCCGTCAGCCGCCCCAGCCCCGCGAGCCGGCCCTGCTCGAAGGTGGGCACGACGAGGGCCACGTACGCCGTGCGGGGACGCAGGAGGCGCGGGCAGAACAGCCGGCTGAGCGCCTGGCCGGGGCGGGCGGAGCGCAACGCGTCGGCGGGGGCGCCGGATCCGGGGACCTGGACCACCGCCCAGGCCCATGACTGCGCGAGGTTCGGCAACGTACGCCCGGCGTGTTCGAGACGGGCGATGGCCGGCCGGTCGTCCGGCCGCTGCACGGTCACCTCGGATGCTTCGAGGACCGCGAGACAGAGCCAGGGCCGCAGCCGGTCCTCGGAGTTGGCCGATGCCGGGGTGAACAGCCAGGGAAAGTCCGGGCGTTGGAACTCGATCAGGGGCAGATATCCGGGCTCGACGGCCGTACCGGGCGCCGGGTCCGTCCGCCGCACCTGGCGCGGGTCGATGCCGACGACGTCGGCGGGTCCGTGCAGGTGCAGCTGCACGGACGCAGTGCCGGAAGCCGATCCGCCGACGGCGGTGGTCACCTTCAGCGGTACGCGCAGGGGCAGCGGTGCGTCGCCGACCGGGTCCGTGGTGGTGAGCGCCGTGGCCAGCCCTTGGCGGGCCCAGGGCAGAAAGCGCGCGTCCGTCATGACACCACCTCCTGGGCTCCGACCACCTGAAGGGTCTCCGGCCGGGCCGAGCCCCGCAGGGCCTCCTCGGCCTCCGCCCGGCTCACGTACGTCACGGCGGACACGGCGGCCAGCGTGCTGCGCAACGCCAGCCGGTAGCCGGGGTCGCGTACGGCGATGCCCAGCCCGTCCCCGGCGAACCGGTTGGCTCCCGGCGAGGCCAGCGGGGATCGGGCGCCTGCCGCGTATCCGGCGAAGACCGTGAGGAGGTCCGGGTGCGCCGCGTAGGCGTCCGGGAGGTGCTGCTTGGGCTGCGCGGACGCCTCGTTGATGACGACGGTGTCGTAGGTGTCGCCGGGGCGAGCGACCGGAGCGCCGTGCGCCACCGGCATCCTGGGTTCACCGGTGTCCGGCGCGGCCGGGAATCCGATCGCGGAGCGCCCCGCGGGAAGCGGCTCGAAGGCGGGACGGCTGAGCTTCTCGTCGTCGGTGAGCAGCAGATAGTCGGCCGCGCTGAAGTGTTCGCGTACGTCCGCGCCCGCGTGCACGGCCGTCGGCCCGAAGCTGACGGAAGCGATGTCGAACAGGGCCGGCGCGGCCAGCTCCACGTTCTGGTAGCGGTCGATGGTCAGCGCCAGCGGGACCTCGCGCTGCCGCACCGCAAGCGAGCCGAAGGGATGAACGACCGTTCCCGCGCCGGGATCCAGGGAGCGCAGGGTGACCAGCCCCGCTTCTGCGGGGAGCGCGCCGGTCCAGTTCTGCGGATCGGCCAAGGCGGTCAGCAGGTCGCCCAGCGGATCCACCATGGCGCGCAGGACGGCGGCCACTTCCTCACCGACGGTGACGTCGAAGGGGATGGTGCGTTTGCCGATGAACTCGAAGGTGGCCTCGCCCCAGGCGTGCCACGGGGCCGGCCCGGCCAGGCTGAGCCGGATGTCGATGCCGAACAGCACCTTGCCGTTGCGCCGCAGCGACAGCCCTCCGGCCATGTCTACGATGAACGACGGAGGGGCGAGGACGAGCAACGCGTCGAACGACAGGTAGCCGGTCACCGAGAAGTAGCCGAAGATGCCGGCGTCGGCGGCGACGAAGACGTCCAGCCGGGCCCCGAACTGCACCGTGGCCGGGGTCGTCGCGAAGTACGACTCCAGCTGGAGCCGCGGGTTGTCCGAGTCCGCGAGGGCGATGGTCATACGGCGCAGTTCGGGGAAGCCCGGCGGCGGGGTGAAGCGCGGGTTGAAGCCGCCCGCGGACAGCGCGAAGGCGGGCGCGGCACCGAAGTTGAGCCGGACGGCCATGTCACCGCTTATGGTGAAGGCCGCGATCCGGGAGTCGTAGATCGTGGCGTCGACGGAGGCCTCACGACGGTCGAAGTCGAGGATGCCGACGACGTCCATCTTCAGCGACACGACGGGCTCGCCCTCGGGCAGCGCCAGCGCCAGACGTCCCAGGAGCGCGATCCGTACCGGGGAGGGCAGTTCGAGGATGATGCCGAGGTCGAGGGAGATCAGGGTGGGCGTTCCCCAGCCGAGGCGGGCCATGAGGCCGATGACGAACCGGCCGGGAGCGACCGGGAACACGGCCTGCACATCGGCAATGACCTGGGAGGCGTTGGCGACGGGGTCCTTGGGGAAGAGGATCGAGTCCAGGACGTGGTTGCGGACCCCGGCGCGCAGCGCGTCCACGGACATGGTCCGGTTGGCGCCGAGCAGACCGCCCAGTCCGTTGAGGGTGAACGAAGCCGAGCTGGATCCCCGGGAATTCGGCGGCGATGATGACGAGCAGCGAGAATCCCGGGGCGCCGTCCGGTAGTTTGGTGGTGATCAGGGCGATCGCGGTGACGGTGAACCGGTTCTGGATCTCCAGCTGGAGGATGCCGACGTAGAGGCCCCGGGCCTCGTCGAGCCGGATGTATCCGCCCCCGCGGACCGCGGTCGCGTCGAGGGAGAGTCCGGCGCCGTCCGGGGCTTTGAACCGGAACGCGAGGTCGGCTCCGCCCAGGTTGCCCGGCGGCGCCGGGGGACGGCGCGCCTCCAACTCGGCGCGCAGCCCGACCCGTTCGACGACCGCGCGCACCGGACCGAGGGAGAGGCGACCGCTGAGCGCGACGGTCAACGCCGCCCGGCCGGTCCCCGGCTGTACGCCGAGGACGACCTGGATGTTCTCCACGTCGACCACGCCGAGGATCGACAGGTGCACGGCGAGCGTCACGTCCAGCGTCGCCTGGCCGATGAACCGGAATCCGGCCGAGCGGCTCCAGCCGACACCCGCCCCGAAGTCGAAGCGGAGCGGCTTGCGTCCCAGGGCCTTCTGCAGGAACCCGTCGCCCTCCCCGAAGTCGACGACCAGGGCAACCCGGTCGGCGGCCGCCTCGATGTCGATGTCGAGATCGGGCGGTGTGCCGCGCACGCCGAGGGCGAGATGCGCCGCCCCGAGTTCCATCCGCGTCGAATCGCGAGCCCCGAACAGCAGCCAGGGGAGCGCGGGCATCGCGTCCAGCCGGACGGCGGCCGCCATCCGGCCCGTGACGCCCGAGGTGGCGATGCCCGCGCCCGTCGGGCGGATCTCCACCCGGATTCCTCCGGAGGCCTCAAAGCCGCCGGTGAAACTCAGGGACAGGGCGTCCGTGATCCTGATCGTCTCCGTGAGGTCTCCGCTGACCATCGGGAAGACGGAGAAGCCGACGGGGTCCGCGGTACTCGTGCCGAAGGCCGCGGGGGGTGGGATCGGTACCACCGCGAGCGCGGCCAGCAGCATGACGACGGACGGTCCGGCCTCGACGATGTCCCGGTGGAGCGGGATGTCCAGCTGTACGATGCGGGCGCGGGCTGGCGCGTCGGGGACCCAGTACGGATCGAGGGCGGCGGACGGCGCGGGGCCGAGGCCCGCGGGCAGCCCGAAGCATGCGCACAATTCGCCGAGGCCGGTCAGGAAGCGGACGTCGTCGAACGTACCGCCCCATCCGTAGACCTCGGCGAAGAGCTTGCCGGGATCACTGGCGAGCGTGGCGACGCGCGCCCAGTGGACGGTGTCGCGCCGGTAGCTGCCCCGGGTGGGCGTCGCCGGCTGCACCTCGGCGGTGGCGATGCCGGTGAAGCGCAGCAGCCCCCAGAGCTTCGGCTGCCTGCGCGAGAGGTAGCGGGCGATGAGCAGGTTCGGCACGTCCTGCGCGAGCGAGTTCCAGAAGGCGGGGTCGTCGAGCAGCGGGGGCGGGCCCTGGGCGGGTGGCCCGAGCGCGCTCAGCGCGGAGACGACGTCGGCCACCGCGCCGCCCAGCTTTCCGATGGCCGCGGCCACCGCGAGGGGGTCCGTGTCCTCGGGCAGGGCTGCCAGTTCGGCCGCGCGCTCGGCAAGCCGCGTCAGGGCGCCCGGAAGCGGCCCGAACGCGGTGGTGAAGGCGTCGGCCGGCAGGGTGGGCGACAGACTCCAGCCGAGCCGGCCGAGGAAGGCTGCCGCGGCCTCGGGTGAGGCGAGCGCGTCGGTCAGCGGCTCGAAGGCCTCGGCCAGCGCGCCGAGGACGTCGCCGACGAAGTTCTGCGCACTCATGAGGGCTCCCGGTAACCCTTGCCGTACTCCAGGCGGCGGACCAGGTCGGCCAGGTCAGGGGGGCGCAGGCCGCCCTGGTCGTCGCGTACGTCCTGCTCCAGCGCGGAGCCCACGCCGCTCGGGTCGGCGATCGTGCCGTAGTAGAGGTCCCACAGCAGGTCGGACCGTGTGCGCGTGACGCCGTTGTGCAGAAGAGCGGGCGTCTGGGCCCACGGGTCGGGGGCCAGGAGCGAGGGTCCGGTCTTGACCGCGGCCCGGAAGGACTGGAAGAAGGTCTCGCCGGCGCCGCTCTGCTAGAGGTCCGTCAACGGGGGCCATGGCTCGTTCGTGAACAGCCTTTGCCACAGGGCCTTTTGGTGGGCGAGGACGACGGCGGGGTCGAGCACCGCGCAGCACAGTTCGGTGTCGCACAGGAAAGAGCGCCGGTTCAGGTTCGCCGAGCCGCACACCAGGAGCGCCCCGTCGTACGTGTGGGCCTTGGCATGCACGTAGATGCCGCGATTGGCCGGTGCGTTCCCGGACGCCGACACGACGTTCCACGGGTTGAACACGGCGACCCGGTCCTGCATGCCCGAGGCGGTGAGCAGGGTGAGCGCGCGAAAGCGAGCCTCGTGGGCGGTATCGGTGAGGACGTCGGCATGCGGCGGCAGGACAATGATCACCCGCAGGCTGCCGACGGCACGCAGCCGCTGGTTGAGCAGGCGGGCGAAGGCCTCGCTCCACAGGTACTGATCGAAGATCCAGATGAGTTCGGTGGCCTGCTGCACCGCGTGGGCGATACCCGCCATGACCGTGAACTCGCCGCGCTCGAAGGGCGGTCCGACCCGATAGCGGCGCAGCGGAATCGTGCGCCACATCTGGACGAGGGAGGCCGCCCCCTGGAGGTCCGGCGGTGGCCGTGGGATCGGCAGTGGCCTGATGCCGTCGGGCTGCTGAATGGCGTGGCTCGTACTGAAGATCACCTGCTGGCCGGACCAGTTCCCGTCCTGGCTCAGGTCGAAGACACGGCCCGAGTCACGCCAGCGCTCCCCGAACTGGTGCTCCAGGGTCGCGACCGCGGGTCCTTCGATCTTCAGGTGCTGGTCGTGCCAGCGCTGACGGTGTCCGACCGCGGTGGGATCCGAGTCGCTGTACACCGCCGTGGGCAGGTCCGAACTGGGGACGGCGCGCTCAGGCGGCTTCACCTCGTCGGGCTTCGGGTAGCCGACGCCCGCCTGCCGGGGCCAGCCGCGCTGCGGATCGGGCATGCCGGCGCCCGCCTGCCAGTCGCCCGCTTCGGAGGTGCCCGGCGCGACGGCGTCCCGTCGGGTGAAGCCGAAGTCGACCCCGCCGACGAAGGCCAGATGGGTGGCACCGCTGCGGATGACCATCGTCTTCTGATGGTGCGACGCGGTGAGCCGGTCCGCGGTACGCAGGTCGAGGGCGACCACACCCAGCGGCTCGCCGTCCGGCAGCGGAGTCGGTCCCTTGGTCTGGTCCGCCACGATGCGGGCCGCGTAATGGTGGTCGAGCACATGGGCGTGCAGGTCTGCCGGGCAATACTGGCTGACGTGCAACGGCTGCCACAGCAGGACGCGGACCATCACGCCCGCCTGGACGAGCTGCAGCAGGAGACCGATGACCGTCTGATCGCGGGCGGCCTGCGTCCCGGCGAGGAACTGGTGCCACGGGCCGATCCCCCAGGCGTTGTCGGTGGACAGGTCGCGCAGGCCGTTCATCCGCCAGTCGCTGATGTACACACGCCCCTTGGCCGGCCCCTGCTGCTGCTTGGCCTCGGCTATGACGGCGACCAACGCGTCGCGCATGGCGTTCATCGCGTCGAACCCGCTGGTGTACGTCGTCACTCGGCACCCTGAGTCCCACGGGAGATACGTGGGCTGCCCCTGCGGCGGCTGCGCACGGCTGGCCATCTCGGTGCCGTCCGCCCAGGGCCGCCCCGCGCCGTGCGGCGCGAACTGCAGAAACCACTTCGCGGGATCAGGCGATGCCGCCATGGCGTGTCCCCCCCCAGCCCTGGACCCGCGCCACCGCCGGACACCCCCTGCGGCGTGGCAGGTCTCCCCCGGGAGCCATCAACCCATGGGGCGCGCACCAGGGGGAAGGAGGGCGAACCACGCTTTGTGTAACAAACCACCCCCCTAGACCCTGTTCTCCCCCGGCTTCACGCCTGTTCGGCCCAGGTCTCCGGAACGCGGCTTCCCTCCCCCTGTCGTCGGCGATCTCGAAGCGCGAGTCCTGGGTGGAGTCCGCCCTTGGGTGGGTGCGTCAGCCGTCGCTTGTCTTCCGTTCGTTCTCGGGCCCTCGCTCGGGCGACCGCGCATTCTGCGCCCGAGCCGCAACGGTCCGCTCCATCCACGCGGTCATCGGCGGAGAGGTGGTCTTCGGCACGAGCATCGCCGAGGGCGCCCTCGCCTACGACACCACCGCACCGGCCGGTGCCCGCTGCCCGAACTTACCGACCACGGCCTCGAGGTGCTCCGGCTAGTCGCTGAGGGCCGAAACAGACGCGCCCTCGACCCGACCGATTGCCCGCAGGGCACGATGGCGAGCACCGTTACACCGCGCCCCCAGTGGGCCAGTTGGGCAGCCACCGCGCCGAAGCCGCCGAGCAGTCCCTCGGCGAGGACAGTCCGACCGTCACCGGAAACGGCACGGTGGTGGGCGCCCGGTCGGCCATCAGACGGTCACGGAACTCACTCAGCACTGATTGGTCGAATCCAGGATCGGTTAACTCCAGCCCCAGAAGAACCTTCCAATCGGAAAAGCCTCCATCGAGCACTGTCGAGCAGCACGACGCAGACCGCCTCCGGGGTGAGCGCGGCCCGTCCTGAAGCCCCCGGGCTGCCGCGAAGGGTAGAGCTTGGGCTGTCCGCGATTACGGGGTGTCAGCGGACATGCGGCGCCGGACAACGCGTAGGTCGCGATGGGCAAGCGCGGTAGCGGCGACGGTAACCACGGCAAGTACGGCGACGATCCACCACTCGGTCTCACCGCTCCCGCCATCGGGCTTGAGCCCGAACAAGCCCTCGATCCACGTCGGCCAGACGGCCGTCACGATCGTCGTCATCCCGAGGGGGGCCGAGAGAACCACTTCGATCCGCGCCCTAACGAGTTGGTGCGTGATAGCGGGTGAGGTGTCGTGTCAGGTGGGTGGCATGATCCCGCTGTAGCGATCATGGTCAATCGGGCGGTGCTGGCGCAGCGGCTGTTCACGGGGCTCTCTCGGTCTCATCTTGCTGGTCTGATCGAAGAGTTGTCGGAGCCGTGGCAGACCGGGGTCGAGGGTCGTCGCCATGCAACGCGGGGCGGGGCCAGGAGGCGGGCCGCGGGTGCCGGCGCCCGCCATCAGCTGGTGTTCGTCGACAGGCTGGTGGCCACACTGATCCATCTGCGGCACGACCTGCCGCACTCGGTGCTGGGCTTGCTGTTCGGTGTCGACCGTTCCACGGTCACCCGGGCGATCGCAGAGGTGCGCACGCTCCTGGCGGAGCGGGGGTGCACGGTTCCCGACCCTCCCGGCCTGCGACTTCGGACGCTGACGGATGTATGTGCCTATGCCCAGGCCGAAGGCATCGAGCTGCGGCTGGACGCCACCGAGATCCAGGTCCGCCGGCCACCGGCCGGCCGCGGCGGACGTCGTGCCTTCGTCTCGGGCAAGAAGAAGCAGAACACGATGAAGGCCACCGTGATTGCCGACTGGCGAGGCCGCACGTTATGGACCGACGCCCTGCGACCTGGGCGTATGCACGACGCCACGGCCGCCCGCAACGCAGGCATCTCCGTCTGCTTCCGGCACTTCCCCGACGTCGAAGTCCTCCTGGACGACGGCTACCTCGGCCTGAGCCGCGAACACCGTGGCCAAGCCATCACACCGCCCAGAAAACCGCGGCCGGGAGCATTGCCCGGCAGAGTCGAGCAGTGGGAGCGGGACCGCCACGGGCACTCGTCCGACCGCATCACCGTCGAACACGCCCTTGCCGATCACAAACGCTGGAAGCAACTGACCCGCTGGACACGCCGGCGAGATGTCCTGCCCGACACCTACCGCGCCATCGCCGGCCTCGTCTCCGACCGCACTGCCAACATCTGAAAACCGGCCACGGCAAGGCCGAACACACCTCACCCGCTGCACCAACTCGTAAGAGCACCCGTGATCTTGGTGCCAACTAGCCGTCTTTTGTGCCAACTAAAAATCCTCGTCACAGTTCTCCGTCCGTCCGTCTGGCACTCGTCCTCGCAGGAACGACAGGTCAAGCTCTGCGCCTCTTCACGATCAGCAACAAATGGCGCTGCCTGCTTATAGGTTGGCGGGATGTCTGATCAGAGCGACATACAGCAGATCACTGCGATGTGGCAGCGGCTTACTGGTTGGCTGGCCGAGTACGCGCCTGCGTCTTATGCCTCGCTGCTTCCTGCGGCAGCGCCGGAGACAGTCGGTGCGGCGGAGACCCGTCTGATGCAGGCGCTCGACTATGGTTTCCCACCCGAGCTGAAAGCTCTGTGGCAGGTATGCGGTGGTGTCCAGAAGGTTGAGGTGCCGGGCAACGAGGACGGCGAGCTCTGGGCGGGAAAGTTCCTGCCCGGCGGGATCTTCCTCGATCCTGAAGCCGCGCTCTGGCAGCGTCTGCGCTTCGGTCCGGGGTAGGACGATCTGTGGAGGGACGCCGATTTCGTGTCGTTCCTCGACGGCGAGGAGCCAAGTGGCGCAGGCGAGTTCGGCTTGTACCTCTCCTACTCGCAGGACCCCACCCTGCGGGGGGTCGCTGGCTGGTCAACGATGACCGGGGGATCTCTCTCCCCCGGCCTGGCCCTCTGCGGCTGCCTACCTGGAGGCAGTCTACGAGTTGCTTCAGACAGGCGGCGGCCCTCTGCTGGACGCCCTAGGCGAGCAGCGTCCGGTGCTGGCGCTGGGGTGCTTGGCGTGGATTGACCCTGCTGAGGGTCTGGAGGTTCCCTGGCGACCGGTCCACGCGTGACATGTGCTTGGTGCGGGCCCGCCCTGGGCCCGCACGAAGCGGTCAGGTGCAGGGATCTACCTCGCGGTCATGGTGCACCGCAGGGGCTTCAGGGTCGCGTCGGTGGGGTCGCGCTTCCCGGTCATGCGGGTGTCGAGCCGGTAGGCGTCCTTGTCCATGATGCGCATCTGCTTCATGAAGCTGGCGAAGTTCGCGCCCATGGACTCCTGGTTATGGATACCTGAGATCGTTGAGCGCCCGCACACCGCGGCCGTCAGGTATCGCGTCCTCGACGGCGACCCCTTCTACGTGAAGATCACCGACTAGCCGGGAAAACACATGCCGCTCCTTCACGAGTACACCTGCACCGCCACACCGGGCCGCCGCGTCCTGGAGGTGTACGACGCCGAAACCTACCTCGGCGACACAGAAAGCCTGCACACCGCCGAAGAACAGGTGGTAGCCGGCGAGCGCCATCATCTCTACCTGGTCAGCCTCCAGCCAACGATCAAGGCCCAGGTCAGCATCCGTATCTGGGACACCGTCCCTCAGGTGCCTGCCGACGCCGAGGGCCGCGTGCCGGTCACCATCGAGTCGCGCACGGGCACCCTGGTCGTCAACGAGCTCGAGTTCGGCCCCGCCGGCGAGACGAATCTGCCCCGCCCCGGCGTGTATGAAGGCCACGCCTGGTGGCGCGGCCGACAAGCCGCCGGCGACTACTACGACAGCTACTTTGACCAGGAGACCGACGACTGGACCCTCGAACAGACCCGTAGCTACTTCGCCCAGTGCCCCGCCGGCGAGCACTACGTCCTCGACCTCGCCTACCACCGCGAGCCGGACCCACTCGACGCAAACGAAGCAGGTAATTGAGCCCCGTAACCAGTCGACCCGCGGGTGCCCTGAACAACAACCCCGAAGCGCGTCAACAGGCTGGTCTGCTGCCCCAGAACCTCCGGGACAGCAGACCGGGGTTCAGGACAGGCCCACCTTCCTGTCGGACCCGCTGGGGCGGAGCACCACCGACGGCAACGTGTTCTGCTTCGTGGGCGCCGCGAAGATCCCGGTGGTGTCGGAGGTCGTGTGCCCCCGTCGGCCTGAGCTAGGTCTCCCAGGTGTCGGACGGCAGGTCCGCCATCGCCTGCCGCCGCGCCGCAGTCCAGACCGCTCGATCATTCCTCCGGCCGAAGCCGCTGACGAGCAGCCTCAAGTCGCTGGTCATAGTCGGGCGTGAACAGCTCGGGAAGGGTCTTGTCGAGTGTTCCGGCGATTCGATGGATCGGTGCCCAGACCGCCGGATCATCGACAACACGGCTGAGGTCCGTCATCTGGAGCTTCTCCAGCCAGTGCGACAGCACCAGTGCCTCGTCACGCGTGAGCTTGATCGTCACCTGGCTAGCACTCATGCACACTCCTACGGTTCGGCCCACCCCTGACCGCACGAACCTACTGACCTCGGACCTTGTCCAAACACATAGGGCCGTCATCTGAGGCAGAGCCCATGCCCGGCCTCGGCCATGGCTGGCTCCCCAAACGAGCGACGGCCCCGAGCGCGCCGGTCACGGCGCACGGGGTCGCCGGTGATTAACGTATGAAGGGTCAGCAGCTTTCGAGCGTCCAGTGGTCGGCGTCGAGCAGAAGATAGCCGGGGCCGGTGACACTGATCGTTTCTCGGGTGCGATTGTCGTTGTGGAATTCCTTGCCGCCCCCGGACCCGGGACCGAAGAAGGTCAGAGTCCCCGGATGTTTCCCCTCGTTCCAGGTGATCCGCAGTTCCTTGCCAGAGTCCTCGACCCGCAGGACCCACGGCCCACGGCCGGACATGCGGCCCGCGACGAGCTCGATCTCCTCATCAGCCAAACGCGTCACCTTCCACGGGCCGAATCCCGACGTGCTGCTACTGCCGACGCTCCGGCGGAACACGTCCACGGAATCGAATTCCGAAGGCACGATGAAGCGGCGTCGTCCCGCACCCCAGACCGTGGCGGAGGGGCCACCCCCTCGACCGTCGTTTCCGTGCGCCGTAGTGAACTGATGTCTATCGCTGCCCCGAGAACACCCCGTACCGCAAGCACGATGGGCCCGGTGTCGCCCGCCTCGCGGACGACGAACTCGCGGCTGCGCCATGAGGACCACCGTTGTACCTGACTCTTCACGCCATTCCCCTCCCGAGCCATGCCTGTACGGCAGATCATCATGTCAGCGAAGGCAGAAAGGAAAGCCCACATGAAGAAGGCGACCAACTCTGCCCGTCCCGGGCGGGAGTGAGTCCGCAACGGCAGGCCCGACTCTTCGGCAGGATCATCGCCCGACCGCGGCCTCGGCGGGTCCAAGGGATCCGCGTCCTCGTCCTGGTTGACCGTCGCGAACATCCAGTACGCCCGAGTCAACTGGTCCACGGCATGAGCCAGCAGAAATGATCCACCGACCACTCCACCAGCGTTGAAGACGAAGGCACCGCCATTGAACTCGCTCTCGAATGCCGTCACCTCAACCTTCTTGACGTTACTAGCGCTCCGTGACGTCTTTGATCAGCTTGACCGTCTGGTCTGCCAAGGAACCGTCGTCAGCCATCATCCGCACCTAAAACGGGTGACGACCCCACATGCTGTTGGACCAGGCATGAAAAGCTGCCGCTCGGGGTCGGTGTGTTCAGTCGGTGGTGAGGCTCCAGTGCTGGGCGTTCAACAGGACAAACCCGGGTCCGGTCACACTGATGGTCTCGTGCGTGTGGTTCGGCGCGGACAGTTCCTTGCCGGCACCAAAGGCCGGGCCGAAGTGCGTCAGAACCCCTGCGTACTGCCCCTTGTTCCACGTGATACGCAGCCACTTCTTCACACCGTCAGCCACGCGCAGTACCCACGGCCCTTCGCCGGACATCTCGCCGGTGACAAGTTCGACTTCTTCCTCGGCCAACCGTCTGACCTTCCACCCGCCCACTCCTGTGAAGGTGGCCTTGCCTCCATGGCGGAAGAGCCGGAGGGAGTTGAAATCCGACGGCAGCACGATCCGCTGGCGGCTCCTGCCCCACATCGTGGAGCCGTACCCCGCCTTCTGCGTAGTCGCTGTGCGCTGCATGATGTGAGCGTCGAGCTGCGCGCCGAACACTCCTCGGATCTCCAATGGTATGGGCGCGGAATCACCGTCCGCCCGGATGAGGATTTCGCGGCTGCGCCAGGATGACCACTGCTGTTCCGGACCGTTCACGAGGCTCCCTCTCCTGATCCACACTGTCCCACAGATCATCGCCCGTCCGCCGTCGCGGCGGGAAGGCCAGGAGAAGAAAGCCGCCAGTTGCACCGCCGCCAGCCTGGGAGCGGCAGGAATCGCGTGCCGTACAACACCGGCATCCTCTGGGAGAGAGGCCACGCCCGGACGCGGGACGGGCTGCGGCGGGTCCAAGGGATCCGCGTCCTCGTCCTGATTGACCGTGGCGAACATCCAGTTCGCCTGCGCCAGTTGGTCCAGCGCGTGGGCGAGCAGGTAGTCCCCCACCGACCACTCCGCCACTTCCCCCCCAACCCTCCAACAACTCACTCCAATAGAACCAGTAACCACCATTCACCCAGGGCCTGTTGTGGAATTGCACTGCTGAGCACCTGGATCCTGCGGGTCGGTACAGTCGCATGCATGCTTAAACCATTGCTGCGCGTAGTTGAAGCGAGCGGTCGCACCGTGGACGATCCGACCGAGGAGGCCCTGGGCGACCTGCTGTCCGAGATGAACCTGGCGCACCGGTTCGTGATCCTGGAAAGGCTCGATCTGGAGCCCGCGGACCAGCACTACATCCACGTGTACCTCAACGACGACCGCAGCTACCAGATCGAATACCGCGAAGGCAGCGCAGACCAGCACTACCAAGCCCACATCCCAAGACTCCACGAAGTATTCGGCCCAGAAGCAACAATCGCCAAAACGATGATGGACTGGGCCCACAACCGGACAGAATGGCGGAAAGCACTGCCCTGGACCCCCATGTCACCGCAGTAACCCCTCGTTGACCACCACAACCACAACTGCCCCCCAGAGCGGCCAGCGAGCCTGTCCCAGCACCTGGCAACCGCGCCGATCCTCACGAAACAGCCAATCCCACACTCGACCACATAACACTCGCGGTAATCAGCCAACTCGAAGCGCGGCAGCCGACCGGCCCTGTACGCTGCGGGCACTGCACGAGCGGCTGGACCGACCGCGAGGCACCGCTCCTGTTCTGGAGGTAACCACCACGGCCTCCCCCTGATCGTCGCCCGGCGCCGTCTCCCCCGTCGGCTCCGGGCGACTTCCACGAAGCCCCCGGCGACCGCTGTACGCCCGCAGTCGCCGGGGGCCAGATCCAGTGCGCGGCCGCGGCATGCAGTTTCTCGCGCAGGCGGCCCTGCAAGACACCGACGCGTGCTCGGCCCTCTAGAACCTGTAATCCGCTGCCCATCGGGTCCAGGAGGCGCCGGTCGAAGAGGAGCGGCGGGCGGACCCCCCCCCACTACTTTCTTCGTAGCCCCGCAACTGGGTTACCGGCCTTCGGAGTTGGTATGACTACCTCCCCTTGTCGAGTGCATGGCCCGGGGGGTGGTGTCACCAGCTCCGAAGGCGCTGACAGACCGCTGATTAGGGGCATGACCACCAGCCTTTCCCAGGTCGGGAGGCTCTTCGTGATGTGGATGTGGCGATCGGCGCCGTGGCGAGGCCGGGTGAACAGCACCGAAGGAACCACGACGTGATCGACATCAGCAACATCGACGTCTTCCTCGGCCTGGACGTCGGCAAGGGCGAACACCACGCCACCGCCGTCACCACGACCGGGAAGAAAGCCTTCGACCGAAGGCTGCCCAACAGTGAACCCAAACTCCGCGAGGTCTTCGCGAAACTGCAGGCCAAGCACGGGACCGTGCTCGTCATCGTCGACCAGCCGCCTCGATCGGGGCCCTGCCGCTAGCCATTGCCCGAGCCATCGGCTGCCAGGTCGCCTATCTGCCGGGGCTGACCATGCGGCGGATCGCCGATCTCTATCCCGGCGAAGCCAAGACCGATGCCCGCGACGCGTTCGTCATCGCCGACGCGGCCCGGTCGATGCCTCACACCCTCCGCTCGATCGAGCAGGACGACGAGGCGGTCGCCGAGCTGGAGATGCTCGTCGGGTTCGACGACGACCTCGTCTCGGAGGCGAACCGGCTCTCCAACCGGCTCCGCGGCCTGTTCACGCAGGTCCACCCGCACGTGGAGCGGGTGCTCGGTCCGCGCATGCAGCACCCGGCCGTCCTGGCCCTGCTGGAACGCTTCGGATCCCCGGCCCAGATCCGCCGGCTCGGACGCCGACGGATCACCAGCCTGATACGTCCCAAGGCCCCGCGGATGGCTGACCGGCTGACCGGCGAGATCTTCACCGCGCTCGACGAGCAGACCGTCGTCGTCCCCGGCACCGACGCGGCCTCGTTGATCGTTCCCAGCCTCGCCCGGTCCCTGACCGCCGTGCTCGACCAGCGCCGTCTGCTGGACAAGCGACTCAACGAGCTGCTGGACGTCCACCCTCTTTCGAAAGTCCTGACCTCGATGCCGGGCGTCGGCGTCAGGACCGCAGCCCGCCTCCTCATCGACGTCGGGGACGGCTCCCGCTTCCCGTCCGCCGCCCACCTCGCCGCCTATGCGGGTCTCGCTCCGACGACCCGCAGCTCGGGTTCGTCCATCCGCGGCGAACAACAGTCGAGGAGAGGAAACAAGCAGCTCAAGCGGGCCTTCTTCCTCTCCGCGTTCGCCGCCCTGTCCGACCCCGCCTCCCGCACCTACTACGACAAGAAGATCAAGGAGGGCAAGCACCACACCCAAGCCCCTTCTCTGCCTGGCCAGACGCCGAGCCGACGTGCTCTTCGCGATGCTCCGCGAGGGCACTTTCTACCAACCACCAACCCCAGTTGCCTCTTAACCGAAGTCATAGAGGCGCCCCCGCCTCGACGAGGCTCTGCTTAAGACGAGGTCCCGCCACGACATCCCCACAGCTGCCGGCCCTCCCGCTCCCCTCGTGATCCGCCTCGCGCGACGAGGCTAGTGTCGACCACTGATAAGCAAAGTGTCCGCGGACTGCGGCCATCGCCCCGTGCATCCCTGTAAGGCCGGTGCACCATCCACAGCTGACCGGGGCCCCGGTCCTCTTGCGGTGCGCGTAGAGGTCGGCGGCCGCGCTCGCGGCGCAGGCAGTGGTGATCCGGCTGGCCCGACCGGCGGTTCGGCCCGGTTCTTCGTGAGCGCGTCGATCAGCTCGACGCCGGTCTGCTTCTGCTCGGCGTCGACGCACGTTCTCATCTGACCCGGATACGCGAAGGCCCCGCCCAGATGTCTGGACGGGGCCATCGTCTACCTTGCCCTTGCCCTGCGTTGCCGACTCCGGACCACCCAGAGCCCTATGAAAGTGAGCAGAGCGGCGGTGAACAGCGCTGATGCTGCGACGCGTATGACAAGCTACGCGTTGCCAGGCGGGTGCCACAATGCTTCTACCAGGTTCAACATACCCGCGAGTGAAAAGGTAAGCCGTACAGCGCTTTTAGTGCCGCTGGCGTACTTTCCGAACTCACTGATTTTCCTCCCACCCAGCCACCGGAAAACGGTACGCCGGGGGAAATCCTATCCGGCTTGCTTGAGTGTTCCTCGCCCCGTAACCGCACGCCCGGGGCCGTACCATGAATCATCTTCTGCCCTTGGCGGTCTGCCGCCTGATCATCAAGCCGCCGAGGAAGAGACCGAACCCTACGGCGGCCACACCCGCTCCCAAAAGCCAGTAGTCCCCCTGGCTTACGCCTATTAAGATGCAGAGAACCCCGAATAGTGTTGCCAGAACGGTGAACACGGTCAGTTTCACTTCGGGTCGCACGGGATTCCCCTTTGGCCAGGTTGATAGGAGTGGCCGCAGACTCTTCGCGGCCACTCCCAGTCAAGCGTTCCGATGAAGCATCATCCGTAGGAGATGATGTCAGCGTTCATGAATGCAGCCCCCGCTCCGACTGCGCATGCGGCACCACCTGCGGCTATCGTGCCAGGAGTCCCGAAGACCCCCGTGGCAGCAGTAAGAATGCCGGATTCACCGGCAGCACCGACCCCAGCGAGGCATCCTGTGGCTGCGGTGACGACCTTCTCAGCCACGTCCATCACGTCGGAGAAGCCAAAGAGCCCGGTCGGGTCGATGCGGTTGACGGAGTCGCCTCGGCGTAGAGGTAGGGGTTCTCTTCTTGGCCGGATGGGTCGGGCTGGGTGAAGCGGCCGATGTTGGGGTCGTAGTAACGGGCCGCAAAGTGGTAGAGGCCAGTCGGATCCTGGTAGCCGCCGGCGAACCGGTAGGGCTGGACGACCTTCTCCGCGGTCATCGACCGCTCTACGCCACGGAGGCTGTAGCTATACGTGTTGGCCTTCGCCCCCGATTCGTCGGCGAGTGCGATGACGGAGCCGATCGCGTCGGTGAGGTAGAAGTACGTCTTCCCATCCCGAGTCATGGAGTTGAGTGTGCCTCCGGGTTCGCGGTTGAAGCCGGTGTCGACGCCGCCGGTGGAGGTGGCGGAGAGGCCGTGGGGGCCGTTGTAGAAGTAGGTGTCGCTGAGCTTGATGCGTTCGCTCTGGTCGGTGGAGCCGTAACGGCCGTCATACGTCTTGCCTGCGACGGTCAGCGAGGTGAGCTGGCTGTGATCGGACCACTTCTCCCCGGTCCGGGTGCCCTCCGGGGTAGACGCGCCAGCGGTCTCGTTACCTGCCAGGTCGTAGGACCAGTTCGTCGATGAGCCGTTCTTCGCGGTGATCTGCTGGGCGTCGTTGACGCTGTACGTGGTGCCGCGCGGGCAACCCTCAGCAGTGCCCTGGCTCGTGAGATTGCCCGCCAAGTCGTAGCAATACTGCCAAGACGAATTGAGCGTAGGGCCCTTGTACTCGGCGGCGTAGAAAAAGCGTCCTGCGCCATCGTAGGTGTAGTTGGTCTTCCTGCCGGTCACCGCGTCGGTCTTGGTGCGGATCTTGTCACCGTCGGTCTTAGCGTCGGTGCCGTAGCCGTAGGTGTAGGCCAGGTCGACCAGGGTGCCCTTGCCGGACTTGACCGTGATCTTCTCCGGCCGGCTGGAGTTGTCGACATCGATGGTCTGCACGGTGCCGCCGGGGTAGGCGGTCTCGGTGCGCACGTCGTTTCGGTTGTACTTGTAGGAGGTGATATTGCCCGAGGGATCGGACAGTTCCTTGAGCTTGTTGACCTCGTTCCAGGCGTAGTCGGTCTTGCCGGCCGGGTCCTGGTAGAAGTCCGCGTTGCCCGTGGGGGTGTAGGTGAGCAGGGTCTGGGAGCCGTCCTGGAGGGTGCGGATCGTTTCGTAGGTGATGGTGCCGGTGGAGTCGTCGCGCTGGCGCAGGTTGCCGTCGCCGTCATACCAGTAGCGGACCGTGCCGTTGCTGGTGGAGACAGTTTTGATCCGGTCGAGGTTGTCGCAGGTGAAGGTCTTTTTGATGCCGCGGCCGTCGGTGAGGGTCTCGGTGCGGCCCAGGCTGTCGTACGTGGAAAAACTCACTGGCGTGGGGTAGCACGAGCACATGCCTCATAGCGTCGGCTTATGAGTCCATAGAGCTGCAACGCGTACCGGAGCTGCGGGGTGAAGTGTGAGGATAAAGATGTGGCTCAGCTCAGTTGCTGCCGGAGAGACACGGAAATAGCAAATCGCCACTCCTTCAGCACCAAGTAGGTGCAGCGTCAATGAACTCCCGCTGCTGAGAGCCACGTCATCGTGGCTGAGGCATCAGCAGCTGAACACGGACAGGATCCTCATGGCAGCCGCTACTACACAATCACCATCCGCCGTCGAGACCATCGGTCCGGTTACAGAGACCCGGCCCAGGCGACCGGGAAATGCGGTCGTGAAGTATCTGGCCTCCACCGACCACAAGGCGATCGGCACGCTGTATCTGGTGACGTCGTTCGCGTTCTTCTGCATCGGCGGTGTGATGGCGCTCCTGATGCGCGCCGAACTGGCTCGTCCCGGCACGCAGATCATGTCGAACGAGCAGTTCAACCAGGCGTTCACGATGCACGGCACGATCATGCTGCTGATGGTGGCGACGCCGCTGTTCACGGGCTTCGCGAACTGGATCACCCCACTGCAGATCGGAGCCCCCGACGTCGCTTTCCCACGGCTGAACATGTTCGCCTACTGGCTGTACCTGTTCGGCTCTCTGATCGCGGTCGGCGGGTTTTTTACACCGAGCGGGGCGGCCGACTTTGGCTGGTTCGCCTACAGCCCGCTCTCGGACGCGGTGCATTCACCCGGTGCCGGCGCCGACATGTGGATCATGGGTCTGATTCTCTCTGGCTTCGGCACGATCCTCGCTTCGGTCAACTTCATCACCACCATCATCTGCATGCGCGCACCGGGCCTGGCCATGTTCCGCATGCCGATCTTCGTGTGGAACGTCCTGCTGACTGCGGTGCTGGTCCTGCTGGCCTTCCCGGTCCTGGCCGCCGCACTATTTGCCCTGGAAGTGGACCGAAAGTTCGACGCCCACATATTCGATCCAGCCAATGGCGGTCCCTTGCTGTGGCAGCACCTCTTCTGGTTCTTCGGCCATCCAGAGGTGTACATCGTCGCTCTGCCGTTCTTCGGCATCATTTCCGAAGTCATCCCCGTGTTCTCCCGAAAGCCGATGTTCGGCTACACGGGACTGATCGGCGCGACGATAGCGATCGCGGGTCTCTCCGTGACCGTGTGGGCCCACCATATGTTCGCCACGGGCGGCGTCCTCCTGCCGTTCTTCTCCTTCACGTCCTTCTTGATCGCCGTACCCACAGGTGTGAAGTTCTTCAACTGGATCGGCACGATGTGGAAGGGGTCCTTGTCCTTCGAGACTCCGATGCTCTGGGCCATGGGGTTCCTGATCACGTTCGTCTTCGGCGGCCTGACGGGCATCTTCCTGGCGTCACCGCCGCTCAACTTCCACGTCACCGACACCTACTTCGTCGTCGCGCACTTCCACTACGTCATGTTCGGAACCATGGTGTTCGCGATGTTCTCCGGATTCCACTTCTGGTGGCCGAAGTTCACCGGCAAGATGCTCGACGAGCGCCTCGGAAAGATTACCTTCTGGACGATGTTCGTGGGATTCCACGGCACGTTCCTGGTGCAGCACTGGCTCGGTGCCGAGGGCATGCCGCGCCGGTACGCCGACTACCTCGCCGCCGACGGCTTCACCACACTGAACACGATCTCCACGATCTCCTCGTTCCTGCTCGGCCTGTCGATCCTGCCGTTCTTCTATAACGTCTGGAAGACCGCTAAGTACGGCAAGAAGATCAAGGTCGACGACCCATGGGGCTTTGGCCGTTCGCTGGAGTGGGCGACATCCTGCCCACCGCCGCGGCACAACTTCCTCACCCTGCCGCGCATTCGCAGCGAATCGCCGGCATTCGACCTGCACCACAAGGCCCTAGCAGCGGAGCAGACAGATGAATGACTTTCCTTCAAGTGGAGAGGTCACGCACGGCCTGCACCAGATGGAAGGATTCTTGTACTGGAAGGCAGAGGAGACGGGGGCACGCCGAGAAGCTGCGGCCTTCAGTGAAGAATTCCCATGGCTCAGCAACGCTGAGCGCCATGAAATCGCAGAACGATACTTCCGTATGCGGATGGAGCTGGCCGCGACCACGACGCGCCACATAGCGAAACGGCACATGGAGATCCGCGCAGATTTCGAGGACGCTCTCCAGCGTATACGTCGGCGCGCAGCATGCGGGCTGACGACCATGATCTTCTCTCTTTCCCTTCTCCTCACCCTGCTGCTGCTCACATGAACTCCGCGCTCCCAGCGCGCCTTTACTGAGCGGTTGCCTCACCTGGTGCAGGCACTCCCCGCTGAACACCACACGAACGCGGCCTTCATGGGCCGCACCCGCCCCTGCCTTCCCCTCCCCGTCGCTACAGCCATACGAAGGCCTTTTCATGAAAAGCCTCATCGATCTCGCCCGATACACCGCACTCGCGGTGTGTGCCACCAGCGCGGTCTTCGCTACGGCAGGGACGTGCGAGCAGTCCTGGTGGTGGTGGACGGTGGCCGTGCCGACGCTGGGGCTGACCGCGCTCGGGGTATGGGACATCGTGCAGCGTCGGCACGCGATCCTGCGCAACTATCCTCTGCTCGGACACGCCCGCTTCATGCTGGAGAGCATCAGGCCGGAGCTCCAGCAGTACTTTGTCGAGCGGAACTTCGACGGCCGCCCCTACGATCGCGCGGTACGGGACGTGGTCTACCAGCGCGCCAAGGGTATCGAGGCGAAAACAGCCTTCGGCACCGAGCGGGACATCTACGCCGAGGGCCACGAGTTCCTTGCTCCGTCCATGGCACCCAGGAGGGTTCACGAAATGCCGCCCACCGTACTCGTCGGCGGGCCGGACTGCACCCAGCCGTACGCCATGTCGCTGCTGAACATCTCCGCGATGAGCTTCGGTGCCTTGTCGGCCAATGCCATTCTCGCTCTCAACAAGGGCGCCCAGGGCAGGTTCGCCCATGACACCGGCGAAGGCGGGATCTCCGAGTATCACCTACGCCACGGTGGCGACCTCATCTGGCAGATCGGAACCGGATACTTCGGCTGCCGCACGCCGGAGGGGGACTTCGACGCCGATGCCTTCGCGGTCAAAGCCCGCCACCGGAACGTCAAATGCGTCCTCCTGAAACTCTCTCAAGGGGCCAAGCCCGGCTTGGGAGGGCTGCTGCCGGGTGCCAAAGTCGACACCGAGATCGCCGAAATCCGCGGAGTTCCGCCAGGCCGCACTGTCGCTTCCCCTCCCCATCACCGAGCCTTCTCGACGCCGCGCGAGTTGATCCGGTTCATTGCCCACATGCGAAACTTGGCAGAGGGAAAGCCCATCGGCATCAAGCTGTGCGTGGGGGACCGCGTCCAGGTCCTGGCTCTGTGCAAGGCCATGCTCGCCGAGGGTGTGAGCCCTGACTTCATCGTCGTGGACGGATCCGAAGGCGGCACGGGAGCCGCGCCGCTGGAGTTCGCCGACGAACTCGGAATGCCCCTCACCGAAGGGCTGATGACGGTGCACAACGCACTCGTCGGCACCGGGCTCCGCAGTCGGATACGCATAGGAGCCAGCGGAAAGATCGCCACCGGCGGGGACATCGTCAAACGCCTCGCCCAGGGGGCGGACTTCACCAACGCGGCCCGCGCGATGATGTTCGCCCTCGGATGCATACAGGCCCGAGCCTGCCACACCAATGCCTGCCCTGTCGGCGTCGCCACACAGGACACCCGCCGGGCCCGAGCACTGCATGTCACCGAAAAGGCCGACCGAGTACGCCGATACCAGGCCGCCACGGTCCGCAGCGCCCAGCACATCATTGCCGCCATGGGACTTGATAGCCCTGAGCAACTCCACCCTCGGATGCTGCGACGCCGACTCGGCGCCAGCGGAGAGATCCGCTCGTACGCCGATCTCTATCAGTGGCTGGACGAAGAGCAGCTGCTGAATGACCCTCCGGTGTCGTGGCGGGGGGACTGGCACGCCGCCGACCCCGACCGGTTCACGGCGTGACACGACAAACAACTTGGTTCGCGGCGTCGGCTGTTGACCCGCTGGCCCTTCGGCTTCCGGAATGGTGTGCTTGATCCGGCGTCGGCGCAGGTAGCGGAGGTTACGCCAGAACGAGTGTGAATCCCTCCCTTTCGCCTGAGTCTCACCCGCAAAGGCCCCCGCAAGGACTGGTCGAAGAAGATCTGATTCCTCCCGGCCACCGCCCCCTTCAGCGGTCCCACCTGCCCGAATGGCAAGATCCACAATGTGACCGGATGGATGCGCCACTCCCCGCGCTGGGCAGTCATCACCACCTGCTGCATCGCAGCCGCCATGCTGTTCATCGGTGCGCTCTCACACGTCGTCGACCTTCTCGCCCACGGCGTGAAGCCCTATGACTGGGCCCCCGGCTGGCTCAACCTCTACTGGTCGTCCTTGGCCGTGCTCGACACACTCGCCGCCATCTACCTGATCAGAGGCAAGCGCCGAGGGATCGATCTGGCCTGCGTGATCATGATTACAGACACAGTTGCGGACTGGTACGCAGTCCACACCCTCCAGAACAGCAGCCTCACCGCGCAACCCGGCCTCCAACGAATCATCGTGTTCAGCGCACTCGTTCTGGGATCAGCACCACTCATCCGACGGCACCTTCACGCCTGACCCCACCACCGGCGGTTCTCAGACACTCACTAAGCACCACCGAACAGCGCTGGGCCCCTGCCCTATGCATTTCGGCCGCAGCGCTACGCCCTCTGAACGCTTGTCCAGAGAAGAGGGTCTGAGCCTTCAGAGCCTGGCCTTGGGCCCCGGCCGGGCGACCTCGGTGACTGAATGATCTGTTGTGTGGGCTAGAGGCTGTCCCGCAACCGGTGTGGCTGTTGTGCCGCTGTCCGGCCATGGGTGGGGGGCTCAGCAGATGATCCGAAGTGGATCGAACCGTTCTCCGGGTTGAGCCCGGTACAGTTCGACCGGCTTGTCGCGCTGGTGCGGCGGCGGGCGGTGACCTCCAGCGGGCCCGACCGTGGCGGTTGCCCTTGGCGGGCCGGGGGTTACTGGGGGCCACGTACTGGCGCACGAACCTGACCTTGCGGCAGGTGGCGCCGCTGTTCGGGATCTCGGAGTCGGCCGCGGACCGGATCCTGGACCATCTGGCGCCGCTCTTGGCGATCTCTCCGCCCCGCCGCAAGTGAGAGGACACTGTCCACATCGTCGACGGGACACTGGTGCCCACCCGGGACCGCAGCATCGCGACCTCGAGCAAGAACTACCGGTACTCGGCGAACCTGCAGGTCGTCATCGACGCCGACAGCCGCTTGGTGGTGGCCATCGGGAACCCACTGCCCGGCAGCCGCAACGGCTGCCGGGCCTTCACCGAATCCGGAGCCGACCGGCCCTGCCGCGGGATTCCCACCATCGCGGACGGCGGCTACCAGGGCACCGGCCAGGTCAGGACCTTTTGAGCCCGCAGCAGGAGGCCGAGAACGCCGTCCACCGCCGGGCCCGGGCACGGGTCGAACATGTCTTGTCCCGGCTGAAGAACTGGAAGATTCTGCGGGACTGCCGACTCAAGGGCAGCGGCACCCATCAGGCCATCCTCGGCGTTGCACACCTGCACAACATGGGCGGTCAGGGGCTGCTGTGGATCGGGGGCGCTGGGTGGAGGCTTGGTTGTCGGGCCGGGGCTTGTCGCCGAGGAGGGAGAGAGCCGTCGCCCGTGCCGCAGGGGGTGGGCCTGATGCCGCAGTTGTCAAGGTCGGAGTGTCTCGCGCGAGCGGTATGAGGAGCTTGCTGCGCGGGAGCGTCAGCTCGTGCTGGACGAGACGAAAAGTCAGTTCAGTATGGGGAACGGCGCGTTGGATCTCTTTACCGACCGCAGGAGCTCGTGAACCGGCTCTGAACTGCGACGATTCATAGACTACATGTCCACGACGGTCGGTCAACGTTCTCCGAGGGATGACGAGCACTGGTGACGGCGGTAGCTGTCAGAGGTGTGCAGTACGGTCCTGTCATGGCAGCCAAAATCGATCTGACCCTCGATTGCGCGAACGCACAACTTCTCGCCGATTTCTGGAAGACGGCACTGGGCTATATCGACGAGCCGCCGCCTGCTCCCTTCAAAACCCGCGAGGAGTGGCTCGCGCAGTTTGACCTGCCGGAGGACGACTCCGAGGACGACGGGGCGTGGCTCTGTGATCCCGACGGCGTCGGCCCCCGCCTCTCCATCCTCAAGGTCCCCGAAACGAAGACAGCGAAGAACCGGCTTCATATCGACGTTCGGGTGCCGGGACACGGCAGTGCCGGTGAGCGGTGGGCGCGGATCAAGGCGGAGTCTGAGCGGCTGGTGAAGGCGGGCGGGGCCGTCCGGCAGGAGTTCGACGGGCACCACGTTGTGATGGCCGACCCGGAGGGCAACGAGTTCTGCGTCGCCGCAGCCTCGGCCTGAGGCTGGCAGAGGTCGGAGACGTTCCCCGGCCTCTGCTTTGGCTGGCCGAGCGCCGCTGCCACCGTCAACAATCCGTCGATGCCCCGTGATGGCAGCTCGGGAGTCCGGCCGCTGCAGGCGGCCGGACTCTCCGAACCGAGTCGTGCCGTCAGGCGTGTTTCCCGGCACTATCGCATCACTGCTGAACTCCCTGTGAGGGATTGGTGATCTGGGCTTCGAGATCGGCGAGGCGTCGGTCCTGAAAGCGAAGGTTGGAACGAGCGGCCTTGAGCCGCTCGTCGAGGGTCCGGTTGTCGGCGGTCAGCTGGCGGACCCGCTGCTTGAGGGTGATGTTCTCGGTGGTGATCCGCTGGATGCTCTCCTCGGTCCACTCGCTCTCCAAGTCGCGGACCTGGCCGAGGAGTTCACCGATTCGAGTCCGTTGGGCGAGGATCTCGGTGCGGGCAGCCTTGAGAGCGTCCTCGGCATTCAGCGCGCGTTCGCGCCAGGTCGCCTCGTGTTCGGCATCATGATCGGCGAGGCGCTGGGTCCGCTGTTCGCCGACGCTTGCCATCGCCGCGGAGACGGCGGCTCTGGCCTGCGGGTTGTCGTAGAGGAAGGTGCGGGAGACATTCGCGCGGCGGGCGATGGCGGCGACGCTGATCAGGGCCCCGTCTCGGCGGAGCCGGGCGAGAGCGTCGTGGACACGTCCCACGGCGGTCTCGGTGCTGCGGCGGTGGGCTACAAGAGCTGCGGCCGTCCGCGGTTCGGGGACAGTGCTGGTGTTCATGCGTATCCCTTCTCGTCGTCGGCGGTGTCCTCGTCGCCGTACGCGTTCTGGTCAGAAGCTGCCGCGTCGGCGAGGTCTGTGGCCCGGAAGGCGGTGGACCACATCCGGTGGAAGTAGTCCTGGGGGCGGCGTAGATCGAGTGCGAGGGCGTCCTCCAGGAGCCCGAGGCCGGCCAGGGCCTTCTCCAGGCCGTCGATGGCGCGGGCTGTGGGCTCGAAGACCTGGTGCAGGTAGTCGGCGGTGGCATCGTCCGGGGCCCGCTCCGCGATCGACATCCACTGTTCGCGTTTGCGGCGCCAGTAGAGGAGATCGGCGCCGGACATCACGAACTTGTCGCAGCTGTGGCAGTTCAAGTTCCAGGGGCAGGCGCCTCCGTCGACCACGGGCTGGAAGGTGCAAAGTCCGCCCTCGGCCGGAGTGCTGCGGCGGGTGAGGTCCAGGGCGAGGGCCTCGGCCTGGCGCCGGTCGAGCGGGGCGGTGCCGGTAGACAGCATCTCGCCGGGCCGGGCGGCGCCTGGGCCGGCGACCCAGACGTGCTGCAGCACGTCCTCGATCTCCGAGACCGCGACCTTCGCGTAGTGCTCGGCCATCCGGTTCGAGACCTGGCCGAGGAACCGCTTGATGTGGTGCAGGCCCGCGCCATTGGTTAGCAGCTTGGTGGCCAGAGTATGACGGGCCTGGTGGGTGACACAGGAGCCCAGGTCGAGCTTGGACACCCAGTCGTGGAACGCGGCCCCATACCAGCCGTAACTGACGGAACGTTCGAAGCCGGGATTGTGCTTCGGAGCAGGGAACAGCGCCATCCGGGCCCTCTCCGCGGCAGTCGCGGGACGGCCGAACCGGCCCTCGAAACGGACCAGGGTCTTGCGCTGACGATCGCGGATGCGCTGGTGGGTGTACTCGGGGATGCGGATGGCCTGGTCGTAGTTGCCGACCTTGGTCTGGTCGTGCCAGAGCATGGGGAGCTTGTTGTAGCGGCCGACGCAGTCCAGCTTCAGGTTGAGCACTTCGCTGGCCCGGCGACCGGTCACGATGATCGTCTCCCAGATGTCCCGCAGCCCCCGGTCACCGGCATCGTGCTCGTCGGCGAAGCGCTGGAGGTTCTCCTCCGCGGCGAGAGCGCGGGCGACCTCGTCGGTGAAGGGGCTGCGGGTCCGGTGGGGGCCAATGCCCATCGGCGGGAAGGCGATAACGAACTCACGGTTCAGGCCGCTGCGGTCAGCCTCACCGCTCTCCAGGCCCCACCGCATGATCTTGCGAGCGTGGCTGAGGATGAAATGCGAGGTCGTCGCGGTCACGGTGCTGGGCTCACCCGACTTCAACCGCACGACAAGCGACGGCAGTTGATTGCGGGCCCGATGGCGCTGGTCGGCCAGGAAACGGTGGACGTGATCGGCCTGCAAGAGCGCCGGGTCGCGTCCCCCGCCCTCAGCACTGACCTCGAGGAAGGCGCTCAGCTCCAGACAGGCTCGCCGCGTGTCGTCGTAGGACGACCTGGTGCGCGGACTACCCGGGGTGCGCAACTGGTGGGCGAGGTAGTCCCAGAGCAGGTCGCGCAACCAACGCTGGGCCACCCCGATCAGGTCGTAGTGGCTGGAGAAGCCGCGGATGCTCGATCCGAAGTGGTCGAGTTCGAGATAGCCAGCCTCCCGTGTCTCTGCCGGCGTCACGTAGACCACCCGCAGGGACTGCAGCATCACCTGGGCTAGGCCCCGGGACCGGCGGGGCAGGCCGTCCAGGTCGAGTTCGGTCAGCGTGTCCAGTGTCCGGCAGGAGTTCACCAGGCTCTGCACCGCGATCGGTGTCCAGCGGGAGCGGACGCTGTGCTGGAGACGTGCAAACAGGGCCCACTGGAACTCGGCCCGCAGCAGCGGGTGCAGGCCGAGCAGGTTGATCTCCCCAATCCGCAGTACCGGCTCGACGTGAGCGCACCACCTGCGGAACGCCTGCTGATCGTCGTAGCGGACGGTGACCGACGAGGGGTCCCGTTCGTAGGCGTGGGCCTAGTACCTCGGCGGATCGAGGTCGGCCCCGCCCGGTCGGCCCTCGCGCGTGTAACGCTGGTCGTGATTGGGACACAGGCCCAGCGGCGAGAGCGCTCCGTCGTGGCAGCAAGCCGCCAGGCAGACCCCGAACCCGGGGTAGGGCTCCTCTTCGCTCAGCCAGGCATCGAGGTCGAACTCGAGGCCTTGTGCCTGTGCACGGGCGGTCGCGCGGCGCCACCGGTTGTCGTGCCGGGGACAGAACCGGTGCTTGTGGCCCAAGGCCATGCGCTCGCAGCCGACGACCCGGCAGGCGCCGGGACGGACAGCCCTGGTCAGCTGCAGCGGCACGGCAGTGCGGAAGAACTCGGCGCGGTCGGCCTCGTCACCGCCCAGGGCACTCCACTGTTGGCGGTGGGTGTCGCAGAGGTCGCTGGTGCCGTGGGCGGCCCGCTCGCAGTGCGGGACCCGGCAGCACCAGCCGAACACCGGGTGCTCGGACGGGACTTCGATCACGTCGGCCCGCAGCAGCGGGTCGAATCCGGGCCCGTTGATCAGGGCGGTCAGGATCTCCAGCCGGTCGCGGGACTCACGCTGATCCGTGCCGGGAAGCAGCCGCAGGACTTCATGTCCTCCCGTCACGCTCGCTCACCCCAGACCTTGCGCAGCGCGGCGTCGAAGGCCGGGTCGTAGATGTCGACGTGGCCGTAGATCTCATCGGGGGTGCTGGTCGAGGCCCATCCACCCGCGTCCCGGGTGATTACCAGGTTGCCGCGGGAGGCGTCGAGGACCGCGGAGGCGAACTCGTGCCGGAAGGCATGGGGGTTCACGTTGCCCAGACCCGCGCGGGCTGCGGCCCGGCCGAGCATCCGCCGGGCGCCGACCGTCGCCCACGGCTGTCCCCGCTGCGGGCCGTGGAGTTGGACCAGCAGCATGCCGTAGCCCGCCTGCTTGGGGTACTCGCTGGTGATGTACTCGAAATGGGTGTGGATCATGTTCGGGCTGACGCGCTTGACCAGCCCGCCAGTCACCACTCCGCTCTCCACCGACCAGGGGTACTTCGTCTTCGCCCTCGCCCGGTTCGGATTCGTCTCCCGGTGACAGATGTGGACGTGCGGGGCCCGGCAGTCCCCGCAGGCCGCCCTCTCACGCAGATGCAGGTCCGCGAGGTGCAGGCCGCACATCTCGCCGATGCGGAAGCCGCCATCGGTCAGCCAACTCACCAGCATGCGGTCCCGGGCGGCGCGGACCTCCGCGAGCAGCCGTTCCTTCGCCCCCTCGGGCAGCATCTTCGGATGCCGCCGCCGCACCCGGCGCGGGGCGAGCGGGTTCGCCGGCAGAGAGCGGGTGACATGCCCGAGCAGAGCGCGGTCCCGGTCGGCCCGGGTCGGCAGCCGGGAGATATTCAGGGCCGAGCCCAGGTCCGTGTTGACGCCCAGCGACGCCAGCTGCAGATAGAAGCCCTTCAGGCAGGCCGCAGCCGTGGACAACGCCGCCTGCCCGTACGGGCGCTTGCCCAGACGCCATGGCTCGCCGAGAGGCAGCCGAACCTTCGCGCCGACGAGGCCCATGTACCGTTCGAGATCCCGCAGCACCACCGCATCGACGCCGCGGCACTCGTGCTCGAGCCAGCGCAGATGGTCCACCAGCAAGTACGCGTATGTCCGCTGAGTGCCCGAGCCTTCGTACTCGCGCAGGAACCGGTCCGCCTCCTGGTGAACAGTGCCTTCGGGCCACACGATCGTCCACGACCGCCGCCCATCCTTCCGGTCAATCTGCTGGACCCTCAAGTCCCCGATGACCACATGCCGTACCACTCGTCCTCCGTACCGACCCCAGGACATGACTGACGTCCTGGACCCGGTCGGTAAACGAGCCCGTGACGCCCACGTCACAGGCCCAGACGAACATCACGGGCACCACTATCTGCGGTCGGTAAAGAGATCGAGCCGCCGCGTCCGCATGGTGGTTCCCGTCCCGTACCGAAGAGTCGCTGATGGCGGTAGAGGTGGGGGATGGAAGCGGACACCTTCCAAGGCCGCTGCCTTGCTCAACCAAGCTTTCGAAGCGGAAGGCATCAGTGGAGGATGGGTTTTGGGGACTTACGTATAGAGAGAACGCCGGGTGGTGAACGAGTAGGCGCCGGCGAGAACAGCCGCCGTCACAGCCACGAGAGCCAAGGCGGCAACAGCTCCCGGCAACGGGGTGGGGGCAGTGGGGCTGAAGCCTCCGGTGAAGGTCATGTGGGGGTAGGCGAGAGCCATCAGGAGGTTGCGGGGATCGAAGCGCCCCATGATCGGCAGGACGAAGAAGAGGGAGATGAAGAGGGGGATGACGTGCAGCGGCCGTCGGGCGATCGTTCCTGTGCCCATGCCCAGGAGTGCGAAGAACGTGCCTGTGAGCAGGAACAGCAGCAGTGGCGGAATCAGGTCGGTGAGGGGCAGGTCGCCGGGGACGGAGACCAGGGGATCGTCGAGGCGTCCGGATGCCGCCCAGCTCAGGCTTGAGCTGATCAGCAGGCAGGCGGCCAGCGCCGCTGCTGTCAGGGCCGTCACCATGGTGACGAGCGTGGCGATCTGAGAGGCGAACAGGGTGCGGTGCCCGTCGCGTACGGCGCGGAACTTGAGGGTCTTGAAGTGGGCATCACGGGTCGCGGTGACTGCTCCGTGGGTGAAGAACAGGACCGGGGCGAGGACGAAGCACAGGACTTGGAGCAGGCTGACCGTGCCCTGCACGACGTGCAGGTTGGCCACCGCACTGCCGGCTTGGCGCCAGGTGTCCTCCAGCGGTGCGTCGGTCGGGTCGTTGCCCTGTCCGATGGCTCGAGTGAAGGTGTATCCGCCGTCCTCATGGAGGAATGTCCACTCCTGATGCAGGCTGCTGATCGCGCTGTGGGCTGTGCCGTAGGCGCCCACAGCGAAGGCCGCGGCGACGAGCACGCAGACGGCGAGCGCGTACAGGCCGTAGCGGGAGGTCCACTGGTAACGCAGGTCAGTCCGGATCGCGTGGGCAGTGCGCGAGGTAGGCGCCTTCGAGGCGGTCGCCGTTGGCGGGATGGAAGTCAAGCCGGGTGAGCCTGTTCTGTGCCAGGGCGAACACGTCGTCCGCCACGCGGTCGTAGAAGTCGAATTGGTGTCCCGCAGCGATCACGACGCTGTCCTTCTTGAGGTCTGTGATCACGGCCTGAAGCCAGGCCAGGCTGTCGTAGTCGAGCCCGTTGGCCAGCTCGTCCAGGAACACGTAGGGCGGCCGGGCCAGGGCCAAGGCGGTGATGAACACCTTCTTGCGCTGTCCGTACGACAGCGCTTTGCCCGGCTTGGTCAGCAAGGTGGCGGACACCTGCCCGCCTGTGGCTGCGTGCACATCGGCGATGGTGACCTTCCGCCTCACCAGCAGGTGCAGGTTCTCCCAGCCCGACAAGTGGGGGTACAGGGCGCAGTCGTCGAACACGGGGAACAGCTCCGGGCGTATCTTGCCCAGAGGCTGGCCGCCGAAGGTGATGGTGCCCTGGAAGGGTTCCAGCCCTGACAGGCATTTGAAGAAGGTGGTTTTGCCCGCGCCGTTTCTTCCGAGTAGGTAGCTCACCCGGCCCCGTCGGAACGTGGCGGAGACCTCGTGCAGGACGGGATGTGCTCCATATCCTTTGATGACCTGCTCGGCTGCTATCACCGGGTGTTCGTCCTCATCAGTTCGGGGAGCCGGCCATCCGGCAGACCACCAGGGAAGAAGAGAGAAGTAGTGTGGCGGCCAGCCGCATGGGGCAGTCCGGTGCGGCTGGCCGTATGCTGAGCTGCTGGCAGGTCAACCCTTCCATTTCCAGGCGCCGGACTTGCTGCCGGTGAAGTAGTGCATGTAGTCCTTCGAGTAAGCTTTCACGCTTCCCCAGGGAGTGGGGATTCCGGCTCCAATCGTGTTCTTGGCCCGCCACTTATGGGTCGCGCTCGTCGCGTGGTAGCGCGTTATTCCTTTGTTCTTTGCGATGTTGGGGAAGATATGCCCATTCGCCTGCCATCCCTTTGACGAGGTCACCTTGCCGCCGTTGAAGCCGAAGTAGACCGTGTCGCGGGTCCACATCAGCCGCCCGCCCCGCTTGAACTCTGCCTTGCGATACCGGGTCTTGGCGCGGGTCATCGGCTGGGTGCCGGAAGGATCGATGAGTCCGGCTTCTGTGGCGGATACTTCTCCACCGGTTGCCTGCGGCTCACCGGTGAGCGCTGCTATCTGTTCTGTACTCAGCTCGGACGGGTCTACGGCATGTCCGTCGGCGCTAGTCGCCAGAGGCTCGTCGGCAGCCGCAGCCAACGCGGCTGGGGCGGCGAGGGCAAGAGCAATACCGCCCGATACTGCCACTATGGCCAGTCGTTTACGCATTAGTGACCTCCAAGTAATTGCATATCGCCATTGCTTGCTACCTGCCGATACATCAGGTAGCCGGACATCCTCGAGGGGCGAAAGCCCTGCACCTTCAGGACCTCAGAAGTGATCTCAGTCGGTGTGATCGCTAGCCTGTCCGCTTAGGGTCTTCCTGGGCCGCTCGACCGCGCCGCACGCCGTCTCCAAGGCCTTCTCTCTTGCGCTGCGAGCGCCATAGCGCGACGGCGGAGCGCAGCATGCCGACCGTGTGCGAGGTGTGGTATCGGCGCCCGCCTTCTTAGGGAGCTACGCGTCGACGCCGATGGGCTGCCGCGGCCAGGACCGTGCCCAGCGCGACCGAGGTGCTGTCGGCGCCGAGTATCCACTCGGAGGCGTGGTTGCCCGTCTCGGCCAGGGAAGTGCCGCTCCCGTCGTGCCGGTCTCGTCCCCGTCGCTCTTCGGCCCGGCCCGTCCTCCTCCGAGCCCTGGGGCGGGAGCCGGTCAGGGGCGGTCACCGTTGCGTCCGGAGCCTCGGGCGCCTTCGCGGGTATGACACCAAGAAACGTCGGAGCAATCGTGGCGACCGTAGTGACGGCGGCGGCCATGTACATGAGTTTCACTGCGTCAATCCCTCTGTGTGGACCGGTGCTGCGGGTCTCAGCTTCGACGCAGTCAACGCATGATTGTAGGGGGTTTCATCTTATGTACTAATAAACCCTGCTTATGCCCAGTAGGCAGATACTTGGCCTGGCTCGGGGGATCCGACGCGGTCATGGCCGACCTGTGCGAGAACGACCTTTCAGAGCGCACCCTGCGCAACGCCGCTTCGGAAACGCGTCCGCCGGAAAGTACGCCCCTTGTCGTTGCAGGCGCGGCATGCCACGGGAAGCCGTGCGTGGCTGCCTGCGGGCTGTTCGACTGGGACCCCAATGATGAGGCCGAGGGGCTGACTGTTGCAGGATGCGCCACTGCTTCCTGACGGGTTCGGTTCCTCGGGCCGGGCGCTGCAGCCCTCACCTAGGCCGCCACCTGGACCGGCTTTCAGCTGCTGAACCTCTCCCCCGGCCCCCGACGGCGCCTACGCCACGCCCGGAGCACCGGCTGGGAACTGGTGTGGAACCTCAACGCCGCCCTGGTCGAGGAGACCATGCTGCTCGCCCTGCCAGTCGCGGTCATGACCCGCCGCGGCTTGACCTGGCCCGCCCAGTTGACCGTCCTCATCCTTCTGCGGCTGCCCTTCCACCTCTACTACGGCCTCGGCGCCACCGTCATGGTGAGTGTGCGGATGACCGGCTGGCTGTTCGTCTACCAGCGGACTGGCTCCCTCTGGCCCCTGATGCTGGCTCACTTCACCCTCAACTCCCTCCAAACCACCTGTGCCTTCCTGCCGCCTGGCACCGGACCGCTGCTCGGCGCTACCGCGCTGACGCTCGCGGCTGTGACCGCTTTCCGGTGGGCCCGCCAGAAACCATGACCCGATGGCTTCACATCGGCGGGTGAACCTGCGGCCGTCCGGCTGCGAAACTCTCGTGTCTCAGCGGCCGATACCGATGCCATAGGTCTGGCTCAGGAGTTCAGCTCGGGGCAACAGCAGCCTCGTTCGCGGCACTGCCGCGCTGAAACAGCTGCGGATTTCCGGAGTCGCTCCACCCTCCCCACAATCCTCTATGCCAGCCCTGGTGTGCCTCCGGCATCGGATTTCGCGTAGCGGTCAGGCGGGCTTCGCTGTAGGCGGTCCCGTCGGTGGTGGCGCGTCGGCGCCAGTGGGCGGCGGTGATGCGGGTGAGGTGCTGGCCGAACAGCAGCAGGATCGCTCCGGCTGCCCGCACTTCGAGTGGGAGACCGGTGTCGGTGAGGCGCTGATGCAGCAGGTCCCACTTGGAGTCTTCGTCCAGTCCGACGGGATCGGCCTTGGGCCGGTGCGGGACCTCCAGGGCGCGGGCGTGGTGGCGGCGGTGGGCCCAGATCATGAAGTCCCGGACGTCGTGGCGGGCTGGGTTCCCGGCGAGCCAGGCGTCGACGTCGTGCTGGGTCGCCTGGCTGATGGTCATGCCGCGGTCGGCCAGGGTGGCCAGGAAGGCGGCTGCGAGGTTGATGCGGGTGTAGGCCCAGTGGACCCGGTGCTTGAAGCTGCCGCCGCGCAGGCGCTGGCGGCGGCGTGCGCGGGGCAGCAGGGACCAGCGGACATAGGAGCGCAGCAGCACCGCATGGTCGGGGTGCCGGGTAGTGACCCGCTCGAGGTGGCGGGTGATGCGGGCGCCGAGTTCGTCGCGCTCGGGCAGCACCTGGTAGGCGATGAGGAGGCCGCCCAGGTACTCCGCGGTCATCGCCGTGGCCCGGCTGGTGGCGGTGGCGTCCAAATCGGCGTGCGTGAGCGGGCGGCCGGTGGCGACCAGGTCGGCGAGCAGGCGGGCGGAGCGGGAGTTGCGCAGCCAGTTCACGACGGTGCCCGGCTCCGGGCAGTCGGCCAGGGCCGCGCGCATGTGGGCGTACCGCTGCCGTCCTGATCGGGAACCGCGTCGAAGAGTGCGGCGAGACAGTCGTGCACCGTGCACCGGTCACACAGCCCCCGCACCTGGTAGGAACGGGGCTCGCCGCACCGGGGGCAGGCGTAGGGGTCGGGGTGGCCGGCGCAGGGCCCGCACGTGCGCTGCCGATCGGTACGGGCGATCAGCACCCGCAGCTTTCCGCGTACCGGGCAGAGGGCGGGGTGGCGGCGCGCTTCGCGGTAACAGGCTCTGAGCTTGTTCTTTAACCTGACGGATGCCCTCGGTATGATTCAGGTGCTGTCACGCATACCCAATGCTTCGGCACGTCCCTGCGGGCAGAGAGCATGGCTGATCGGGACTGCACATGCTGCGGTGTGTGTGGCCGCACCTCAGCGCGATGCTCACCCTTGCTTGAGTTGCCAGGATCTGCCAGGTCTACCGATGGCCTTGAGGGTCTCGGGGCGTTTCACGGTCTTGCCCACGTCGTAGCGGGGTGCGGGATGGCGGTTCTTGGTCCCGGGCGGTCGTCCGGGACCGGCGCCGCGTGATTGGGGAACACGGGCCGGGCAGAGCAGGTGGGCGCGGATGTTCCTGAACCCCCGGCGGACCCGGGCCGGGGTGAGGCGTTCGGGTTTGGCCGGCTTCTCCCAGGGCCGGCGGAGGTCGGCGGCCAGCGGCCGGGCGAGGCGGAGTTGGGTGTGGGCGACGACCACGAGCCAGGTCCACCGGTCCGCAGCCTCGGGGGTACGGACCTTCGGGGTGGTCCAGCCGAGAATTTGCTTTCCGAACCTGAAGGTGTGCTCAAGATCGAATCTCCTGAGGAACACCCGCCACCACAGATCCACGTCGGCCGGGGCGGCACCGGTCCTGGAGGACCACAGCCAGACCGGCGGTGCTTCCCGTTCCTTGGAGAGATGCTCGCCCTTCAGCCGGACCAAGGTGCCCTCGACGACGGGGAGTTCACCGTCGTGCTCCAGCCAGGCCGAACGGTGGGTCAGCCTCGGGTGGACCCGTTCCCACGCCTGGACTTCGGCCTTGCCGTAGTTGGCGGTGTCGGTGACCGTGGTGATCACCGCCTCGGGCCAGGTCTCGGGTTGGGCGAAGCGGAACTCCTTGCCGTGCTTCGGCGGCCTGCCGCCCTGGGGATAGGCCAGGGCGTACTCCTTGGGCGAGGGCTTGGCAGCCACATCACCCGGTCACTGCGGATCCGCCCGACCAGCCCGACAGGAAGATCCCGCAGTACCCAGGCCAGGCGGGTGACGTCGTAGCCCGCATCCATGACGATCGTGATGTCCGGATCGCCGGGCGTCCACTGGCCGGCTGAGATGAGCCGCTCCGCCACGGCACGGAGCTGGGCGGCGGTGAGGGCGGTCGCATCGTCTTCGGGCCCGAGCCGGACCACGTCCAGGATCGACGTCCACGAAGTGGCTCCCGGTTCGAGGACGGCGACGAAGGAGTACGGCCAGCCCGGGATGAACTGGGAGGCGGACTTCGCCCGGCCGTAGACGTGGCAGAACAGCCGGTCTGCCGAGCACGGCGCGTCCGAGCGCAGCCACGGCGACACGTCAACCGCCAGCACCAGGCGCCCGCCCTCGAACCGGGGCAACGGCAGCCCGGCGAGCAAGGTCCGCAGCCTCTCGACGTCGAACCGGCCCCGGTTGAGAGCTCCGTACAACGCGCCGTGCCCACGCCGGTGCTCGGGCGCCATCGTCAAGTCCACCGGCGAGGTGACCGGCCCGTCGACGCACAACAACGCGTCGGCCAGTTCGAAAAGTTCGTCACGCCGGGCGGTCAGACACTCGTAGAACTCCGCTCGGAAGCGTGACGCATCCGCTAACGCTTCCCGCCGAACATCCGGGCACACCACACTCATGACAACGGCCTTCGACTGGTTCTCCTCGTGACGGAGCACAGGATCAGACGAAGGCCACCCTCATGTCCGGCGAATGCCCAGGTGAGTGACCTCGTTCGGGACACCGTTCGAAGTCAGAAGATAAAGAACAAGCGCAGAACCTGTCTTTGAACCCCGTCGTCCGCGCTAACTGGCTCTAACAAAAGCTGCTGATCATGAGTCTGTCGGCTGTTCTGTCCGTAGGTCTGGGTATGGGAAAGCGTGAGTCGCGGCCGTGGATCGTGTCGGATGAACTGTGGTCGTTAATTGAGCCGTTGCTCCCGAAGCCGGGTCCGAAGCTGGTGGAGGGAAGACCGCGGGTGCCGGACCGGCAGGCCCTGTGCGGCATCCTCTTCGTCCTGCACACCGGCATCCAATGGGAGTACCTGCCCCAGGAGCTCGGCTTCGGCTCGGGCATGACCTGCTGGCGGCGCCTGGCCGCCTGGAACGAGGCCAGTGTCTGGGACCAGTTGCACGTGCTACTGCTGGAGAAGCTGCGGTCGAAGAACCAGCTGGACTGGGAGCGGGCGGTGATCGACTCCTCGCACGTCCGGGCCGCCCGACGGGGCCCAAAAGCGGACCCAGCCCGGTCGACCGCGCACGCCCGGGCAGCAAGCACCACCTCATCGTCGACGGCCAGGGCATCCCGCTCGCGGTGTCGCTGACCAGCGGCAACCGCAACGACGTCACCCAACTCCTGCCTCTGCTCGACAAGATCCCGCCCGTCGCGGGCACAGTCGGCAGGCCGCGTCGGCGCCCGGATGCTTTGCTGGCCGACCGGGGCTACGACCACGACATCTATCGCCGCCAGCTCTGGCAGCGCGGCATCCGGCCCGTGATCGCAAGACGGGGCGAGCCCCACGGCACCGGCCTGGGCATCTTCCGCTACGTCGTCGAACGCTCCATCGCCTGGCTCCACGGTTTCCGCCGCCTACGCATCCGCTGGGAACGACGCGACGACATCCACGAAGCATTCCTCGGCCTCGCCGTCTGCCTGATCACCCACCGACACGTCCAACGTCTTTGTTAGGACCTCTTAGCGACCGAAGCGCCTATCGCCCCAGTCCGAACCGGTTGGTCAACAGGGAGATTCCTGCCAGCGCCAGCGCCGCCGCCGCTACGTACATCCATACATTTCCGTCGGCTACGACCGCCAACAAGACGCCCACCACGAGACAGAGAACAGCAATTATCGCTGATAATGGCTGGCTGCTTCTGTTTGCCACGATGCCTCCTGATAGACGGGCTGTGTGCGCAACCTGAGTGGTGCGCCCGCAGAAAGTTGTCAGTCGCTCGTAAGGAACGCCACTACACCGGCTGCCGCTCCGACGGTGCCGCAGCCTACGCCGACGGGAGAGGGCCCTGCGGCAACAGCGCACACGGCTGTTCCAGCAGACACACCCGATGCTCCCTTGTTGACTTTCTTCTTCACACTCTTCGATGCGCACATGACGCCACCGGATATCTTCCCGAACGTGCTATCGCAGAAGCCCAGCCCTGACGGGTCAATTTTGTTTACGGGGTCCCCTGCCGCGTAGAGGTAGGGATTCTGTTCCTGGCCGGAGGGGTCGGGCTGGGTGAAGCGGCCGACGTTGGGGTCGTAGTAGCGGGCCGCGTAGTGGTAGAGGCCGGTGGGGTCCTGGTAACCGCCGGCGAACCGGTAGGGCTGGGTGGCCTTCTCCGAGGTGGTCGACCGCTCCACGCCGCGGGGGCTGTAGGAGTACGTGTTGACCTTCTCACCGGACCCGTCAGTGACCGCAATGACGGAGCCGAGCGCGTCGGTGAGGTAGAAGTAGGTCTTCCCGTCCCGGGTCATGGAGTTCAGCGTGCCCCCGGGCTCGCGGTTGAAGCCCGTGTCCACCCCGGCAGTTGACGTCGCCGACAGACCCAGCGGCCCGTTATGGAAGTAGGTGTCGCCGAGCTTGATGCGCTCACTCTGGTCGGTGGAGCCGTAACGCCCCTCGTACGTCTTGCCCCCGACGGTGAGGGAGGTGAGCTGGCTGTGATCCGACCACTTCTCCCCGGTGCGGGTGCCCTCCGGGGTGGAGGCGCCGGCCGTCTCATGGCCTTCCGGGTCATACGACCAGTTGGTGGCGGAGCCGTTCTTGGCGGTGATCTGCTGGGCGTCGTTGATGGTGTAGGTGGTGCCACGCGGGCAGCCCTCGGCGGTGCCCTGGCTGGTGAGGTTGCCGGCCAGGTCGTAGCAGTACTGCCAGGACTCGTTGAGGGTGGAGCCCTTCTTCTCCTCGGCGTAGGAGAAGCGTCCCGCACCGTCGTAGGTGTAGGTCGTCTTCATGCCGGTCACGGCGTCTGTTGTGGCGCGGATCTTGTCGCCGTCGGTTTTGCCGTCGGTGCCGTAGCCGTAGGTGTAGGCGAGATCGACCAGGGTGCCCTTGGGGGACGTCGCCTTGATCTTCTCCGGCCGGCTGGACTTGTCGACGTCGACGGTCTGGACGGTACCGCCGGGGTAGGAGGTCTGAGTGCGGATGTCGTTGTTGTTGTACTTGTATGTGGTGGTCTTGCCCTGTGGGTCCTTGAACTCCTTGAGTTTGTTGACCTCGTTCCAGGTGTAGTCGGACTTGCCGGTCGGGTCCTGGTAGTAATCAACGTTGCCCGCCGGGGTGTAGGCGAGCAGGGTCTGGGAGCCGTCCTGCAGGGTACGGACCGTCTCCCGCTGCAACGGGTCGAAGTCGTACTTCACCGTGCCGGTGGAGTCGTCGCGCTGGCGGAGGTTGCCGTCGCCGTCGTAGTGGTAGCGGACCGTGTCGTTGGTCGTGGAGACCGTCTTGATGCGGTCGAGGTGGTCGTAGGTGAAGACCTTCTTCACCCCGCGGCCGTCGGTGAGGGTCTCGGTGCGGCCCAACGCGTCGTAGGTGTACGTGGTTTCACCCAGCGGCTTGGGCGGGGTCACCTTCACCAGGTTGCCCTTGTCGTCGTACCTGAAGGACGTCTTCACCGTCTTCGTGGACGACATCTTCGTCTGGGTCGTGCACCGTTGGCCCTCGAAGCCGCCGCAGTCGGGGCTGGCGGGGTTGTAGGTGTACGAGACGTTGCCGCCGCCGGTGCCGGACTGCGCCACCGACTTGGTGTTGCCGGCCGTGTCGTAGGTGAAGGACGTCTTCTCGCCGTCGGCGTTGGTGGAATCCTTGGGCTTGTCGCCGCCGGCGATTGTCTGCCAGTTGGTCGTCGACTTTCCGCCGGTGGGCGACTTCACCGTCTCCAGGTTGTTGCGGGTGTTGAATCCGTAGTCGGACACGTTGCCGGGCGTGGTGCCGGTACCCATCGCGTCCGTGGCCGTGTCCACATTGTGGTCCGCGTCGTACTTCGTGGACCGCTTGTGGTCCAACGCGTCGGTGACCTTTTCGACTTCACCGTCACCATCGTGCTCGTAGCGTGTCACGTGTTCTTCGGGGTCGGTGACCTTCGTCGTTCCGGCGGCCGTGGGCGAGGTGGTGTCGTATTGGTAGGTCCATGTCGGGCCGGTGTGGCCGGAGCCGTTCAAGTCGGTGGCCCGCAGCATGGAGGTGACGCGGTTGGCGCTGTCGTAGGTGAAGACGGTGACGCGGCCCTCGGCGGTGGTGATTTTCTCCAGGCGGCGGGAGGAGTCGTAGCCGAAGGTGGTGGTCTTGCCTTCGGCGTCGGTGGTTTTGTGCAGGTTGCCGACCGGGTCGAGGTCGAAGACGGCCGTGCGACCGGAGTTGTCCTTCGCCTGCCACTGCGAGGCGTCGGTCTTGACCAGGTCGATCCAGCGGCCCGAGCGGGTTTCGGTCAGCTTGAAGCCCTTGTGCTCGCTGCCCTCGTCGTGCTGGGTGACGGTGATGGTGCCCTTGTTCTTGTCTGTGACCTTGGTCAGGGTGCCGTGCTCGTTGTAGGTGTCCTTGGTATGCGACTTCCAGTTGGTGACCGTGTAGGTGCCGTCGGCGTTCTTCTTCAGCTCCTTGGAGTAGCCCTTGGGCGTGGTGTAGGAGCCGTCGGCGGCCTTCTTGAAGCGCAGGGTGTCGCCGGAGGCGTCGTAGAGCACCACTTCGTCCTCCAAGACTTGGAGGTAGCGCTCGTACTGCTGCCACCATCGCTGGGAGACCTTCCCCCACGGCGCGTCCAGAGAGTTGTAGGTGCGCGCCAGGGTCAGTTCCTGACCGACGCCGGCGACGGAGAAGTCAGTAGGCACCCCACACGGCCGCGGCTAGTGTGCTCGCCGTCGTGGTGGTGCTCTTCACGCGTACATGGGTGCGGCGACGGGCAGTGGGCGATGTGCACGTCTTCAGGCGCTCCGCAGTGCTTTCCCAGGACACCGAGTTCCCTGATCCGGCTTGTCTGCTTGCCCTTGGCCCCGGACGAAATACGGACCTTGTCGGTGCATAGCATGCCGAACAGCGGGGCCCACCGTCACTGACGGTGGGCCCCGCTGTTCGGCATGCGTCTTCGTACCTCGTGTCAGCGCCTTGCAACCTCAGGATGAGAAGTGGTGGATCGATGTCAGGCCATCGCCTCCCGCGACGTGCAGGAACCCCGTCGAGGAGAAGGACAAGGCAAGCGGAATCTGCTCGACGGGGACCATTCCCATCGCGGCTCCCCCGGGCAGTTGCCAGGCGTGGACCGTCTTGGCGCGTGTGCCCGCCAGTACAACGGGGGTGCCCGCGATCGTGCAGACGGTGAGTGTGGTGACAGACATGTCAGTGGTGTCGAGTGTTGCCAGCTCCTCCCCCGAGAGCGCCTCCCACACCCGGATGGGACCGTCCTGTTCCGCGGCAGCAAGGACGCCAGTGTCGTTGATGGTCCCGAAGGCGAGGGCGCTGAGCGGACGCGCAGCGTGCAGGTCCGCCAGGCGGCGACCTGACATTGCGTCCCACACCAGGATCTTGGCGTCCTCGTCCGTTGAGGCCAGGACCGCGGTCGAGTCGGCTTCTCCGGCTGCCAATCCCGTCACCGCGCTCTCATGGCCACGCAGGCGTAAGAGGGGACGGCCATTGGATGCCTCCCAGGTGCGTACCGTGCGGTCAGCACCGGCGGAAGCGACGATGCCTCCGTCTAGGGGGAAGTAGGCGAGGGAGAGGATCCGGTCCGTATGGGGGGGTCGGCACCTGCTTGAGCGCTCCGTCCGCGGTGGCGTGCACCCGGACAGTGCCTCGTCCGGTTCCACAGATGACTGTGTCGCCTGCTAGACCGAAAGAGACCGAGGTGATGGGGCCGTCATCCGGGGCGAGTGTGAAGCGCGCGGAAGCGCTTTCGACGTCCCAGAGTGTGAGGGAGCCATCAAGGCCTCCCGCGGCCGCCGTCGTCGTCTGCCTGTACCTGGTCAGCGCGAGCGCCTGGACCGGACCGCGGTCCGCCTCCAGCACCTGCTGTGCAGTGCCGTGCGGGTCCCAGACGCGCACAGCACCGGATGCGCCTGCAGAGACAAGGACGGTTCCCTCGACTGACGAGGTTGCCGCCAGGCCGCCGGCCAGTCGTCTTGGGCGAGCCATGAGTGAAGGACACGCCCGGCCTTACCACCGCCGATGCAGATCCCGAAGCAGACCTCGCCGCCGAACTCGGTCGAGTCCAGACCGTCGGGGTCGATGCGGTTGACGGGGTCGCCTTCGGCGTAGAGGTAGGGGTTCTGTTCCTGGCCGGAGGGGTCGGGTTGGGTGAAGCGGCCGATGTTGAAGTCGTAGTAGCGGGCCGCGTAGTGGTAGAGGCCGGTGGGGTCCTGGTAGCCGCCGGCGAAGCGGTAGGGCTGGGGGTCTTCTCACTGGTCGTGGAACGGGCGACGCCGCGCGGGCTGTAGGAGTATGTGTTGACTTTCTCGCCGGCCTCGTCGGTGACCGCCACGATGGAGCCGATGGCGTCGCCGAGGTAGAAGAAGGCCTTCCCATTCCGGGTCATGGAGTTCAATGTGCCCCCGGGCTCGCGGTTAAAGCCCGTATCCACACCGGCAGTTGAGGACGCCGACAATCCCAGCGGACCGTTGTGGAAGTAGGTGTCGCCGACCTTGATGCGCTCACTCTGGTCTCGTGGCGTGGTTTACCGGTATAAGCCCGGCACAGGGTGCTCGCCCAACCCCAGGAAGAACTTCAAGGTGGTCTATAACCCGGGCCCGCTCGGGGGAAGGCCCGGCGGACTGACGCCTCAGGGGATCATCACGGCCAGTGTTGAGTACACTCCCCGCGCGCACGCTGCTTGTTAGAAGGGGAAATATGGCCACGGTGGAGCTAGTCCAAGAGAAACTCCAAAGCGAGCTTCTCGGGGTCCAAAGTCAGGGCGCTGGGACTTCTATTGAGATCGTTGAACTGCGCGTTGCTGAGATATGCCCGTCTTTGGTCATCGAAGTTGACCTGCAGGTTGAATACGAACGTTGGCGGGTCTCCCTGTCCTTTTCCGGGCAGGAGGCCAGCATGGTCAGTGGCGATCTCGATGATAGAGCTGCCAGCTACCTCGCGATGCTCGCGCTTACCCATCTTTTCGAGTGGTGGCATACGAAAAACAGAGAGAGGACGTCTAGGTGCATGGGGCGCAAGCTGAACTAGCAGCCGAGGAAGAGGTGCGGGTGATGGGTGGTCACCGCCCCCTGTCGCCCGCTCTTCCCCCCGCGTGTAAAGGGTGAACTTGCCCTCCTGGGGAGAGACCGAAGGGTTCCCGCGCCGCGCGAGCCTGCCCGGGGCGGAGGGACGGCTCGATGCCCGGCGCGGGTGCTGTGGCGGTGCGGGCGGGCGCACCGCCACGGCATAGCCGACATGCTGGCTTCTACGCCACGGCCGCGCTTTCCGGCGCGAGCACGTACTCCACTTCCTGCCTGCCGCGGCACTCGGCGAGGTTCTTGAGCGTGGCGACCTCGGCTTTGTTCGCGGTCAGGGACCACCTCAGCTTGGTCGACTGACTCATAGGCGATGAGATCGGCTGTGATGCCCCGGGGCTGATGACTGGTGACAGTGGCCTGCACTACTTGGCCCGGCTGAAGATCACTGAGGAGGAGCTTCGGCTCATCGGGCATAACAGCATCATCTCCCCGCTTCACCATCGCTTCACTCACAGGACCACCACGAGCTGCTGGACACTCGTTCCTGGGCACGGCTGAGTCTCCAAGCACGGCAGGCAGCCCCGCCCTCCGGTCGGGAGCCATGACACGGGGGCGGGCGACCTACGTAGCCGCGCCCCTGAACCCGCTGCTTGATAACCGGGGTTCAGGCGAACGAGGCCGTGGCACGCGAGGATATCTGCCGCGCGCGAGACCGGCTCTGGCGGCCAAGGAAATCGAACGCGGATATCGGCATGCGCCCCGCCTGGGAGAACCCCCACCGATGCGGGCACGCAGCCCACTGCGGTGCGCTGCTCCTCACGGCGCTCTGCATTGACCGCGTCGCCTGGCTGCGGAGGCCGGGTTCACCGCTTCTGTATTCGGACGGCCACCCTGCGCACCTCTGACGAGCGGTGGGTCAGCAGCCAGCCGGTCGGCGCGGCAGCACAGCCCGCTAATCCGGCCGCCACGAACCCACCCGCGGGAGCGAGGGCATCCATGGCTCCCCCGACGATCGGTGACCCGAGTGCGAGCCCCACGTTCTGCGCCGTCCATGGGACCTTCGGCGAGAACACCGTACTACTGTTCGTAGCGGAACATCACCGCGAGATCGGCATGATCACGCAAGTGCCTCTTCCAAGGAGGCCGCCGTCACCCGACGCCAGTCCTGCCCCAGGGCCTCAACCTGCCGCACGGCCCAGCCCTCGTCATCGGCCTCGAAATACAGCCACAGATCTTCGTCCTCATAGCAGATCCGGAGGCACGTCGTCAGGCCGCAATTGTGGCCCACGACTTGACCAAATCGATAGAGGCCCCCCCGAGACTGAATCATCGAGCGAGGGACCGGACAGGGCGGTCCGCCCATCGAGGTGCATCGATGCGAGGCCTCACAGCGGGCAAACGGCGCTGGCCGGTCACCCTGGATGAGGCGCAGCGAGCGCTCGTGGACGGGATCCGGGCGCTCGTCCACCGTCCACCTGACACAGCGCCCAGCCTGCTGGAATGAGCCCTGCCTCGCTCGGGACAAGGCAGGGCCGCTCCTCGGATACCCATGATCCGCGCCGGGATGCGGAGACCACCCATTCGGAGCAGGCTGGGCATATGGTCCGAACCGCTCCGACAGTCGTTCACCCGGCGTTTGGCGCGGGCGGCCGACGGGTCTCTGTGATCCTCGGCCTCGCGCACTCCGACAGAGATGTCGAGGGGTCCCTGCACCAAGCAGGCCTGCCGTACGCGGACGGATTGCTACAGGACCCGGCATGGGCAGATGGAGAGGTGGCTGCGCCCACCACCACAACGCCGCGTAGCCCCGCGGCTCCAGGCTGGAGGCAGCCATGGACGACGTACACAGGTGGGGTAGCGGGCACAACCAGGGCGGAGCGCAACCACCGCAGCCACCAAACACACCACGAAGGCGCCGTCGCCTGCCCGGGCCGTGGTGGCTCTGGGCCTTGGCTGCACTGTTCTTCACCCTGTTCTTGATCATGGCGGGGACCAAGACACCAGGGGACCCTGAACCCGCGCCGACCGTCACGGTGACAGAACCAGGCCCGACCGTGACAGAAACCGAGACCGCGGAGGCCTCCAAGCCGGCAGTCAACGACGAATCACCCGACGCATCCGAGCGCACCACTGACTCCCCGGAACCGACAGCCACGCCCACGACCGAGTCGAGCAGCCAGCAGGATGCGTACTACGCGAACTGCGACGAGGCGCGGGCTGCCGGTGCTGCACCGCTCTACGCAGGTGATCCGGGGTACAGCACAGACCTCGATCGGGACGGTGACGGAGTGGCGTGCGAGCCGTACGCCGGACCCTGACCGTGCGGGGACTCCCCTAGCCCGGGTAAACGGTCTCCCGGGTTCCGCCCTCGTGGGATGACCCGGGGTGCGCAGCGGGCGCCAGCTACCAGGGCCACGGGTTGCTCGGACTGTCTGGACTGCCGCACATGAGCCCCCCGGTTGCGGCCGGGGGCTCAACGGCGGCCGCGGTCACCGGGATCGTGGCCTTCGGGTGCCGCTTGCCTGTCGTCCAAGGCATGAACGGAGGGGTGCGAAGCACGGGGTCCTGACGGTCCGGGGTTCACCGAATGCCAGCGGCCCTCTTCCCACACCACCAGCCCCCCATTTATGTGGGCTACCACATCTGCCTCATCAACGGTCTTCACTCGAGGGCAGATCACCAGCGTGAGTAGTTCCGAGGTGAGGGGAAGGCCCTCGTGCATCAGCTCCGGGATGGTTAGTGGAGCCGGACTCAATGTGGTGATCGAAGCGGACGGGGCGGTGTTGTGATCACGGATCTGTGCGCGACGAGCCGGGACCGGTTGGAGAGCTGCCCGGGCGCGGCTGGCCCGGTGGCCGTGCTCGACCGCGTAGGTGTCCGTGACGGTCAGCCGTTCATTCTGGGAGGGGACGGATCGTATGACCTGCAACTGAACCGGTTTCTGCGTGAGTTGCCGAGTTGGGGTGTGCGTGCCGAGAACAGCGTGCTGGGTTACGCCCGGGACGTGATGCTTCTCGTCCGGTTCTTGGAGACCTCGCGGTATGGCAAGCCGATCTGGGCGTGCGACGGCGATGACCTGCGGGCTTACAAGCGGGTGCGGTTGTGGTGTGGCGGGCCGGGTGCTGTGTCGGTGGGGACGTGGAACCGGTCGATGGCGGCGCTTGACAAGTGGGTGGCGTGGTCACTGGATGCCGGGTTGTTGCAGCGGGCGCCGTTTCGGTACGTCGACAAGACGGTGATGACGCCTGCCGGCCCTCGCAGGGTCCACGTGAACGCCGAAATGGGGCAGTATGACGGTGTGGCTGATCTCCTGTGGGATGACGTGAGGTGCTTCTTCGATCCGGACCTGATGGGATTGCTACCGGACGTGAGTGTCCCTGATGCCTCGAGGAATAACTGGCAGGAGGTACTGGATCTCGTCGTGGAGAAGGGCTGGAAGTGCCAATACTCCGAAGGAGAGAGGGTGCTTCCCCTGCCCCGGGCGGAGGCTGCACTGTCTCGACCAGCGGATACGGAGTGCCCGAGCCTGCGTGTCTGGCTGAGAGCTGATGTGCTGGCGATCTTCCGCTTCTACTCAGACGAGGAGATCGATTTCGACGTTGATCTGCGCGAGTTGCAGGGGCAGGAGCGACTTGAGCTGTTCTGCGCCTTCTTGCGGGAGATCGGGCGGCGGTTGGGTAAGCCGGTGCTGATGCATCCGGAGGGTGCCCATGGTCATCCGGTGCTCGGATTCGATGTCGAAGCAGATCGAGTCGTGCTCCTTGCGGAGCCACGGGTCAAGTGACTGCGGCTGAGGGCCGGAGTTCGTGGAGAGTGCGGAGGAGCACCTGGTTCAGCCTCCGAGGCGGTGTGCGAGGTGGAGCAGATCTGTCAGGTGCAGCACCCGTCCGTCGAATCCTGGGAGGGGGACACGGAGCGGTTGGGTCCAGCGGGCGGGGATTGCGTCCAGCCCGTAGTACGCCCCCGCGAGGCCTCCGGTCACCGCGGCGACGGTGTCCGTGTCACCGCCGAGGTCGATCGCCGCGCGTATCGCGTCTTCGAAGCTGGCGGAGGTGCGCAAGGCCCAGACGGCTGAGCCCAGACAGGGCCAGACGGCACCGTTGAACTCGGTCGCCTGATCGGGGTGCCAGTCGGGCGCGAGGACGGTAGCGTAGCGGCCGCGGTGGTCGGGGTGGACAAGAGCCAGGACGTCCGGGAGCGCGGCGAGGGGGTCAATGTCCTCGAACGTGACACGGATGAGCTCGTGGAAGATCGCGGTGCCTTCCCAGGCCGCGCGGTCCCCGTGGGTGAGGGCAGCGATACGGCGGGCCGCCTCCATGGTGGCTTCTTGGCCGGCGGCCGCGAAGTGAACTGCGGAGGTCGACGCCCGCATCAAGGAGCCATTTCCCGCCGCTCGTTGGTTGACCTGGAAGTGGATCGCGGCGGCGAGGTCCCAGGGCATGCCGTTGGTCAGGACGTCTTCGGTCTGCAAGCCGATGTCCTTCGGCTCTGATGCCGCCCACCGCTGGAAGCGGGCGAAGATGTCCGGCAGATCCAGCCCGGCCCGCTCCAGCAGCGACTCCGCGACCAAGACGGCCATCTGCGTGTCGTCAGTGGCCTCGCCGGGGTCCCAGCCACCACCTCCGCACATCTCGCCACCGGCACCAGGCGCGGGAAACCGCGCAGAGAACGCTCCCTGGGGGCCAAACTCGAAGGGGGCGCCCAGAGCGTCACCCACCGCTGAGCCGACGACCGCGCCAGCGGCCCGCTGAATCCACTTCATTCGCGCAGGTTATCCGCGCCGCGCCGACGGCTGTCCTGTCCCAGATAAGTGTGGGCAGGGCGAGGACCTTGACCTGCGGTGCCTAGAGTTGAGCGGGACACGAGAGCGGCCAATGTCCCACTCGGCCGTAGGCAGGACGATGAGTCGCTCACGGGGCCAGCGGTGGCCTAGTCACCACCTGGCGCGCAGCACGCCGTCGCTATCCGGCAAGGCAGCATGGAACAGCGGGTGGCGCTCGTCGAGAATCAGGGGCAAAGAGCAGGCTGCTTTCGCGCCCGCGACCAGGGAGGCGAGCTGTTGGTGATCGGTTTCGTCGATGGTGACGTGGCGGATCGTTCCGTTTGGTGCCTCCCAGACGAAGTCCATGGAGGCGTCCGCGGGCAGCGCAGCAAGGACCTCGTCAACATCGGGGTTGAGGTCCGGCCAGATCGTCAGGATCGCGCGAGGACCGAGCTGATCGCGTACCGGGTCGAGATTGCTCGCGGTGAGGCGGTGCCAACGGGTCGCGTTACGGACGTAGGCCTCTTCCAGGAGCAGCGTCTGTTGCGACGCGAGTTCGACGCGGACTCTTTCCCAGAAGTCCTCGTCGGCAGCCTCGATCACTTCAGGTTCCTCAAGATCAGCCGCGTAGGGGGAGGCGCTGATCGGTTGTGCAAACAGGCCGAGTTCACGTGTCTGTGCGACCGCTGCGTCGCAGGGTCGGTCGCTGCTGACGTACACGTACTGGTCCCACCCGACGTGGATGGTGAACGTGTCCTCGCGCTCCAACCGGCACCAAGCACCCTCGTCGCGAAGCATGGTCCGCACCAGCTCCAACGCTACAGACAGTGAAACTTCGGCACCGTCGTAGTAGCCAGTTAGGTCCGGCGGGAACAGGCCGGCGAGGCCATGGCCGTCAAGCGGTTCTTCCAGGCCGAAGTTGACGAAGCCGGTGACCTCGGGTTCACGGATCTCCAGTGTGTCGATGCCCGCTTCCCGTGCGAAGGCGGCGATCGCCTCCAAGTAGGCCGCCTCGACCGGTCCGTGGTCGCTCACCGTGTCCTCAGCACCCGTGTAGTGCCCGCGCTCGTCACGGTCGGCGGGGTTGTACTTGGTTATCTGATGAGCGAAGGACGGCGGCACGAAGCTCCTTGAGCTGATGAGGCGGGGCCTCAGCATAAGTCGTGCCATCAGATGCAGATCCCGCCTACACACCACCGGAACGCGGGCCACTCACCCACAAAAGCGTGAGACTCCCTACACATAGCTGGGGCAGGACTCCGGGCCTCCGGAATGCCGCCGACTGACGGCACGACCGTAGGAGCCCGCAGCCACCGACACAAGGCCGACGGACTCGGAACTTGCCTACAGAAAACTCGAACGCGGGCACACTCGCCTACAGAAGAGCGGGGACTGCCTACACATCGTTGGGACCAGACAACGGCCGCACGACCCTATCTCCTTCCTCGACTCCCCGAACCATCGGCGGCGAACGCGTCTCTTCTACGGAGGTGCGCCGCCTGAGACACCTTGGGTCTGAGACACCCGTACAGGTCACATAACGCCGTCAAGCACAATGTCGCCGGGCAGCGCCGCGGCGGCCGCCACGCCCTCGGGCAAGGCATGGGTTATCACGGCCCCGCGGCGCGAACGCAGGATGACGCGGCCATCCGCGTAATAGCCGAGCAGCGACCGGCATCCGTCCTTCTCCAGACTTTGATGTGTCTCGCATGAGACATCAGCTCCAGTCTGTGCCCCCAGAAAAGATCAAGCACCGCATGGGCCGCTCGTGTCAGGATGCTGAGCATGTCTGGTCGCGCGCTTAGTTTCGGGGTGGTGGCGGAAGCTTACGAACGGTCCCGGCCGGGGTACCCCGTGGAGCTGTTCGACATGGTGATGGCCTATGCGGGCCGCCCGGTTCGGACAGCCCTCGAGATCGGCGCTGGGACAGGCAAGGCAACCCGCCTGTTCGCTCAACGAGGGGTCATGGTCACCGCGACCGATCCTGACGCGGCCATGCTCGCCGAACTGCGCAAGCACGTGCCGACGAGCGTCAGAACGGTGCAAGCCGCGTTCGAGGACTTGCAACCGGGCAAACGGTATGGACTGGTCAATGCGGCAGCAGCGCTGCATTGGACGAACCCAAAGGGCCGGTGGTCGCGCGTGGCCGCGCTGCTGGAACCGGGTGGCGTATTCGCCTCATGCGGCGGGCCATTTCAACTGGCTGACCCGGCTGTGGAGGCAGCTGTCCGCGCAGCGCGAGCACCATTCTTGGAGAGTGACGAGATTCCGTCGCCTGACGGGACGCCTCCGGATCATGAGATGCAGTGGCCGGGTACTGAGCTGCAACAGTCTGAGTGGTTCACCGACGTTCAGCAGTCCGTGATCGAACGGCGCCTGACGATGAGCCCTGGCGACTACGTTGGTCATCTCTCCACCATCTCGGCTTATCTCGTCTTGCCGACCGCAGAGCGAGAGCGGGTATTCAGCCAGATCATGCAGATACTACCGGACAGAGTCGAGATGGCCGCCGACATCACCGTCCATCTCGCGCGTCGGCGCCACGAGGATTGATCACGGCATCTCCCCAGGTCAGCCCGCCGGCCCCAGGCTGATTCCGAGCCACTTCCACTCGCGTGTGGCGTGTGCTGCATGGCCGTTTCGATGGCCTGGGCTACCGGTGCGGTGATCCACCAGTGGGCGGTGGGCAGGTCGGGATCGAGCTTGCGTTTGACCGACTTCACTGCCGGGGTGCCGAAGTACTCGGTGATGCCATCTTTGGTCATCTCGCGGCTCTCGCAGCTGGCCACGCCCGCACGCATCATCGCCAGCACAGCGACCAAGACATAGCAGGCATTGCACAGGGGCAGACACTCGACCGCGAGTTCGCGGTGCTGGAGACTGTCATGCCAGGGGCCGCAGCTGTCGTCCGGCCTGGTCACCTCGCGCAGTCCGTCGATCAGACTGGTGCGGATGCGGCCTTCGACTCGAACCCGACCAGAAAGGTCAACAGCTGCCAGTTCACCGCCAGTTTCCCCGTGAGCTGGTGCACGGGCAGTTGCCGGAACAGCGAGCGAGAGGAAACCCCACACCGCTGGAAGATCCCCGCCACCAACTCCGGGACGGATGCCGCCGAGCTGAAGAAACAGCTGGCGGACTAACCCTGCTGACCGCGCCCGTGCCTGAGCAGCAGCCAAATGCTCGCGGGCCTGCACATGCGCACAGTGCCAGAGCGCCCGTTACCGCGCACGGTAAAGACAACAGACAGCCACGCCCTGAAGTCGAGCAGCCCGTGAAGAAGGCTGTGCGGCACGCTGGCGAGGGGCGGCGTTGTAACCCGCTGAAGCCGCTCCCCCCAGGCTCGCACGAGCGGTTTGGGGTTACCAGTCGGTGAGGTTCACGACGTGGGTGCAGTGTGGATCGGAGTCATCATCTGTCCAGTACTGCTCCTCGTCGAGCAGCGACGGCAGGGAGGCAAGCAAGGCGGTGGTGGCATTTGCCGGGCGCACGTCGACGGCGATGGCACCGGGAGCCTCAGCGGTGGTGAGGTAGAGACGTAGTCGGTCCTCGTCCAGGAAGCAGAATCCGCGCAGCAGGGGCCTTGGCTTCTCGTCCGTGTAGGGCTGGGCGAAACAGCGCAGGATCCCAAGGGCGCGGTCATCCATGGTGGAGGCGGTTTCCTCGAGGGCTGTGGGATCCACGCGGACGAGGAGCATCCCCATTACCTGGCTGATGCGGTCACTCGAGTAGATGCCGGTCTCGGTGACGAGGGTTCGCAGAAGTGCCGTGATGTCCTGCGCAGTGGCCGATTCGTTGCCCCAACGTAGAGGGATCTCATAGGCGATCAAATCACCCGGAGCGTAGGCACTCGCTTCGCCCATGACCACGCGAACCACCGCAGGCGGCGCGGGTAGGGGTAGGACGCCCCGGATGAAGTGTGTGCCGGTTACTGGCGCGTGGACATGATGGAACAGCAGACGAGTGATGTCCGCCTGCTGCTCCGCGATTTCGTCGTGCATAAACGTCATTGGTTCACCCAGTTGTGTATCTCCTCCGACACAGACGACTACATCCCGGAAGCGAAGTGGCTCAAGGGTGCTGTCGAGGCCGGGCCGTTGATGCTGTTCAACGACAAGGTACGTCGGAAGGGGAAAGACGCTCTCGGTCGGTTCATCAGTGTCAACGGCTTCAGCTCGGGTGCTCGGTCGGCCTTCAACGAGCGGACGGCCTTCCTCACGGTCGACGGGCGTCTTCAATGACCGGGTGCGGCTTGACGAGCGCAGGCTCTGAACTCGCCGTGCAGCACCGCACGCTAGAGCAGCAACACACGCGGCGGGACATAGACATCCACGGTGGCGAGGGCCAGGCATCGCCCACGCACGGCACCTCAGCCCGACCAGTGCCGCCCGGGTTGCGGCACACCATTCGAGGAATAAGGGGTCGACCGAGCACTTGAACGAGGCCCCTTGATCGAGCGCCGGGCAGGACTTGCACCAGAATGCGTCGTGAAAGGGCCATCCCCGCAGACGCGGGGGCACGGATCGCATTGGACGCGTGGGACACCGCGCCCGGGACCATCCGGCGGGCGCGGGGAGCACCCGCACGGGCCCGCAGGTCGCACGCGTGCCCGGGGACCATCCCCGCGGATGCGGGGAGCACACGGTGATGCCGCCGGCTGAAGCCGGCCTCGGGAAACATCGGTACAGCGGATAACGCTAAGCCGGTGACCTTGGTCAGGCCGGAGTTCCGAGAGTGGTGACACGGTTCTCGTACTCGCAGCGGGCCTTGCGCTGTGCCGGGACCGCCGGGGTGCCCTGAGCGCCGTCGAGGGGCTGGCAGCGGGCAAGGAACTGGCGGTGGACGGCCGGGGTGGTGCTGACACGCAGGGTGTAACCCTGGCCGCGCCGTACGGTGACGCCCTGGTCGAGCGCGGCGCGTTCGGCGGGCTCCAGCTCGGCGGCGCGCAGGAAGTCGGCGACCTTGCCCGGCATGTCGAGGGTGACCGGCAGCTCCGAGGCAGGGACGTTTTCCTGGCTGTCAGTGGTGTACTCGGGCAGGAGGTCGGCGACGGCGGTACGGATCGCGCCGCGGCTGACGTCGTGTTCGCGGGCGAGGGTGGCGATCGAGCGGCCTTCCAGGTAAGCGATACGCACGTCGTCGGTCTTGTCGGTTGGCGCTGCCGGGGGGCGTCCGCCCTTGCTGCCCTTGGCCTCGGCGGCCCGCAGCCCGTCGTACGTCAGCTCCCGCTGGAGTTCGCCGGCGGCGGCGAGGGTCTGCACCATGAACTTCACGGTGGACAGCAGCTCGCCGGTGCGGGGGTGGCGAGCGGTGAGGTCCATCGCGGAGAACGCGCCGTCGTGGATGCGGAGGGCGAGGCGGTCGCGGTGGAGGACGTCGAGGATGTGCCCGGTGCCGCGCGCACCAGGCGGAACATCTCGGAGATGTGCACGGTGTCACCCGGCCGTGCGTAGGTGAGCAGTTCGCGGAACTTCGGGCGCTGGAGCGGGTGCAGGCGGCTGGAGGTGCCGCCGTCCTCCTCAAAGACGACCGGGTCCTCGATCCCGGCCTCGTCCAGGACGAGGTTCTGCCGGGCGGTGGACTGCTGGTCGGTCGAGACCCGCTTGTAGACCAGGTTCGCCACTGAAGGGTCCCTTCCGTACGGAGGATCGGACCCTAATTCCTTGCTAAGCACTCCGGGGGTGCCGGGTGGGATCAACGGCGTGTTCGAGCCGTGAGGTCCGTTACGTCTGTTCCGAGCTGGGTTCGTGAAGCCTCTGGTTAGAGCGTGCGGGCGGGCCTCGTGCTGGCTGTGGTGGCGGGCGCGTGGGCGTCGGGCGGATGCCTGGTGCGGGCCTGGCCTTGATGCCTCGGGCTAGAACGGTGGCGCCCGGCGTCCTCGCGGCCGTCGCCATCAGGCGGGATGTTGGCGGCCGTCGGTTCCGGGCGGATGCCCGATCGGACCCTGGTCTGACACCTCCAGATAGAGCGGTGGCGTCCGGGGCCGTCGAGCGTCAATACCCGCCTCCTTGATCCCTCGTTGGTGTTGGTGGGGCGAGCCCACTGCACGGTGACCTCTCGTTACGCCCGAGCGCTTTGAGCTCTCACATAGACCGAGGCCCGTGCGATGCGCTGGTGCCACGGTCAACAGCTAGTGAGGCGTCGGTCCGGCCCTGGTGGTTGAGGCCTTGAATTAGGGAGCTGCGTGGCCCGCATGCGCTCGTGACCAGCGCAAACATCACCACACGAAAAGAGAGCACAGTGATCTACTGCGGAATCGACTGGGCGGAGAAGACCCACGCTGTCGCCTTGGTCGACGACAGTGGCCAGTTACTGGCCAAACGGAACATAACGGATGACTCGACCGGCTACAAGATCCTGCTGGACCTGCTCGGCGAGTACGGCGACACCCGGGAGAACCCGATCCTGGTCGCCATCGAGACCTCCCGCGGCCTGCTCGTCGCAGTGCTGCGAACCGGTAAACGGCAGGTCTTCGCGATCAACCCGATGGCTGCCGCCCGCTATCGCGACCGCCACAGCGTCTCCCGCAAGAAGTCCGACCCCGGCGACGCCCTCGTCCTGGCGAACATCCTGCGCACCGACATGCACGCCCACCGGGCACTGCCCGACGACAGCGACCTTGCCCGCGCCCAGCAGGACTCATTGTGGAATCGGCAGCAGCTCGCCAACCAGCTCCGGTCACTCTTGCGCGAGTACTACCCGGCAGCCCTGGACGCCTTCGCCAAATGGCCTAATGGGCTGCCGGCCCGAGGCCCGCGAGCTCCTTAAGATCGCGGCTACCCCCGCCAAAGCCGCCCGATTGACCCGCGGCCAGATCACTGCCGCCCTCAAGCGGGCCGGGCGCAAGCGCGGCACCGCACGGAAGATGGGTCATATATGCGAACCAGCACAGCGGGCCCGCGCACAGGCAGCCCCGGCGCGGAGCCGACGTGTGGGGAGCGCGCCGTTGCCCTCTCGACCGGACAGCGTGACTCAACCCCGGCCAGGGAGGCACCCCTTGATCTCGTCGAGAGACCCTAGGTCAGCCGCTCGATCGCCTTCAGCACATGCCCAGCACCGTCCTCGGCGGCCATAGTGCAGGCGAGGCGTCCAGCGGAGCGCGCGTACGTCTCGTCACGGACCGCGCGGCCCAGCGCATCCGCAAGGCGGGGCGCGGTCAGGTCCTTGAAGGGGATGGGGACTGTTGCCGTACCGAGAGCGGCGAGACGGGCTGCCCAGAAGGGCTGGTCCGCCGTGACCGGGACGGGGACAGCCGGGACGCCCGCGCGCAGCGCCGCCGCAGAAGTGCCCGCGCCCGCGTGGTGCACCACGGCAGCCATCTCGGGGAAGAGCAGGGCGTGCGGGACCTCACCGACCGTCAGGATGTCGTCGCCGGATGCCGAGAGCCCCGCCCGTCCCGTCTGCAGCACACCACGCAACCCGGCCGCGCGCAGAGCCGACACCGCGATCTCGCTCAGCCGTGCGCCTTCCCCGCCCGCCATGCTCCCGAAGCCGATGAAGACCGGGGGCGGCCCAGCCCGCAGAAAGGCGTCGAGTTCCGGCGGCAGTGCGGTCTGCCGGTCGTGGTGCGGCCACCAGTTGCCGACGACGTCCAGGCCGGCGCGCCAGTCCGCGGGCCGGGGCACCACGGCCGGACTGAACCCGTGCAGTACCGGCCAGTCCGCCCGCTCCTGTCGGGCGCGGACCGCGCCCGGCGCGGCCGCGGGCAGCAAGAGGCGGGCGCGCAGGTCGCGCACTGCGTCGGCGTACACGCGGTCGACCATGCGCAGCGAGAAGCTCCCCAGAGCACGGTTGCCGAGGCCTCCGAGCGAGCGCGTGCCGCCGACCACGGGCGGGAAGGCCCGGGTGGGGTGTGCCGGTTGGAGATAGGCCCCCAGTGTGGGGATGCGCATCGCCTCGGCCAGCTGCCAGCCCAGCGGCGCGGTGGTCGTGGAGAGCACCAGTAGGTCGGCGCCCCGCACGGCCGCGTCGACGAGTCCGCCTCCGAGCTCGCGGACGAAGTCTGCCGCGGCTCGCATCAGCTCCTTGCGGCCGTTGGCACTCCGCTGGGCCTGCGTGTCGGCCGGCAGCTCGCGGAATCTCAGGCCTGCGGCCTCAACGAGCGGTGCGAAGGTGTGGTGGGTGGCGAGCGCGACGTCGTATCCGGCCTCGCGGAGGCGGCTGCCGAGGCCGGTGTACGGGGCGACATCGCCGTACGAGCCGGCTGCGGCGATCAGGATCCGGGTCATCGGCTTCCTCCAGGACTGGGGGTGTCTCTGTTCGCCTCTCGTTCGGACCGGTTCTTCGCGTTGGCGTGGACGGCGGTACGCAGATACGCGGCTAGTCCTGGGCGCTGCTGGGGTGGCGGCACGAGCAGGGCGAAGGCCCGCGGGTCGTCCGCGAAGTCATCCGCGATGCGCTGATGCATCGCGGGCGGGCAAGGTGTGAACCACCGGGCGATGTGCTGGCGATGGGCTTCCGCCAAGTCCTGGACCCGCCCACTGGATGCGGGCTCCCCGGCGGCGAAGGCTGCCAGCAGTTCCTCACGCCATCGCGCGGCCTCGGCCATGAGCTGGGCCCAGTCCTCCTTGGAGTGCCGGGCTGCGCTTGCCATGGCCGTCCGATGGCCCGTGCTGTCCCGCCACTTCAACCCGGCCTCGGTGGCGTAGCTCAGGTCAAAGGTGATCTCGCCGAACACCTCGAACCGTTCCTCGGGGCTGAGGTGCACCCCGGTCTGCTGCACTTCCATGGCCCGTTCGGCCACCTCCACGAGCCGCTCCAGTTTGCCGATCTGCTCGCGCAGCGACCGGCGCCTCGCCTTGAGCTGGGCGAGGGCGTTGGCCTGCGGGTCGGCCAGGATTTCGGCGATCTCATCGAGAGCGAAGCCGAGTTCGCGGTAGAAGAGGATCTGCTGAATCCGGGCCAGATCGGCGTCGCCGTAGAGGCGGTAGCCGCCGGGGCTGCGCTCGCCGGGCGTGAGGAGCCCGGCACGGTCGTAGTGGTGCAGGGTGCGGACGGTAATGCCGGCGAAGCCGGCGACCTGACCGACGGTGTAACTCATGGACCTCGCCTTTCGTCGACGGTCAGCCTGCAGCCTGACGTGACGTGAGGGTCAATCCTGGACCTTCCCTCCTCCTTAAGTCCCACCGGGTGCGCGGCGGCCCGACCTGACCAGCCGGGCGCGTCCAGCCGGGAACCCCGGTGAGGGGTGTCTGCGAGCGCGGGCGCCGCTCCCTCGCACGGCGATAGCCGGGCCCAGGACTTGCTGCAAGCATGGCCTGCCGAGCCAGAAAGGTGAGCAATGCTCGGCGGGCCCCGAGACCGACCGCTTCGTGTGTGTGCCGGGGCTTCGGGACACGGTTTTCGCGAGCCGGTCCCTGCGGGTCGCACGGCAGAGTGGTTCTGGGTTCACCCCTGTCGGGGTGCTGGGCCGCTGGTGGGCCGAACGGGCCGTTCATAGCGTTGTGTTCATGACGGATGACACGATCGAGAAACGACAAGGTGCTACCCGGCGGACGGCGCTGCGAGGGCTGGGACTCGCAGTGGGGGCGTAGCGTTGGCCACCGGGCTCGGAACGTCATCGGCCGCGGCTGTCCCGCGTCGCGGGCCCACTACTTACGTTCTGGTGCACGGTACCCACAGCGCCGGCGCGTTCTGGATGCCGGTTGCCCGGGAACTGGTGCTGCGCGGCCACCGCGTTGTCATGGTGGACCAGCCGTGGCACGGCGCGGAGGCCTTCGTGGCTGAGTCGTACCAGCGGCAGGACCTCACCGCGATGGCGGTCGAGCCCTCCCCGCTGAAGGACCTCGGGCTGGACGACTACCAGGCGCGCGTCACGGGCATCGTGCGGCAGGCCGCACACAACGGCCCGGTGGTGCTGGTCGGGCACAGCCTGGGTGGCGTATCGGTTAGCCGGGTCGGCGACGCCGTTCCGCACCTGCTGCACCACATCTGCTACATGGCCGCCTTCTGTCCCAGCCGCGTCCTGCCCACGGCGGACGCCTGCACGGCGGCACCCGAGAACGCGAACGCCGTCAGCCCAGTGGAGCTGACGGTGGGTGATCCGGACCGGCTCGGGGTCTTGCGGCTGAACTTCCGTACGAGGGCCAGCGGTGAGTTGGCCCTCCTGAAGGAGATGATCTGCGCGGACTACCCTGACGCCGACTTCCGCCGGATACTGGCCGGCATGCAGACCGACGAGCCCGTCGCGGCCTATGCGGGCCGAGCGGTCGGCCGGGCCGGCAGTTGGGGACGCATTCCCCGCACGTACCTACGTTTCGGCAGGGACCGTACGATCGCCACCGCGCTCCAGGACCGAATGATCGCGGAAGCCGACGCCTCCACGCCCGGCAACAGCTTCCGCGTGCACGATTTCCCCGGGGCGTCACACGTCGGCCCTCTGGACCCTGCCCCGGTTGCGCACGTCCTGGACTCACTCGCAGGGTAGGGGGTGGTGGACGCTGAGTTCTCGTGCCAGTGGCTCCATCACCTCGAGCATGGATTTCGGCTCCTGCTACACGTCTCTCTCCTTGTGGACCCGGCGAAGGCCGCACTGCCCAGGTGATGTTCGTACACGGACTCCCCGTGCGAAGGGGGTACAGGGAGGAGCAGGTCGCCGGAGGGTCGACATCGCGCCTCGCCATGCCCTGGAGAGGTGTCGGCGCGTGGTCGACGCCGCGGCTCAGCCTGTGGACGTCTCCTCGCACGTCTCCTGATACGGGAGGTCCGGCAGGTGCCGGCGCCATTCCGCTCGAGAGAGACCGTCCGTGACCCGGTCACAGAGGGTCGCCGCCGCCTGTCCCGGAGCGAGGTCGTAGGTTCGCGGTTGCGTGTGCTCCCCCGCGACCCGGAGCCGGCTGCCGTCCGCGCTGAACGCGAGGGCCCGCACTGTGTCGCCGGCGGTGAGCAGCGGTCCCCCGATCCGTTGGCGGGTGGCGGTGTCGAAGAGGCGTACGACGCCGTCCTCGAACCCCACGGCGAGCGTGCCGCCATCGGATGAGAAGGCAAGGGCCGACACGAATCGGTCCGCCGCTCCGGCGGAGAGAACGCCGACCTGCTGTTCCAGGTCGCCGTTCCACAGCACGGTGCGTCCGGAAGCGTCTCCGGTGGCCAGGTATCTCCCGTCCGGGCTGAATGTAAGGGCTGCGGTACTCCCGGGGGAATGCGCCCCGGACAGCTTCCGCCTTGCGGGCAGGGCGACCGCCTGGCCGCTCGATGTGACAAGCAGACGCCCGTCGGGGCGGAGTGCGAGGGTGCCGTTGACTCCGGGCAGGGTGGTGACGGGTGTGTGGCGGCGTAGGTCCCAGATGTGTGTCGCGCCGACGAAGGGAGCCTGGGCGATGATCAGTGACGCGTCACGTGGGCCGAACGCGAGGGAGGCGAGCCAGTTCCCTCCCCCGGTGAAAGCTTCCTTCAGCCGAGGGGAGGCTGTAACACGCCGCCGAGCGACATCCCACAAAGAGACGTGCAGAAGCGGGTGGGCGGTGGGCCGCTGCTCGCTGACGCCGTAGGCGAGCGTCCTGCCGTCGCTGCTGAAGGCCATCAGCGCCAGGCAACGGGGCGCGGACGTCTTCCGCTCGGCCCGGCACGGCATCTCCGGGAGTTCCACGGTCCGCCCCGGCTCACGCGCGTCACCGATCCGGAAGCGGACACGGCCCGCCGCTTCCATGTTCCTGGACGTCACCAGGGTCCGTCCGTCCGGACTGAAACGGGCCTCCGCGTCGTCGTCACGCCAGTCGTCGGTAAAGGCGTCTCCTACATCGAGGGTCCGTACGACCGATCCCCAGGCGCCCCGCGTCCCGCTGACGTAACGGATCCAGCCCTCCTCGGCGTCGACCCTCAGGTCGCTGACCGCCTCGGCGGGCAGGACATGACGGAAGACAGGCATGTGCGGCATGTCCGTCCGCCAGAGCAGGATCTCGTCGTTGCCGGCCGTCGCGAGGAAAGCCCCGTCCTCGCTGAAGGCGAGGGTCTGCACCGCGTCCGCGCGGAATGCGGCCACCTCTTCCCCGGAGCGAATGTCCCACACCCGTACGTCCTTGTCCGAAACGACCGCCAGACGACTGCCGTCAGGCGTGAAGAAGACCCGCTCGTTCTGGCACTGGTGCTGTGAGATGCGCGGTGCCCATGGCGCGGCGAGCATCCGCCGCTTCGCGACGTCCCACAGTTGCAACCGTCTGCCCGGCACGCACAGGGCGAGCAGCCGGTCGTCGTCTGCGACGGTCGCTTCCGGGTAGCCCCGTGCGTCGGACGTGCCCCGCCGGTCCTTGAGCTGAAGGATCTGTTGAGCGTCGGACAAGCCCGTCGTAACCGCGCCCGGCGCGGTCGCCCGGCGCGGCGCCCGCACGTCGAGCATGACGCGCCGTCGCTCCACGTCCCACAACCGGATCCGGTACGAGGAGCGGAGAGCGTCATAGACGACGAGACTGCGCCCGCTCGGCCCCATTTCGACACCCGCTCCGGCGGGGCCAAGGACAGCGCCCTTCCGCTCTCCCGTGGCCAGGTCGAATGGGACCACCGTGCCGCCCGGGTCCACGAACAGGGGCAGCCACCGCGCGTCGGCCCGCATCGTCCCGACCAACTGCAGGCGTTTGCCCAGTCCCGGCAGCGAGGCCGTTCTTCGGTGCGTCCCCACGTTCCACCGCACAATCTTCTTGGCCCCGACGCTGACGAGGGTGCGGCCATCGGCGCTGAGGTGGCGCATCGTGTCGGCGTCGTGGTCCGGGTCGACGAATGCCTCCCTCTCCGGCTGCGCCACGGCGCTGAGCAATGCGGAGCGGGTCTCGGGCAGGTCAGCGATATGCCAGGCGGCGAGGCTCAGCCTCATCGCGGTACCCGGGTCGGACGTTCTGAGGCTGTCGGCGACCCCGACGATGCGGCGGGCCTCGGCTTCGACACGGCGCCGCTCGCCGACCTGACTCTCCTGTCGGGCGACCAAAGCGGCGACGAGGCCAAGGACGAGGACGACGGCCAGGACCGCAGTACCGGCGCGACGGCGACGGCGCTCGCGCCCCCGCGTAGCCAGGCCTGCGGAAAGGAACTCCCGCTCCAGCGGCGTCAGGTCACCCGGCCCGTCCAGTCCGCCGCAGTGCTGTTCGGCCATGGAGAGGCGGACACCCCGGTAGAGCGAACCGGCATCGCGGCCGAGGGCCCGCCAGGTGGCCGCGGCCTCGGTGAGGTGGCGCTGAGCCCTGATCCGGTCACGGTCCTCGTCGATCCAGGTGCGCAGCCGGGGCCATGCCGTCAGGACGGCCTCGTGGGCCAGGTCGACGGTGCTGTTGTCGAGGGTGACGAGGCGGGCGCGAGCCAGGCGCTCGAGGACCACGCCCGCGTCGCCCGCGGATCCTGGGCCCAGCGCAGTGACCTCGGCGCGGTCGGCCGGACGGCGCGTGTCCTGGCTGCCCTCGCCGGGACTGACCAGACGCAGCAGAATCCGGCGGGCCGTCTCGGCCTCGTCGGTGGAGAGGCACGCGTAGAGGCTTTCCGCGGTGCGGGCGATCGCGCCGCGCACGCCGCCGGCGGCTTCGTAGGCCCTCTCGGCAAGGACCCGGCCGCTGCGGCGACGCCATGTCTCCAACAGGGCGTGGGACATCAGGGGCAGCCCGCCCGGCTCGTCGCCGACCTCGTCGATGATCCGGGCTGTCAGGCCGCGTTCCACCACCAGGCCACCTAGGGCGGCGGGCTTGACGATGGCCTCCCGCAGTTCGTTCCTTCCCATGGGGGTAACCAGCAGCGTGGCGCCCTGGGCGGCCCGCGCGAGGGAGGGGTGCTGAGCGAGATGGCCGAAGAAGTCGCCGCGGATGGCGAGGACGAGACACAGGCCGTACCGGGGCTCGGCAGCCTCCCCCACCCTGTCGAGGAACCGCGCGCGCTCGGCCCGGTCAGTGCAGAGCGTGAAAACCTCCTCCAGCTGGTCCACGACGATCAGGGTGCCTGAAGGCGTGGTGCGGGGGTCGAGCACTTTCGCGTGGGTGCGGTCCGGGTGCGGTCCCGGAGTGAGCACCCGGATAGCAGCGGGCCGCGTCCCGTTCGCTTCCGCGTGCTGTAGTTGGGCGATCAACCCGGCACGCAGCAGGGATGACTTACCGCACCCGGAGGGGCCGGTCACGACCGTCAGAGACGCCTCTCGGACCATCTCCATGAGTTGGCCGAGTAGTTGGTCTCGGCCGAAGAACCTTCCCCCGTCGTCGACACCGAGGCGCGACAGTCCCGGATACGGCGGCTCGGCGTCCGCGTCGTCGGCGCGGGCCGCCTCGGCCGCGTCCCGCGCCGCCTCGTGCCACCGGCCTTCCCACCACGCACGGTCGCCACCGCAGGCCGCCACATACGCCAGTGCCACCGCCAACGAAGGCAGTCGGTCTCCGGCCGCCGCCTGCGCCAGCGTCGCGGTCGAGTAGTGAGCCTTGACCGCCATGGCCCGGTAGGTAAGACCACCGGCCTCCCGGCGCAACTTGCGCAACTCGTCGGCGAAACGTGCAACGGGCCCATCGGCCGCGTCCAGTGGTCGTTCTCGACGCCCCATGACACCCCCGTCGGCGCGAATGACTACCACTCGTACGCTACGCATCCCTACGAGGGCCGGCCAACCGGCGCCACGGGGCGGCAAAGGCCCGCAGTCGCGCCACGGAATTGTCTGCGGTGGTGGAAGGGACCTGCCAGACAATCGGCCGACCGCGAAAGCTGAGGTCACGGCGGGGCCCGGAGCACACCGACACCAGCCCCGGCGTCCGGTGCACGGGCCGCTTCTCGACCCCCGCGCCGGGGAACTTCGCCCCGCGCAACGACCAGGGGGCATCCGATCCGACGGGGGGAGCACCACCATGCGACGCACAGCCGCCGCGCTCGGCGCCGGCACAGCCACCGTCCTGTGCGCACTGGCCGCGTGCACGGCGCCCGCCGCCGAGCCTGCACACCGGCCGACCTCGCCCCCACGGCTCACCGACGCCCAACTGGCCCGGATCGAAAGGGCTGAGGGGCTGTTGATTCAGCGGTGCATGGCCAGGAAGGGCTTCCAGTACACTCCCGTGCCGCCTTCCGTCGCCCAACCCACCCGCGGTTCCGGCTTCGTCCTCGACGACATCGCGTGGGCCCGTGCGCACGGCTACGGAAGCCGCGGACTGCACGAGCCGCGCGGCGGGAAGCGGCAGGACCCCGACCGCGGGTACTTAAGATCGCTCTCTGCCGCCCATCGTGCACGCTACTCGGCGACACTGTCCGGTACCGCCTCCGAGGGGGTCCTGACCGCCGAACTACCCACCGGCGGCACGCTCGCCACGGCCCGCGGGGGCTGCCGCGCCCGAGCGGAGGAGGAGCTCTACGGCGACCGCGCGACGTGGTTCCGCGTCAGCTCCACCGCCATGAACCTCACACCTCTCTGGGTACCGAAACTCGTCGAGGACACGCGGTTCAAGAAGGCACTCGGCGCCTGGTCGGCCTGTATGCGCGACAAGGGGCACCGCTACGCCGACCCATCAGAGATCCGCGCCGCGCTGCCCGCCTTGGCCAAGGGGCTGGGCAAGAACAAGGCCCGCGCCATCGAGATCGCGCTCGCGGTCGCCGAGGCCACCTGTGCCCGCGACTCCGCGCTCGCCGACCGCGCACGGGCCCTCAAACGCACCTACTTCGCTCCTGTGCGCGCGAAGTACCGCGAGGAGCTCGCTCTCCACGACCGTCTGGAGGCGGCCGCACTGACCCGTGCCGATGCTCTCATTCCGCGGAGCTGACCGGCCCGAAAACCGCCGCGGTAACCGAGCCGCGGACGAGCACATCCGAATAGGAACGAAGGAGACGAACATGCGCAAGACAACCACCGCTGCCGTTCTGTGTGTTGCGGCGATCGCTATGCCGGTACCCGCGACCGCCGCACAGGCGGCTCCCTCTGCCGACGTGCGCATCTTGGCCGACTGCTCCCCCCACGGGAGCGATGGCAAGGTGTACGCCTGGCTGCACTCGAACTGCTCGGGCACCCTCCTCGGCTCGGACGTCGGCAATGACGCGAACTGGGGCGACGCCTCGGGTCAGTTCCGAGGCAGTGACGACAACAACGCCACGTCGGTAGCGAACAACGGCCACGTCGGCGGCAAGGACGTGGTCGCGTTCTACCGGCTGACCGGTGGCGGAGACGCCTGGGCCGGCGGCTTCCTCTGCGCGGGGCCCGGTGTCGCCCTGACAGACCTGCACGGCTACGCCTTCACCTCTGGCCACAACGCGAACGACAGGATCTCGTCGCATCAGTGGGTATACCCCGCCGATTGCGCCCGCGACGCCTTCATCGACAGCTGACGACGGCCTCGACGGCCCGCCGGGACCCTGTGGTCCCGGCGGGTAGCGGGCCGGTCAGTCCCCATTTCCTCCAGGACCGTGACGACGTGGCCGAACCGCAGGCCCAGGGCCCGCAGCGGGGGTGGAGGGGCAGACCGGTTGGGACTACCGGTACCACCTGTCCACCGCGCCCGGCACGAAGCTGGGCGGGTACCCCGGCTGGGGGCAGGACCCGCAGCCCGCGGTCTGCACGCGGTGCGATGGGCCGATGGAGCACCTGCTGACGTTCGAGAGCGACGAGGGCGACGCCGAGCCCTCGCGGGCCTGGACTCCTGTTGAGGACCGCGCGGTGCGCCTCGAACACGGGGGGATGATGTTCGGTGACATGGGCGGGGTCTGCCTCTTCGAGTGCCTCACCTGCCCGGACCGGCCGCACACGCACCACGTCGACTGCGTGTAGCCCCGACCGGGGCGGGCCCGGTCGGGGCTGTGCGCGGTCGGGGCTGTGCGCGGTCGACGCGGGAGGTGTCAGGCAGCGGCGGGCGTGGCCTGCTGGGTGAGGCGGGCGACGACCTCGGTAAGGGCGGTGACCACCTCAGTGTCGTCCGCCGGGTGGATCTCGGCGAAGCGGGTCAGGGATGCGGGGATGGACAGCTTGACGTCCTCCACGACCACGCCGCCCGCGATGCCCGCGGCCTTGCGTGCGTCGTCCTGCGCCCACACACCGCCGTACTGACCGAAAGCGGTGCCCACGACGGCGACCGGCTTGCCGGAGATTGCGCCGGCGCCGTACGGGCGGGACAGCCAGTCGATCGCGTTCTTGAGCACGGCGGGCATGGTGCCGTTGTACTCCGGCGAGAAGAGGAGGAAGGCGTCGGCGCTTCCTGCGGCCTCGCGCAGACGGGTCGCGGCAGCCGGGACGCCGCCCTCGACGTCGACGTCCTCGTTGTAGAAGGGCACGTCCGCAAGACCTTCGAACAGCTCGACGTCCACACCTGCGGGCGCGTGCTTGGCGGCGGCCTCGGCGAGCTGGCGATTGTGCGAGCCGGCGCGGAGGCTGCCGACGAGGGCGACGATGCGTACAGACATGGCGGAACTCCTGAAAAGTGGGGGCGGGACTCTCAGATACGGATAACGACGCAATCGGACCGGGGTCCGTTTAAAGTTGTACCACCAATCCGGACCGCGGTCCACTTAGCGGCTCGGGGCGCTACGCTGGATTCATGACCGGCTCCGTTCTCCCTCCCCTCCCCTCGCCCGACAGACCGGGCGGGTCGATCGAGCTCGCCCTCACCCCGGTGGGCGAGCCGCCGTCGCTCAGGGCCGATGCGGCGCGCAACCGCACGCGGCTCCTGGAGGCCGCCTCACAACTGATGGCGGGATGCGGCGCCGCGCAACTGACCATGGACGCGGTGGCCACGGCGGCAGGCGTCGGCAAAGGGACCGTCTTCCGGCGCTTCGGCGACCGCACCGGGCTCCTGGTCGCCCTGCTCGACCACCGCGAGGAGCAGCTCCAGGCCGCGTTCCTCTCAGGACCCGCCCCGCTGGGCCCCGACGCCCCGGCCCTGGAGCGGCTGCACGCGTTCGGGCCCGCCCTGATCCGCCACGAGCGCGACCACCACGAACTGCTGCTGTCCTCACGGACCGACCCGCTGCGCACCTACGCGGTCCCGGCGCACCGGCTGCGGCTCACGCACGTCACGATGCTGCTGCGCCAGGCGGGCGTCGCGGGCGACGCGGAACTCCTCGCGCACACCCTGCTCGGGTCGGTCGACGGCGTCCTCGTGCATCACCTCACCGTCGAACGCGGCATGCCGCTGGACCGCCTGGACGCCGCGTGGCACGACCTCGTCACGCGCCTGACGACGCCAGCGTCCTCACCCGCCTGATTCCACCGCCCCGTAGAGGGCGTGCGGCGCGCCCGTCGCCAGGGCCCAGTAGCGGTCTCCGTACGACCAGTGCCACCACTCGGTGGGGTAGTTGACCAGGCCCGCCTCCCGCAGGACCGTTCCGAGTATGTCCCGGTTGCGACGGGCCTCGGCGGAGATGGTGTCGGCCTCGGTGTAGCAGGCGCCCTCGCTCTCCTCGGGGTCCGCGTTCATCCGGGTGCCGAGGTCGAGTTCGTGACCGTCGGCCTCGGCGAGGGTGAGATCGACGGCGGAGCCCGCGCTGTGCGGTGCGATGTCCGGCGGGGAGACATAGCGGCTCGCCGCCGCGTGCAGGCGCTCGGCGGGCCAGCCGGGATGCAGGGCCCTGAGCTGACCCGCGTACTCCTCGAAGTAACGGCGCTGCAGCCACGGCGGCCGGTAGCCCTCGACGAACAACAGGCGCAGTCCGTCGGGCAGCAGCGTCTGGGCGTGCACAAGGCGGATCAGGACGCCTTCGCGCAGCCGGGCGAAGGCGTCCTCGGGGTCCTGGGCGCGCGTATCGACCAGGAGCATGCTCTCGTGGCGTACGTCCACCAGGCGCTCCCCGCACTCCCGGACCGGTACGGCGGCCACCTTCGGGTCGGACATCAACGTGATCTCGCTCAGGTTCATGCAGTGATCATCGTCTACACGCCGATCGCGCCGTCGATCCGCTCGCGGAGCAGGTCGGCGTGGCCGTTGTGCCGGGCGTACTCCTCGATCACATGGATGAGCACCCAGCGCAGTGCGACCGCTCCGCGCCATCCGTCGTCGCCCTCGACGTCGAGGGCGGGTGCCTCGGCGGTCAGCCGGTCGGCGAACGCCACCTCGGCACGCCAGGCATCCCACGCGGCGGCGGTGACGGCCGGATCGGGGACGGCGCCGTCGAAGTCCTGGTCAGGGTGTTCGTCGGAGCCGCAGAGGAGCGGCGCTTCCTCTCCTGCGAGCACACGCCGGAACCAGCGGCGCTCCACGTCGGCGAGGTGCCGGACGAGACCTAGGCCCCAGTCCACGATCCTGCGGTTGCTGACCGAGAGGCACAACGACCTTGGTCAACGAGCGGACCCGCATCACCAACCGACTTCAAAAGCGTTGTGGACGCCGGGTCCACGATCGGCGAGGGCGCGCACTTCGAGCTCCGTGCAGAGTTGAAGAGCGAGCGCGCAGCGGGGGCGCGGTATTTCGGTGCGACTTCGCCACCTTGGGACGGCAGGCACTCCCAGCGGGCACCGCAGAGACTGGTCGAACCGCTTGACGGCGGAGGCCGGTTCGGCGGGCGCCAGATGTCGCAGGACCTGTCGCGAGGGGCTTTGTCCGAAAGCTGTTGTGCGAGAGGGTATGAGAACAAGAATCAGGGGCACACCGGATGCGGTCCGGTGGGGCCATGGCCCCTCAGAACAACTCATGCATGAGAGCCGCCGGACTCCCCCCGGCGCCGGACTCCTTTCACTGAAGTCCGCGTCATTCATCACCTGACGCGGCTGGGGTCGCCTGGATAGTCCGGCAGGGCGATGGTGCTGCTGACCCTCTCCCCCAGCTTGAGCATGACGTTCAGGAATAGGGGGCGCGAGAGCAAGGTGTTGCGGAGGCGCAGGCCGGTGGCGGTGGCAGGGGCCAGGAACTTGCCGGTGCGCTCTCCGCCTGCCTGACAGCCCTCCGCGTACTTGCGGAGCCTGCTCTCGTATCGGGTGAAGGCCCTCCGGTGCTCGCCTCGGGCTTGCGCCAGCTCGCCGGCCAGCACGTAGGCGGCGACCATGGCGGTTCCCGTGCCCATGCCGCCGATGGTGGCCCCGCAGGCGGCATCGCCGACGAGGCACACCCGCCCTTTGGACCAGGTGTCCACGTCGGCCCGACTGATCGAATCGAAGTACAGATCGGGGGCCTGATCGAGAGAGGCGAGCAGGTGGGGCACCTCCCAGCCGAGGCCGCAGAGGGCGTCGGTTATCAACTTCTTCTGTTGTTCGGGGTCGTGCCTGTCGTACGACAACTCGGGTGCGGCGAAGACGAAGAATGCTCCCGCCTGCGCCGGGTCCCGGTGGTCGGCACCGGCGGAGGCGAGCCGCCCCGGCGCGTTGTAACCGACTGAGCCCTTCGCGAGCCCCGGGTAGCTGTCTCTGGGGAGCTGCCATGTGGCGGCGTAGTAGCCGAGATGGCTGACGTAGTCCTGCTCCGGACCGAAGGCGAGGCGGCGGACGTTGGAGTGCAGCCCGTCCGCCCCGATCACGAGGTCGAAGTCGCGTGAAGCGCCGCTTTGGAACTCGACCCGCACGCCGGACGCGGTCTCGGCAAGTCCGGTGATCGAGTCGCCGAAGATGTACTCGGCGTGGGGGACGCTGTGCTCGTACAGCACCCGGGCCAGGTCTTCGCGGAGGACCTCTATCTCGCCGCCGGCAAACTCGGCGGGCAGGTGCAGCAGCGTTTCACCGGCTTCGTCGACAAAGCGCATCGGGCTACCACCGGTCTGGATGCGACGCAGTTCCGGCAGCAGGCCCATGCGTTCCAGCACGGTCAGGTGTGTCTCACCGCGGAAGTCGACGGCGTGACCGCCCGTGCGCAGGGCCGGGGCGAGTTCGACGACGGTGGGGTGGAAGCCGTGGCGACCCAGCCAGTAGGCCAGCGCGGGGCCGGCGATGCTCGCACCGGAGATGAGGACGTTCCTGTTCACGGTGTACCTCTCACTAAAACTGTGTCCAACGGACACTGATAATTACTGTGTACCATAGACACAGTTGAATTGCTTCGACAAGGCAGGACCGGAGGAGACTTGAGCGACCAGCACGCGGAGGCAGCGCGGCTGCTGTGGGGGCCGCACCCGAAGCCCGCGCGGGGCCCCAGGCCGACACTCGACCTGCCCCGCATTGCGCGGGCCGGCATCGAAATCGCTGACTCGGAGGGGTCCGCCGATGTCTCCATGCAGCGGGTTGCCGCACAACTGGGCGTCACCAAGATGGCGCTGTACCGGTACGTGCCGGGCAAGGCCGAGCTGGTCGCACTGATGGTCGACGCCGCGATCGGCCCCTACCCGACAGCAGAGAAGGCGCACGGTGGCTGGCGGGAGCAACTGGAGGACTGGGCCCGACAGTTGATCGCCGTCTTTTCCCAACACCCCTGGACGCTGGAGGCCACCCTCGGCTCGCGGGTGATGGGACCTGGGGAGTTGTCCTGGATGGAGCGCGCCGTCGCCGCACTGGACGGTACGGGGCTAAGCGGTGCCGAGCGGATGGACGCCGCCGTCCTTCTGGTCGGTCACGTACGCGGCATCACCCAGCAAGCCCGTGCAGCGGGCCCCGTGGGCAAACCCGAGGCCCAGCTCGGCGCCATCCTCGGCGACCTCATGCAGGCGCACGGTGAGCAATTTCCCGCGCTCGCCGGAGCCCTCGCCTCGGCAGCCCAATCCGAGGGGCAGGACCAGGCATGGGAATTCGGCCTCCAACGCATCCTGGACGGCTTGGCCGCCCTCATCGACCAGCGCGCCCAGTAACCGCCGTGCGGCCGATTCTCCTCATGACCGACGCGGGATTCATCACCACCGTCGCCGACGCCTCCGCCGTCCTCTACCGCGCCATGGTCCACCTCACCCGATCTCACGGCGACCACGGCAGCGAAGGCAACTGAGCCGCGAGCGCGTGCACGGCTTAACTGATCGTTTCAGAATGAGGTTCGAGAAGGCACCTGCGTTCCTGCCGGGGTTGTCAGCCGAGCTTGTCCAGGGCTTGCGGGATGCGCCGTTCGTGACAGGCGGTGCCAGGCCAGCGGCCCGCGTCACATGAGGCGCCCGCCAGCCGGACGCAATTGAGTTGGACACGGTGATCACGGCGGCCGTAGCCTCGACCCGTCCCAGCCTTCATACGTTCGAAGAGGTGTATTTGATGACGGTTCAGGTTCTCGCGGTCAGCTCCCGTCGGCCGCTCAACCCCGCCGTTGTGACCTCCACGAACCGAAGGAACCCCTGCCATGGATCTGCCGCGTAGCTTCACCATCCGCGAGAGCAGCCACCGCATCTGCAACCCGTTCACCAGCGACAAGCTCGCTCTCCTGGGCCAGGCCATCAGCCCTGCGCCGGGCACGCGCATGCTCGACCTCGCCTCCGGCAAGGGCGAGATGCTGTGCACCTGGGCCCGGGACCACGGTGTCTCCGGCACAGGGGTCGACATCAGCACCGTCTTCCTCGACGCCGCCCGTGAGCGAGCTGCGGAGCTGGGCGTTGCCGACCGGGTCGACTTCGTGCATGCGGATGCCTCGGGCCACGTCGCCGACGAGCCCGTCGGAATCGCCGCCTGCATTGGCGCGACCTGGATCGGTGCCGGCGTCGCCGGCACCGTCGAACTCCTGCGGCGCAGCCTCGCTCCCGGAGGCACGATGCTGATCGGTGAGCCGTACTGGCGCCGCGAACCGGAGGACCAGACGGTCGTCGAGGGCTGCCACATGGCCCGAAAGGACGACCTGCTCACCCTGCCGGAACTGCTCAAGCAGTTCGGGGACCTGGGCTGCGACGTCGTCGAGATGGTTCTCGCCGATCAGGACAGCTGGGACAGGTACGTCGCGGCTCAGTGGCTCAACATTCAGCGCTGGCTCGACGCCAATCCCGATGACGAGCTCGCCGATGAGATGCGCGCGGAACTGACCGCGGCACCGGTCCAGCACGCCAGGTATCAGCGTGAATACCTCGGGTGGGGCGTTTTCGTCCTGATGGACCGCTGACAAACCATTTGGTGTGAGCCCCGGCGCCACCTGCCGGGGCTCACCCTCGTGGAGCCATACTGGTCTTGCGCTCGCCGATCGTGGTCGGGAGGGTGTCCCGGTGCATACTGATTTTGTTCCGGACGACCTGTGGGAGCGGGTGGCCCCGCCGCTGCCGCCCGCTCCCGAACGACGACACCGGCATCCTGGACGGTGTCGTGTTCCGGACCGGGCAGGTCTCGTCGGCATCTTGTACGTCCTGCGGACCGGCGTTGCCTGGTGTGACGTCCCCGCCAGGACCGTGGGCTGCTCCGGAGTCACGGCCTGGCGCCGGCTGCGGGACTGGACCGGGGCCGGAATCCGGCCACGCCTGCATGCTGCCCTGCTCACCGAGCTGCGCCGCGCGAGTCTGCTGGACTTGGACGACTGCTCCGTGGACGGTTCTCACATCCGGGCCCTCAAAGGGGGGACCTCGTTGGGCCCTCACCCGTTGACCGTGCCCGCCCCGGCTCCAAGCACCATCTGATCGTCGACCGCCACGGAACTCCGCTTGCCGTCACGCTCACCGGCGGCAACCGTCATGACGTCACCCAGCTCCTGCCCCTGCTCGATGCCGTACCGTCGATCCGGGGACGGCGAGGACGCCCCCGCCCCAAACCCCGGCGCCTGTACGCCGACCGGGGCTACGACTTCGACAAGTAACGCCGCCTGCTGTGGAAGCGCGGGATCAAGCCGCTGATCGCGAGACGCGGCTTCGCCCACGGCTCCGGACTGAGCAAGGTGCGCTGGGGCGTCGAACGAGCCTTTACCTGGCTGCACCCGTTCAAATGGCTCCGCACCCGCTACGAACGACGCGCTGACCTCCACCAAGGTCTGCTTGAACTGGCCTGCAGCCTCATATGCCTCCGCCGCCTCCGAACCTCATTCTGAAACGATCAGTAAGGCTGGAGCGACCGCAACATAGTCGACGATCGCCGGTTTGGGTAACCGGGGATCCTCACTAATCCTTGGCCCCTGCGGCTCTGAACCCGTGGTCGCGGTAGAGCGCGCCCAGCATGTCTTGGGACGGCTCCCCCACGTCGCCGACCTTCTTGTAGAACTCGATGCGTACCCCGAGGATCACCTTGCCGCCGATCTTGGCATGCCACCGCGAGGGGTGTGGGCCATGCGGGAAACAACGGAGTCCGTCCGGGGCCGTCACCTCGGCCAGCCCTGCTGTCCCTGGGAGCCGTCGTGGCGCACGGTGCCGCCTTCCTCCGCTTTCTTCAGCTCTTCGTCCGCGTCGCGTTCCAATCAGCGCGACCATGCGACGGACAGTCACGTGAACTCGCTCGCGTTCAGCCGGGAATGATCGGCTGAAGGGGGACAGCACTCGGGCAAGTGCCGGTCTAGGTACTCGCGCCCCAAAGGCGAGCAGGTCGCGTTGGCCGCGCGGAGATTTGGTTCGGTGTACGTCGTCGTCCACCGAACGATTCGTTGGGGGCGGTCGCAGCGAAGTTCTTCTCCCCGTGCTGCCTCATGCCTGTTACTGCGGCGGCTGCTCGTTGTGGTCCCGGTCGCGGGTCTTCTTCCGGGAGAGCATCTTCACGCCCGGGCCGCCAAGGGCGATAAGCAGTCCCGCAGCGAGGTCACCGAGCACGTTGCCCAGGAGGCCGGTCAAGAAGTCGAGTACGGCGTTCGTAACCATGGTGTTCTCCCGTTTAGTTAGGGATCCGGCAGATGGACACCTAGCCTGGGGAGCGTTCTGATTGTCCGGCTGCTCATGGCGTGGAAGCCCAGGTGAGCGCAACGAGCGCTGGAGAATGGGCCGGACGGGGCCGGACAACTCCGGAGGGGGCGATGGGCAAGGCAGGGCGGAGCCGTGAGTTCCACGGCTCGGACGCGGAGCAGGCGCTGGCCAGATTCCTGGTCGACATCACCAAAAAGGCTGGCCTCGACACCGTCGCCAAGCTCGCGGAGCGCTTCCCTAGCGGTGGAAGCCGCTCGACATGGGCGGACTACCTCAACGGGAAGAAGCTCATTCCTCAGAGACTGCTGGGCGAAGTGCTCCAGGAGTTCCGGAATCAACAGGCCGACCACTGGAGCAACCAGCTCATCACCAGGGCCAACAGGCTCTGGAAGGACGCGGCGAACGGCTCTGCGCCGAGCGACGATGCCAGCACCGAGCTGCTCAGCCTCCACCGAAGGCTCAACCAGACACAGGACGCCCTGGTCAAGGCCCAGGCGGTCACGGTGGACAGCGAGCGGGTCATCCGTCTGCTGCTGCAGTTCTCGAGCCAGCAGGAAACGAGGATCGCGGCCCTCACCCGCGAGGTCAGCCACTTGCGGGACATTGAGCGTGCCAGATCCGCCCACCACCTGGATCAGGCCAAGTTTCGTCTTTCCCGTATCCAGACGGAGCTGGACCGTGCCAGGAGCGACCGCTATACCGCCGAGCAGGCCCAGACCGTGCTGCTCAGGGAGCGCCAAGAAGTCCTCAGAGAAATCGAGGCACTTCAGCGAAATGTCCCCGTCCAGGACGGACCCGGCGACGAGGCGTTGACGCCGGCGCTGTTTCCGGTCCCCGCGCACGGAAGCGCGCTGTCCGAGGAGGAGACGGACCGCGACGTCGACGATCGGCTCGACCTCGTGCACAACCGCAGCGAGCAGCGTGAGGAACTACTGTCCCAGGTTCTGCGACAGGCCGATATGACCTCCGGGGCGGCACAGAAGGGTCCCCGGACCGTTCCCGGAACCCTCATCAGCAAGGGCCCCCAGGAATCGGACGCCAGCCCGCTACCCGGCGCGACCCCGACCGACGCTGCCGCCGGATTGTCCAAGACAACCCACGACAACTCGACTACCGGCGAAAACTCCGCATCACCTCAGCGTCGCAAGTCCCGTCGTACGGCTGGCCTCGTGGCTGCCGCACTGCTCACTCCCCTCCTCGTCTGGGGGGGCGTACAGCGCCAGACCAGACTCCAGGCGCCCCGATGACCCCAGCGTGACGATCGGGATCGCGCAGGAACGGGCCGGCCGGTCCGCCGGTCAGCTGGGATCGGGGTACGAGAGGCGTGTCGGTGCCATGGCGGCCAAGGCACTCGGGAGGCAGCCGGGTTTCGTGCAGATGACCGCGGAGTCTCGAGAGGCCGCGCTCCAGCGGCGATCGGTCGAGTTCGTGATGCTCGCGATCACTCCATCTCGGATGAGAGGGTTCGACGTCGTCGGGCCGTACGTACGGGCCCCGTCTGCGCTGCTGACGCTGGCCGGCTCAGAACCCCTGACCAAGAAGTCCGATCTCGATGGCAAGGTCGTGTGCTCCCCCGACAGTTCCTTCAGCGAGGCGCTCGTGAAGACTTCTGGCGCAGAGCTCGAGAGGAGAGCTTCAGTTGGCGACTGTGTGAATGCCCTCCTGGACAAAGGAAGCGACGTCGCCGCTGTCCTCTCGGACGCCCTGACACTCTACGAATACGCCCGCGTGAACTCGAGGGTCACAGTCACCGGGCAGTCCGTCATACCGGGCTACGAGAATCACGGATTCGCCATGCTCAAGGGACAGCGGCAGAAGTGCGTTCTGATCAAAAAGTCGATCATGGACTACATCGACGACATGCAGTGGGCCGAGGACATCAGCGTCCTGCCGCAGGTCTTCCGTGAAGATGATTGGAAAAAATACCGACCGACTGACGAACAGATCAATGAGTTGTCCTGTCGCGAAACGCCGGGTCGCTAGCAGCCGCCTCAACTCCGAGTGCAGCGCACACCGTGGCTGGCGTACGCGGCGCTATACGCTCCCATCGGAGAGGAGCGCTACTGAAGCGACCGAAGCGACCCAACCGCAGACACTCACAACGGCACGACTGCGGTGCGGCGTTGTACCTGGGCGAGAGTCGCTTCAGTAGCTGAGGTGCTTCCAGCGCGCTGGGAACAGGAGGGGCCCACACCCCCGCGCCTTGCTCGATCAGCCCGGCAGCCCAGCGTCGGACTCACGGAGTGAGGTCCAGAACACGCACAGGCCTGTCTTCCCACTGCCGTGGGGCGGTGGTGGCGATGACGACGCCATGGGGCCGGTCGAGTGTGGGCTGGGCGGCGTGTTCGGCATGGGCGGCGGCCCAGGTCTGCTGCTGAGCCACTGCGAGCGCCGCGGGCAGGTCCAGGTCGAGGACCGTGATGCCGGGCAGCGCGGCGAGGTGCTCGGCGGTGCCGGGGCGCGCCCGGTCGGCTTCGACCGGGACGGGGCGTACAGGAACCAGCCCGTCTCGGCATGCGGGCGGTGGATCAGCCGCGAGGCCAGGACGTTGCCTGCACCGGCTGCGGCCATGGCCCACTCGTCCAGGACGACGTGCATGTCACCGGCTCGAGCAGAACACCGCGGCCGCCACCATCGCCACCGGCAACGGATCACCACACTCCCGGCACTATCGCCGGGCCGTCCCGCCAGCCCCCACAACCCAGATCATCCAGCCGTCTCTGCCTCACGGCCAGAGTTCGAAGACAACTACTCACGCTGAGCGTGGGGCGAACGGCGGGCCCCATGGCGTCTCCAGCGCCGCGCGCAGCGCATCGGCCTGCTCCCGGCCGATGCGCTCGGCGAGTTGCTGTTCCAGCCGTTCGAGGATGAGGCCGGCCTGGCGGTGCACACGCTCCCCTTCCCCGGTGCGCCGGATCAGCCGCTGCCGGCCGGAGGCTGGATCGGGGGTTTGCTCGAGCAGTCCGGCGGCGACCAGGCCGTGCACGGCCTGGTGCGCGGTCTGCCGAGTGACGCCCATGCGCCGGGCCAGCTCCGAGACGGTGGTGCCCTGGTCGTCCAGCGCGGCGAAGAGCTGTACCTGAGTTGGAGACACCGGCGCGGCTCCGTCTGCTTCCAGGGCCGCCAGCAGCCCGTCTTCGAACCAGCGCCGGGCGTCGCCGAGCAGTTGGGGGAGATTGCGGCGGGTGGGTTGCATCTGTTCCTCACCATGACGGGAAGCGGGGCCGGGTCGCCTGCACGGCTTGCTTGCCCGACCCCATCAATGTCAGGCTACCTGACGATTGTGGACGGGGCAGATCCGAGGAGAACACTCCATGACCATCGAGTACGCCACCCGCTACCGGCGGACCTCACGCATACCCGCGGAACCGGGCAAGCCCTACTTCATCGAGAAGGGCGAAGGGGACCGCGCTCACCTGTTCGGCGACCTCATCACCATCTACGCTGGCGGCGAGCAGACCGAGAACACCTTCAACTTCTTCACCGTCGAAGGCCCCAAAGGCGACATCATCCCGGCCCACCTGCACACCGACACTCACGAGGTCTTCTACATCACCGCAGGCGCCGTCCGGCTGTTCGTCGAGGACACCGAGGGCAACCAGCAGGAGAAGCTGCTCACCCCGGGAGACTTCGGTTTCGTGCCCAAGAACTGCCGGCACGCCTACCGCATGGAACGCCACCACAGCCAGGTCGTCGGCGTCGCCGCCGGACCCGGCGGCACCTTCGAGCGGTTCTTCGAAAACCTCGGCGCGCCCGCCGAGCAGCTCGGTCTGCCCGCCGAACCAGTCATCCCGGAACCGCACAAGTTCGCTGGCGTTCCTCAGCAGTACGACGTGCGCTTCCTTCCCGACCACCAATGGCGGACCCAGTGACGGCGTCCGGGCCCCGGTTCGGGAACTGAATCACCGCGCCCGACCGGGCTCTCTTCAAACTCAACTGCCCGATAACCTGGTTGGCCTTTCTCCGCGAGTATCCACGCCAGCGCCTCGGCACCCTGGCGTTCCACCTTGTGTGCCGAGCTTTCCATCGTCCGTGTGCGGAGGCGGGCTGCGAGGCCGTTGTCGAGGGTCTCGCCGATCGCTCGGACATCGCCGTAGCCGTGCAGATCATCGGCCAGCCGTTTTCCGAGCCCTTGGTGCAGTCGCTGCTTCGGCACAACGGCACGGGCGACGACGTCCTGCTGCCCTCGTACTGGCGACTCCTCAACACGCACATCATCGCCAGTGATTGGCAACTGGGCATGAGGATCCACCACGAGGTGTGTGAGGGCGCCGAGGAGGGTGATCCTGAGGACGACTTCGGGCCGTGGTGGCATTCCCACTGGATCCCCTTCGCCACAAGTGGCGGTGGTGACACTCTCATCGTCGATCAGCGCCCCAACCGCCGCCGCGGACGCATCGGGGAGGCCGACCACGAGCAGGGCACCCGCTTCCGCTCTCATCCCATGTGGTCATCACTGCCGGCGCTCATGGACGCCACGGCCACACCCCTGGAGACAGGACAAGCCGTAGATGGCTACCTGCCCGTAGCAGCTGACGAGACCGAACTGGACTGGGAGATCCTCTGAGAGCCCATCTCTGAACCTCCACTCATCGATCGCCATCACTCAGAACCGGCCTCGGGACCTGTGCTGGGGATTGCGGGACCAAGGGCGGGAAGGTCCAGCTCTCTCACCACCGGCCCGTCGATGTACATGGAAAGTCGGCCCTCAAGAAGGTCGCGGTCCTGTCGTAAGCCGCCCTCGCTTCTCGCATGAGTCCAGAAAGATCACCGTGGCGAGACGACCACCCTTCATCACCGGCCAGTTCAAGCACCGCTGCGTGACGGATGCTGAATGACACCTCCGTGAGCTCATCTTCCAGCGGGTGATGCCGGAGGCGCCGTCGCGGCCGCCAGGTGGTGGCCGGCGGCGGCACGGTGACCGGGAGGTGCTGGCCGCGATCGTGTTCGTGGCAACGTCGGGTTGCACCTGGCAGCAGCTGCCTTCCGCGTCGTTCGGCCCGTCCGGAGCGACGGCCCACCGGCGGTTTTCGCAGTGATCGAAGGCCAGGGTGTGGGCCAAGCTCCACCGCCTGGTCCTCGACGAACAGGGCGCACGTGGCGAGCTGGACTGGTCGCGGTGCGCGATCGACTCGGTGAACATGCGGGCCCTGAAAAGGGGGACCTGACAGGTCCGAATCCTGTCGACCGGGGCAAGTACGGCTCGAAGATCCACCTGGTTACGGAACGCTCCGGTCTGCCTGTCTCCGTCGGCATTTCCGGGGCCAACCTGCATGACAGCCAGGCCCTGATCCCTCTCGTGAAGGGCATCCCGCCGATCCGTCTTACGGCTTCGCCGGGCACAGGGAGAAGCAATGGAACCCGCCCCGCGAGGACGTCGAGGTGTACCTGGCCGGCCATCACAGATGATCTTTAATGGACTGTTTACGTTGTACCGGTTTCTGTCCATGGATCAGGTCGTTGGTCGGGTATGTCGACCAATACGAGTGCTCATGCCCCAAAAGATCCGCTCCTTGCTCCCCGTCGGGGCGAGCTGGCCTCGGTTCTCTTTCTGGACGGCGATACGGGACCCGATCTCCACTCCAGATGGTGCAAGGCGATTTCGACCGGCCTGTTCCGCCACCGCTGCGAGTTGTCAGTCAAGGAGCGGTGGCAGCAGTCGTACGAGCGGCTGCGTGCCCTGAACGAGGAAGTGCATGATGTGCCGGATCTGGTCCGGGACCCGCGAGCGCTGGCCGCACTGCACGAGTGGACATCGGTGGTGGACGGAGCCACGGCCACCGTGGCCGGCATCCACTACAACCTCTTCCTCGGCAGCCTCCTCGACGACGACGTTTCGCCTCCACGTGACCTGGCCGAGTTCGCCGAACTGGCGGTCAACGGAACCTTCCTGTGTACCGAGCACGGACACGGCAACGACGCGGCGGCGCTGGAGACCGTCGCCTGCTATGACCGTGACCGGGACGAGTTCGTGCTGCACACCCCGCACGAGGGCGCGCAGAAATACATGCCCAACACCAGCGCCGCGGGCGGGCCGAAGAGCGCGGTGGTCGCGGCCCGGCTGGTGGTCGACGGCCGGGACGAGGGCGTCCTTTTGTTTCTCACCCCGCTGAGTGACCGACGGGGAACCCTGCCCGGCGTCACGGTGGCGATACTGCCGGACCGGATCGGCAGCCCGGTGGACCACTGTGTCACCAGCTTCGACCACGTCCGCCTGCCGCGCACCGCACTGCTGCAGGGCGAGCACGGACGGCTGACGGTCGAAGGCACTTTGACCAGCGCCGTGGGGAGCGCGCGTAAAAGGTTTCTGCACGCCATCCGGCGGGTGACGGTCGGCAAGTTGTGCATGAGCGCGAGCACCTTGGGCGGCAGCCGCGCGGCACTGGCCATCGCGGTGCGCTACGCGTACCTGCGCCGTATCTCGGGGCCGGTGGCCGGAGAGCGCGTCCCGCTGGCCGCGCACCGCAGCCATCACGCCCGGCTGCTCGCCTGCACCGCCACGGCGTACGCCATGACCTTCCTGCACCGAACCGTCACCGAACGCTGGATCACGCACGGCCCTGAGGACCGGGAGGAGACGGAACGACTGGTGGCGATGGCCAAGGGGTGGATCACCTGGCAGGCCCGCGACATCACGATCGAAAGCCGGGAACGCTGCGGAGCCCGCGCGCTGTTCCCGGTGAACGGGCTTGCCGAATTTCCCGCCAACGCAGACGGAGCCATCACTGCCGAGGGCGACAACCTCGCCGTCTGGTGCAAGGCCGGAGCCGAAATGATTTTCGGCCACGCGGCCGCTCCGGAGCCGCAGACAGCCACCGGTCAGGAGTCCCTGACCGATCCCGCCTTCTTGCGCCGCGCCCTGGCCGCCGCCGAGCGCCACTGGCACCTGACCGCCCGCCGGGACATCCGCAACGGCACGGGGGACGGCCTCGGGCGCTGGAACCATGCCTCCTCCGCAGCCCTCGCCCTGGTCGAGACGCATACGGTGGGCCAGGCCGCCGACGCCTTCGCCGCTGCCTGCGCACAGGCCACCGACCCGAGTACTCGCGCCACCCTGGACGATCTGCACACCCTGTTCCTGCTCGAGCGGCTGGCCCCGCTCAGCGGACAGCTGCTGGCCGACCACATCTTCACCGCCGAACAGGTCCGCTCCTTGCCCGACACCCTGCGCGAGCTGACGGCGAGGCTCGCGCCGCATCTGGCGACCCTGACGGCGGCGTTCGACGTGCCGGAGGAGCACCTGGCGTCGCTGCCGATGCTGACGTCGGTGAATCCCGCCCCGGCATGACGCCCGTGAAACAGGGCGGCGGGTCGACCCCGGCTGGCTACCGGGGCAGAAGGAGCTGTCCGCGGAACTGCGTCCTCACTCGCTGTACTGCGCGTAGGCGTCCAGGATCGGCAGGATCTGGTCGGCGGGGCGGGTGGCAGCCAGCCCTGTCGGGCTGATCCGTGCCCCTCCCACCCGCGCGAAACCACTCCACCGAACTGGTCGAAGAGGCGCCCACGCCCGCGGCCTCCACGCAGACCAAGGGATCCGGCAGCGGCTGCGAGGACGGCTGGGTCAGCGCCGACATCACGAACCTCGCGCGGGCCTGGGCCACCAACCCGTACAACGAGAACATCCTGGGCGTCCGGGCCGCGGACGAGAAGGATCCGTACGCCTGGAAGCGCTTCAGCTCCCGCAACGCCGCAAGCGGCGTGCCGGTGATCTCGGTGACCTACGACCGCCTGCCCTCGACGCCCAGCGCCGTGAAGCTCGACCCGTCGGCAACCAACACCTTCAACAAGCGGACGTATGCCACCTCCAGCACCCCGACCTTCTCCGCGAAGGTCACCGACCCGGACGGCGGCACGGTCAAGGCGCAGTTCGAGGTGACCGCCGACCCGGGACCCGGTGACGCAGGCTCCTACTCCTGGACCGGCACGAGCACCGGCGTCGCGTCGGGCGCCACCGCCAAGGTGACGCTGCCGGCGGACAAGAAGCTCGGCTCCTTCGCCTACCGTGTGCGCGTGCGGGCCCACGACAGCTCCGGCCACGGCCCGTGGAGCGAGCACGTGACCTTCCGGGTGAACACGCTCAAGCCCGTTCGTCCCACCATCAGTTGCGACGGATTCGCGCAGGACGAGTGGACCGACAAGAGCGGCGACCTGAGCTGCACGTTCACCACCACCTCCAGCGACGGCCGCGGATTCCTGTACGGCCTGGACGACCCGAACACCCAGAAGCAGGTCAACGACCCGGCGGGCACCGGCGGCAAGCCGGGGACCGTGAAGCTCAAGGCCGCCAAGGGCTGGCACACCCTGCACGCCCGCACCGTCGACTCGGCCGGGCTGCTCTCGGGCACGAGCACCTTCCAGTTCGGCGTCGGCCCCAAGCCCGCCGCGCTGCTCGTCCCCGACCGGCCCACCACGCTCCAGGAAGGCGCGATCGACACCCCGGCCCCGCTCCTGTCGGGCGTCGTCACGTCCCCCGACCAGGCACGGGTCAGCGGCGCGTTCGCGCTGTACGACGCCTCCGGCGAGGAACTGCCCGGCGTCGTCCTGCCGCAGCCCAGCGAGGAGAGCGGCAGCCGGGTGGCGACCGCGGTCCCCGAGGGCACCCTCGTCCCGGGCACCACGTACCAGTGGGCCATGCGCGCCTGCGGTGAGGCCGCGTGCTCCCCGTGGACTCCCAGGCGCACGTTCACCGCGAAGGACGCGAAGGCCGATCCGGTGCCGCACACCCGGACCGTCGAGATCACGGCGCTCTCGGACGCCACCGCCCCGGTCGGCGCCGAGGACTGCCCGGGCAAGGACTGCGCCGCCGTCCGTGACGAGACGCTGCACGTGGGCACACCCGGCGGCGCCTCCTGGCGCTCCTGGCTCAAGGCGGACCCGGCCGCGATCCCCGCCGGAGCCCGGATCACCGACGCCCGCCTGAAACTGCACCGCGCGGACTGTTCCGCCGACGACGACTGCGTCGAGCCCGCCCCGACCCTGAAAGACCTCGCCGAGGCCTGGAGCCCCGAGCAAAGTGGCCAGGCCCTGGCGGCCGCCGCAAGCGACGAGGCGTTCGACACTGAGGAGGGGCTGCCGCTCCCCCTCCAGGACCTCAACGTCGGCCCGCTGGTAGCGGACTGGCTGGAGACGGGCGAGAACCACGGGCTGAGCCTCCAGCTCGGTGACGAGAAGGACGCCGCCCCCGGCATGGCCTACCACTCGTCACGCGCCGCCGACCCGGCGAAGCGACCGCGGCTCGCCGTCTCCTACATCTCCTCGGCCGCGCCCGGCGCCCCGCAGGACGTCAAGGCCGTTCCGGCCGACGGCGGGCTCCTCGCCACCTGGAACGCCCCGCAGGACCCGGGCTCCGCGACCGACGCCCTGAAGTACACCGTGGTCGTCCACAAGGGCGCGACCGAAGTCGCCCGGCAGACGGTGGACGACACCCGCGCGGTCTTCTCCGGCCTCGCCAACGGCGCCGCCCACGCCGTCACGGTCAGCGCGACCTCCGAGTTCGGCACGTCGAAGACGACCGACTCCGTGCCCGCGAAGCCGGTGAAGGTCGCCTCCCAGGACCGCTACGCCCAAGCTGTACGGGACTACTTCGAGGCCCGGGCCGCGCTCCTCAAGGGCACACACACCACCGCGGAGAAGGCCGCGGCCGCGTCCCCGCACGCGGCGATGTTCCGCGACCTGCTCGCGGGTCAGGCACCCGACCTGATCCTCACCCGGGAGGCCAACGCCCGCCACGGCCGCCACTTCTCCCAGGTCGAGGCCACCCTGGACGAGCTGCTCACGGGACCGGGCCCGGACGACACGGTCGTCGTGCGCGGCCGGGTCGCGGAGCGGACCGTCCTCACCGACAAGGACGGCGACCAGGAACCCGAGGAGGGTGAGGTCCCCGGCCGGTTCGTCTTCGCCGACGGCGTCCTGCGCATGGAGGCCGACGACGCCGCCGTCGAAGTCACGATGCCCACCGACGAGGCCGCCGCCCAGGCCGCCACCGTCGCCCCGCCCGCCGAAGACAGCCTGGCGGGCATCGTGTCCCCCGAAGACGAAGGGCTCCCCATCGAGCTGGACGCGGACGGCATGCTCGTCGATGACCCGGCCGCGTGGCCTCGTCGATCCAGTCCCCTGCGTGGATCACGACGTCCGCCGCGTCGATGTCCTTCATCAGGTCGTCCGGCAGACGTTTGGCACGGGCCGGCACGTGCGTGTCGGAGGTCAGCAGCAACTGCATGTACGCAGCGTAGGCCCCGCCTCGCCCGCGACTACTCCCCCACGCTCTCGAAAGCCAGCAACAAATCCGCCGCCACACTCACCGCGATCGTCGCGGGCTCCTTGCCCGTGATGTCGGTCAGGCCGATCGGGGTCTTGATGCGGTCGATCGTGGTGTCGTCGTGGCCGCCCTCGGTGGCCAGGCGTTTGCGGAAGCGTGCCCATTTGGCCGCCGAGCCGATCAGGCCCACGGAGCCGAGGTGTGTCGTGCGCAGGGCGGCGTCGCAGAGGGCCGCGTCCTCGGCGTGGTCGTGGGTCATGATCAGGATGTGCGTGCCGGCGGGCAGGTCGTCCAGGATCTCCTCCGGCAGCAGCGGCGTGTGGTGGACGTGCACCTGTGCCACCGCGTCCGACAGCGCGTCGAGCCGGGCGTCCGTGAGCGTGTCGGCTCGGCTGTCGATCAGGTGCAGGTCGAGGTCCTGGCGGGCCAGGATCCGTGCCAGTTCCAGGCCGACGTGGCCGACGCCGAAGATCGCCACCGCCCTTACGACCGGCAGCGGTTCGAGCAGGATGGAGACCGTGCCGCCGCAGCACTGCACGCCGTGCTGGTTGGTCACCTTGTCGTTCAGGGCGAAATCCATCAGCTCCGGCTCCGCCTTGGCCGCGACGAGCAGCTCGCGTGCGCGGTCGATCGCGACGGCCTCCACGTTGCCGCCGCCGATCGAGCCCCATGTCTCGCGGTGCCCGACGACGAGCTTGGCTCCGGCCTCGCGCGGGGCGTGACCGCGCACGGTCGCGACGGTCACCAGCACGCCGGACTCCCGGCGCGCCCGCAACCGCGCGACCGCGGCGATCCACGTCATGTCAGGCACCGTTGAGTGCGGTCGCGTCGGCCCGCGCCGGGTCCGTGGCGGCGTCGGCGTCGGCGTCGGCGTGCGCGGCGAAACCGTTCGCCGACGGCGCGTCGAGCGCATGACCGCTCCGGGACGCGGACGCGGACGCGGCCGTGGCCCGCCGCGCCTCCTCGATCGCCCAGAACACCGCCTCCGGCGTCGCGGGCGAGGCCAGCTCGACGCTGTGGCCGTTCGGCCCGAACGCCGCGGCGGCCTGCCGCAGTGCCTCACGTACCGAGAACGCGAGCATCAGCGGCGGCTCGCCCACCGCCTTGGAGCCGTAGACCGCGCCCTCCTCGGTGGCCCGTTCGAGCAGCGTGACGTTCAGCTCCTCCGGCATCTCGGAGAAGCTCGGGAGCTTGTACGTGCTCGCCGCCTGGGTCTGCAGACGGCCGCGGTTCGGGCCGTCGCTCGTGTCCCAGCGCAGGTCCTCCAACGTCAGCCAGCCCGCGCCCTGCACGAAGCCGCCCTCCACCTGACCGATGTCGATCATCGGGGAGAGGCTGTCACCGACGTCGTGCACGATGTCCACGCGCCGGATCCGGTAGGCGCCGGTGAAGCCGTCGACCTCCACCTCGGTCGCCGCGGCGCCGTGGGCGAAGTACTTGAACGGCGAGCCCCGGAACGTCTTCGCGTCCCAGTGCAGGCCCTCGGTGCGGTAGAAGCCCGCGGCCGACAGCTGGACCCGCTGGAAGTACGCGGTGCGCACCAGGTCGTCCCAGTCCACCGCCTTGTCGCTGCCCAGGGCACGTGCGACGCCCTCGACGATGCGTACGTCCGACGCGTTCGCGCCCAGCTGGGTGCCCGCCACCTGGAGCAGGCGCTCGCGCAGCTGCTCGCAGGCGTTCTTGATCGCGCCGCCGTTGAGGTCGGCGCCCGCGCTCGCGGCGGTGGCGGAGGTGTTGGGCACCTTGTCGGTACGCGTCGGCGCGAGGCGTACCTTCCGCAGCGGGATGCCGAGCGTGGTCGCGGCCACCTGCATCATCTTCGTGTGCAGGCCCTGGCCCATCTCGGTGCCGCCGTGGTTGATCAGGACCGAGCCGTCCTTGTAGATCAGCACGAGCGCGCCGCCCTGGTTGAAGGCGGTCAGGTTGAAGGAGATGCCGAACTTGATGCCGGTGACCGCGACGGCACGCTTGGTGTGCGGGTGCGCGGCGTTGAACGCGGCGATCTCGCGCTTGCGGTCGGCGATGCCCGCGTCGTTCCGCACCTGCTGCCAGACGGTGGAGATCCGCTCGGCCTGCGTGACGGGCTGGCCGTAGGGCGTGGTCTGGCCCTGGCCCGGCCGGTAGAAGTTGCGTTCCCGCAGCTCCATCGGGTCCAGGCCGAGCATGGGCGCGCAGCGGCCCAGGATGTCCTCGATCACGAGCATGCCCTGGGGGCCGCCGAAGCCGCGGAAGGCGGTGTTGGAGACGGTGTTGGTCCTGGCGATCCGGCCGGCCACGCGTGCGTTGGGGATCCAGTACGTGTTGTCGATGTGGCACAGCGCGCGGGCCAGGACGGGCTCGGAGAGGTCGAGGCTCCAGCCGCCGTCGGCGACGAGGGCGGCGTCCAGGGCCTGGATACGTCCCTCCGCGTCGAAGCCGATCTTCCACGTGGCGTGGAATCCGTGCCGCTTGCCGGACATGGTCAGGTCCTGGGTCCGGTTCAGCCGGAACCGGACCGGGCGGCCGGTGAGCTTGGCGCCGAGCGCGGCGACGGCCGCGAACCCGTGCGGCTGCATCTCCTTGCCGCCGAAGCCGCCGCCCATCCGCAGGCACTGCACGGTCACCTCGTGAGCCGGAACGCCGAGCACGTGGGAGACGATCTCCTGCGTCTCCGACGGGTGCTGGGTGCTGCTCTGGATGAACACCTGCCCGTTCTCGTCGATCTGGGCGAGCGCCGCATGCGTCTCGAGGTAGAAGTGCTCCTGTCCCGCGAACTGGAACTCACCGCTGAGCACGTGCGCGGAGTCGGCGAAGCCCGCGTCGATGTCACCGGTCTCCATCAGGGGCCGGGCACCGTGGTAGCTGTCGGCCTCGATCGCCTCCTTGAGCGTGACCAGGGAGGGCAGTTCCTCCAGGTCCACCTCGACGGCCGCCGCGCCGAGCCGGGCCGCCTCCAGGGTCTCGCCGAGCACCCAGGCGACCGCGTGGCCATGGAACATGACCTCGTCGGGGAAGAGGGGCTCGTCGTGCTTCATGCCCGCGTCGTTGACGCCGGGCACGTCGGCGCCGGTCAGCACGCGGACCACGCCGGGCACGGCGAGCGCGGGCGCGGTGTGCAGCGCGGCGATCCTGCCGCGGGCCTTCATGACCTGCACCGGGTACGCGTGCAGGACGTCCTTGGTGCGCTGGACCAGGTCGTCGGTGTAGAGCGCGGAGCCGGTGACGTGCTGCACGGCGCTCTCGTGCGGCATGGAGACGCCGACCACGGGCTTTTCGGGACGCTCGGACAGATGACTCATGAGGGGACCGCCTCGGTGGTTTGTGCGTGCAGCTTGAGCAGGCTCTGGCCGAGCATCGCGGAACGGTAGAGGGCGCTGGCGCGGTGGTCGCTCATCGGGGTGCCTTCCCCGCGCAGCACCCGGGCGGCTGCCTCGACGGTCTCCGCCGACCACGGCTTGCCTTCGAGGGCGGCCTCCGTGGCGAGGGAGCGGATGGGGGTCGCGGCCACGCCCCCCAGACCGATGCGTGCCTTGCGTACGGTCCCGTCCTCGATGTCGAGCGCGAAGGCGACCGCGACACTGGAGATGTCGTCGAAGCGCCGCTTGGCGATCTTGTGGAAGGCCGTGACCGGCGACAGCGGCAGTGGAACGCGGACCGCCCGGATCAGCTCGCCGGGGCGGCGGACGCTCTGCCGGTACCCGGTGAAGTACTCCGCGAGCGGGACCACGCGCTCACCGTCGGCATCGGCGAGCACCAGCGACGCGTCGAGCGCGAGCAGCACCGGCGGGCTGTCGCCGATGGGCGAGCCGGTGCCCAGGTTGCCGCCGAGAGTGGCGCCGTTGCGGATGAGCCGGGACGCGAACTGCGGGAAGAGATCGGCGAGCAGCGGAACGGCGGGTACGTCTCCGCCCAGGCGACGCTCGATCTCCGTGAGCGTCAGCCCGGCCCCGATGTCGAGGTGGCCGGGCTCGACGCGCAGCTCCCGCAGTTCGGGCAGCCGGTCGATGGCGACCACGCAATCGGCCCTGCGGGAGCGGATGTTGACCTCGACGCCCCAGTCGGTGGATCCGGCGACGACGACGGCGTCGGGCCGCTCGCGCAGCAGCCGCAACGTCTCGTCCAGGGTGTCCCTGCGCAGGAACGTGGCGCCGTCCCGGGTGTACTCGGTGGCGACGGGTGCGGGCGGGGCCTGCTCCCGGCGATGGGCCAGCGGGTCGCCCTCGGCGGGCGCGCCGACGGCGAACGCGGCGTCGCGGATGGGGCGGTAGCCCGTGCAGCGGCACAGGTTTCCGCTCAGGGCGTGCAGGTCGAAGCCGTTGGGGCCGTGCTCGGGGTCGGAGTCGCCGTTGGCCTCGGGACCGGGGGTGTGCTCGAGGTCGGGGGTGTGCTGGCAGCGGCCCGGACGGTAGTACTCCGCGGCCATGCTGCAGACGAACCCCGGTGTGCAGTATCCGCACTGGGAACCGCCGCGAACCGCCATCTCCTCCTGTACGGGGTGCAGCGAGGGCATCGTGCCGGGCTCCCCCGCCGTGGCGAGGCCCTCGGAGGTGATGATCTCCTGCCCGTCGAGTGCGGCGGCGGGGACCAGGCAGGCGTTGACCGCGACCCAGTCGGTGGGCTTGTGCACGCCGGGCCTGGCCACCATCACCGAGCAGGCGCCGCACTCACCCTCGGCACAGCCCTCCTTGGTGCCGGTGAGGCCGCGCTCGCGCAGGAAGTCCAGCGCTGTCGTGTGGGGCGCGGCAGGCGAGAGCGGTGTCTCGTTCCCGTTGACCGTGATCCGCGCCTCTGACACGGCGCCGGGCAGCCGTTCCGGTGCGCGATCGGTCGATGTCGTGTTCGCCAATTTCAGGCAGCTTTCTGTGTTCAGACGCGCCTCACGGCAGAGGCGGGCGCGGGAGGGCACGGGACAGCGACGTGCCGAAACATGGTGAGGAGAAGGAGAGGAGAACCGGGACGTGCCGCGAAGGGGCACATCAGGACGGCGTGCTCAGCAGCCGTGCGCGATCCGGCCCGGGACCCAGGCGGTGCACTGGGCGAGGCGACCGAGGTCAGAGCTGGTGTACATCTGCGGGTCGCCTCCGTTCCGTGCGGTGGATCAGTGCTGTGAGTCGGTGCCTTGGGCCCGTGCCACTAGGTCCGTGCCGCGAGTCCATGCCGCGGCGCGGGTCAGTGTCATCGCAAGGTAGTGACTTGCTTCACGCAGGTCAAGGGGGTGGCTTCGGTACGGGGCCCTCTCCGGCGGCAATCCGCCGCCGTGACGGCCCGGGGAGACCGCCGCTCGGTCCCGGCCGGGCATCGGCGTGGCGCCTGCAGGGTCCGGGAAAGGCAGAGCCCATGTTCCGATGGAGTGCGGCAACAAGAGCATGGCAAACGGCGAGTTCGACGACCACGGACGACTACGAGCGCGTCGGCGGCCCCGGCGCGTGGTCCGTGACCCCGCGGTGAACCGACCGATCAGCCGAGGCGCAGCACGCGGCACGCAACCTGGGTACGCGCAGGCACGACAACCGCCGGTCGAGTTACGCGGCGAGGGCCTTGTCGCGCTGTCCGGCGCCCGGACGACGGCTGCAGCCCGCCGCCAGCAACGAGTCGGCTGTGTCCAGAGCCCGGCCGATGTCCTGGCAATCGGTCATCACGCACAGCGTGTAGCTGACGTCTTCCAGTGCGCGGGAGGTGGCGCCGGTGGGGCGAATGTCGTGCTCGATGCGTGCGTGCGCGAAACGCGCCAGCACCGTGCGCAACGTGTTCTCCGCCGGGGCGATCATCACTTCTCCTTGAGGTGGGCAGGGCGATCTCTGCAGCGCCCGTCTGCCCCGTCCTGCGGGAAGTACGCCCTCGGGCATGTGCCCGGGGTGTGGTGCGGCCGTCCCGCCGCCCGCGGCGAACAGCGAACGGCTCGCCACTTCGCCCACTGGTGAGTGCAACGCGCATCCAGGGGCAGACGGTTGATGAGACGGCTGCCGCGCCGAGTGGCCGTACTTACTCTGTGTGGAGGTGCGAGCAATGAAGCATGCCCAGGTACTGGGAACGTTTCCGGCGGGATCCCCCCGCGGCTCCTGGCCCGCCGAAGAACTCGCGGCGCGCCTCCGCTCACAGGGGCGAGCGGCCGAGGTCGTCATGGATCTCGCCACCGACGCCTTCCTGGTGGTCGCGCCCGGTCCCGCCGAGGTCGTTCACGTGGACACGGTGGAAGCGGCCCCCGCACAGGCGCAGTACACCGCAGCTTCGTAACCGGCCGCCCGCAGGGCAGGGAAGAGCATGGGCAGCCCCGGCCCCGGCCCATCCCCTTCCCTGCCGCAGCTCACGCGAACTACTTGAGATCGCGCTGCTTGGGAACCACGACGCCGAAGCGGTCCTGGATCGTGGCGAGGGCACTCTCGTGGACCTGCCGGGCGGGGATGCCCCGAGGGTTGCCGTTGACCGGGAGCGGGCGGGTCGCCGAGGCGTCGCCGACCACGGTCGGGTCGTAGCCGTTGTACACGGCGCCCTCGGCGGTGAAGAGCGTGCACATGTGGGTCATGAAGCCGGAGATGATCACGTTCTTGCGGCCGGTCTTCTTGAGCTCGGCGGCGAGGTCGGTGTCATGGAAGCCGTTGGGGACGGCCTTCTCGACGACGGTCTCCCCCTTGGCCGGCTTGAGGGCCGGGATGATCTGGCCCGCCTTCGACTTGAGGTCGTAGCCCTTCTCCACGATGTGGATGACGGGCGTGTGCTCCCTGCGGGCACGCTCCAGGAGGGTCTTGGTGTTCTTGACCGCGTCGCGCCAGCCCGTGAGCTCCATCGTGCCGTCGGTGTACACGTTCTGGTAGTCGACCAGGATCAACGTCGCGTCGGACAGCTTCGCGGGCGTCTCGTCCAGCTTCATCAGCTGACGCAGCGTCGTGGTGTCCTTGGCGTGGTTCTTGCCCTTGCCACGGTTGTCGTCCTTGTCGTGGCTCTTCTCGTTGCGCTGGTCACGGCTGTCGGTGCGCGTGGCGGCCTCGGAACTTCCGCCGCACGCCGTGAGCGTGGCGGCGAGCACGGCGGCGGCGCCCAGGGCGGCGGCCGGACGGAGCAGTTTGGGCAGCGTGGCCGGCATCAGACGATCTCCTTCTGCGTGGCGACCACGACTCCGTACAGGTCGGCGATGGTGGCCAAGGCACTGTCGTGCACCTGGCGGGCGTCGAGGTCGGTGCCGGTGACGGGGAGGGAACGGGTCGCGGTGGCTTCGGCGACGACGGTGGGGCGGTTGCCGTTCAGGAACGCGCCCTGCGCGGTGAACGCCACGCACATGTGCGTCATCCAGCCGGCGATGACGACGTCCTGACCCTCCTTGAGGTGCGTGTCGAGGTCGGTGCCGACGAACGCGTTCGGGGCCTGCTTGACGACGACCGGCTCGCCCTCGCGAGGCGCGACCTTGGGGTGGATGCTGCCGATCTCGGCACGGATGTCGTACGGGGTGCCCTCGCCGCCGTCGTTGATGACGTGCACGACGCGCGTGCCGGCCTCGCGGGCCCGTGCCAGCAGCTGCGCGGCGGCGTCGAGGGACTGCTCCCAGCCGTCGAGTTCCATGACGCCCTGGGTGTAGGTGTTCTGGAAATCGATCAGGATCAGCGTCGCGTCGGCCAGCTTCGCGGGCGTCTGGTCGAAGCCGTTGAGCTCGCGCAGCGTCGTTCTGGACATGGGGGAACCACCTTCAGGGTTACGCGGAATTACGTGGGATGTGCAGTTCGCGGTGTTCCGTCGAGCTACGTCGATCACGCTATGACGACGCCGACAGGTCGGCAATGACGTGTAACCTGCAGATCCAGACACGCCAGAGTCGGTCTGCAAGGCCCACCCGACCAGGGAGACCCGTGCCGCAATCCGCCGCGAGACGGCTCATCGTCATCGTGCTCTTCGACGGCGTCGACCTGCTCGACGTCACCGGGCCCCCGGAGGTGTTCTCGCTGGCGCTGCGCGAGACCGACGAGGCGGCGGGCTACGAGGTCGTGCTCGCCGCCGCGACCATGGAACCGGTCACCACGGGGGCGGGCGTACGCATCCTGCCCGACGTCACCTTCGAGGAGGCCGCACGCCGCAGCATCGACACGCTGCTGGTGCCCGGCGCCGTGGAGGTGGACGAGGAACGCCGCGTACACCCCCTGGTGGAACCCCGGCTCGTCGAGTGGGTGAAGGCCCTCGCCGGGCGCTCGCACCGGATCACCTCTGTGTGCGTGGGCGCACATCTCCTCGCGGCGGCGGGCTTGTTGGACGGCAAGCGGGCGACCACGCACTGGTCGACCGCCCAGCAGTTGGCCGCCGATCACCCGGCGGTCCAGGTGGACGCCGACCCGATCTTCATCCGCGAGGACAACGTGTGGACCGGGGCCGGCATCAGCGCCTGCCTCGACCTCTCGCTGGCGCTGATCGCCGACGATCTCGGCGAGGCGGTCGCGCTGCGGGTGGCCCGCCAGCTGGTCATGTACCTCAAACGACCCAGCGGGCAGAGTCAGTTCAGCGTCCCGCTGACCCAGGTGTCCACGACCCGGCGCATCGAGGACCTGCGCCACCACATCCTGCGCCACATCGACGAACCGCTCACCGTGACCGCCCTCGCCGAGTACGCGCACGTCAGCGACCGGCACCTGACGCGCCTGTTCAAGACCGAACTGGGCGTGACCCCGCACGCGTACATCGAATCGGTACGGGTGGAGAAGGCGCGCCACGCCCTGGAATCCTCGGACTCGACGCTCGAACGGATCGCGTCCGACTGTGGTTTCGGCACCATGGACACGTTGGTGCGGGCGTTCCGACGCCGCCTCAACACGACACCGAGCGAATACCGGCGCGGGTTCCGAGTACCTCAACTGCCTTGAGGTGCAGGCAGGTTCAGTGAAGCCCACTGCGGTGGGAGCGGCAACGGCGAAGGGGATCAGCATGCGGACCGGCATCGTCATGAGCGCGCGCCCGGGTCTGGAGCGTCTGGCCGCGCGTGCGGAGGAACTCGGCTTCAGCAGTTTCTGGGTGTACGACACTCCGATGGTCCACGGCGATCCGTTCGTCGGCCTCGCGCTCTGCGCCAAGGCCACCGGCCGGATCAAGCTCGGCATCGGGGTCACCTCACCGGCACTGCGGTCCGCGCCCGCCGCGGCGGCAGCGCTCGGCAGTCTCAACGCCCTTGCTCCCGGCCGCGTCATCTGCGGAGTCGGCACCGGCAACACCGCACGCCGAACGCTGGGCATGCGTCCTGCGAAGCTCGCGGAGCTGGAGTCGTTCACGGGCGCCCTGCAGGACCTCACGGCCGGCCGCGAAACCGAGTACCGCGAGGGGACCCGGACCAGCAGGGTGCGTTTCCTGCACGCGGACGGCTACGTCAACACCGACGACCCGGTGGAGTTCGTGATGGCCGCGTTCGGCCCGAAGGTCGCCGCCATCGCCGGCCGCCTGGGTACGGGGCTGATCTCCTTCGCGCTGCACGCCCCGTCGGCCTGGTCCGCTCTCGGCGAGGCCCGCCGGGCGGCAGCGACGCCGACAGCCGCGTACGACGCCGAGCGTCCGCCCTCGTACCTCATCTCATCCCTGTACGTTCTCGGCGACGGCGAGGACCGTTACGGCCAGGCCGTCAAGGACGCGATGGGGCACATCGCGGTGAGCGCGTTGATCCTCGCGGTGGAGAACCCCGCCTTCCGCGCGGCGCTCCCGCCGGAGGAGTCCGCGGCCGTCGAGCACCTGCTCCACCTGCGCGGCACCACCGCCACCGCCCCCGACCGCCACCACACCCTGTACCGCGACTACCTCGGCCGTCTCCCCGCCGAGGACCGCGGCCTCGTCGTGCCCTCACTGGTGGACAAGTTCGGCCTGGTCGGCACCTGGGACGAGATCACGCGGCAGATCGACGCGCTGGAGAAGTCAGGAGTCGACGAGCTCGTGATCCACCCCGTGGCGGACCCCGAAGCGGAAATGACCGCGCTGGCGCGGCTCTTGCGGTGAAGCGGTGAAGCGAGGGGCCGGGGCACCGGGCTCGGCGAGTTGCCCACCGGAGCACGTGAACAGCGGATGTCGCACGTCAAACGTCTGGATCACGTAACGGAGTTCACGAGGCATACAACCCTCGCCCCCAAGGGCCTGTCTCCTCCCACGTCACAGCCGTTCCCGACAGGAGGACCCGTGCCCCGCCGCACACTCATCAGCGCCATCGCCGTCGTAGCGCTGACCGCACCCCTTGCCGTCTCCGTCACCGCCGGCACCGCGGCCGCTGCCCCGCAGCCGCCCCGCACCCCGGTCGTCGACTTCAACCACGACGGTTACGCCGACCTGGCCGTCTCCGCGCCGGACGGCACCGTCGACGGCGTCGAGAAGGCGGGCTACGTCTCCATCGTGTACGGCACCGCATCCGGGCCCGGCACCGAGTCCCACCAGCGCATCAGCCGAGCCACCCCGGGCGTCCCCGGCGAGCTCCAGGGCACGTTCGCCTTCGGTTACCAGACGGTTCCCGCCGACCTCGACGCCGACGGCTACACCGACCTGCTGGTGACCGGCGGTGACGACAGCGGCAACAAGGCCACGGTCCTGTGGGGCTCTGCCGCCGGGCTGACCGGCGCGGACACTCTCCTGCCGCATGCGAACTCCGAGTTCGCCACGGGTGACTTCAACGGCGACGGCAAGCGCGACCTGGTCGTCAACGACGTACCGAGCGACGACCCCGACGTCTCCGGGATGACCGTCGAGTACGGCCCGTTCACCCGCGCCGGCAAGCCCGCGTCCCAGGACAGCGTCGTCACGAGCGACGGGCCCACCGGCCTGCGCTCCTTCATCACCGGCGACCTGACCGGCGACGGCGTCGACGACATCGTCAGCACGCACGGCTTCGAGGAGATGACGCACGACGCCCGCTTCTTCAAGGGCGGCCGCAGCGGCGTCAGCCACACCTCCACCAAGCTCGGCACGGCCTACAGCGGCACCGTCGGCGACGTCGACGGCGACGGGTACGGCGACCTGATCACCCGCGACATCGGCAGCGTCACCGAAGTCATCGACTCCCACCCGGGCAGCATCACCATCCAGTACGGCAGCTCGGCGGGACCGACCGACGCGCGCAAGAAGGTCATCACCCAGGCGACCGCGGGCGTCCCCGGGGCGAGCGAGGACGACGACGCGTTCGGCGCCTCCCTCAGCGCCGGCGACGTGGACGGGGACGGCAGGGCCGAGGTCGCCGTCGGCGTCCCCGGCGAGAGCCTGGACGCGGCTGCCGGCACCGGTGCGGTCGTCGTCCTCAAGGGCGCGTCCAAGGCCGAAGGCGGCATGACCGGCAAGGGCGCCGTCGCCTACAACCAGACCACCGCGGGAGTGCCCGGCGTCGCCGAGAGCGGTGACGACTTCGGCCGCCAGGTGCGCCTCACCGACCTCGACAAGGACGGCCACGCCGACCTGACCGCCACGGCCCCCGGCGAGGACGGCACCTTCACCGATTCGGGCGCCCTGTGGAACCTCTACGGCACCACGGGCGGCCTGACCACCACCGGCGCGAGCACGCTCGCGCCCGCGAAACTCGGAGACCCCGAGAAGGGTGCGAAGTTCGGCCTGCAGCTCGCCGGCTGACGACCCTCACGAGACATGACCGCAAGCGTGGCGGCCGCACCAGTGGCGGCCGCCAACGGGCGGCTGCGACGGGCACGTTCAATCCACGCCCTGGTCGGAGGGTGACCCGTCGGCGACCTGGTTGCTGCGAACGATCTCCGGCATGTGCGTCTCGGCCCAGACCCGCAGCGCGGAGAGCGGCCCTTCGAGGGACAGGCCGAGCTCGGTGAGCCGGTAGTGCACGGCGGGCGGCACGGTGTGCTCCACGCGGCGCGCGGCCAGGCCGTCGCGGACGAGGCTCTGCAAGGTCACGGACAGCATCTTCTGGGAGATGCCGGGGATACGGCGTCGCAGTTCCGCGAACCGGAGCTCGTCCGGCGCTTCCTCCGCCAGCACCTTGACCACCATCGACGTCCACTTGGTGCCGATACGGTCGAGCAACTGGCGGGTCGGGCAGAGCGGATTCAGCACATCACCCCGCTCGCCGGGCCGCCTGCTGCGTTCTCCGGGCCTCGATGTGGTCACTCCGGGTTCACCACCTGAAGGGAAAGTGCCGTCTTGGAGGAAGCAGAGTAGTTCCCTAGCGTGACGTGGTCACCAATCTTCACCGGACCACCCCACCTGGAGCCTCTCCATGCCCGAAATGCAGCGCGCGCCCGCCACAGAAGGGCGGCGCGTCCCGGTCACCGAACTGCGACGCGTCCCCGTCAACGGCGTCGAACTGAACGTCGCCCTCGCCGGATCGGGCCCGGCCGTCCTGCTGCTGCACGGGTTCCCGCACACCTGGGAGGTCTGGACTGACGTCATGGCCGACCTGTCCGACCGCTACCGCGTCATCGCGCCGGACCTGCGCGGGTTCGGCGCGAGCAGCGGGACCGCCTCCGGGTACGACGCGGGAACCCTGGCCGAGGACGCCGCGGCGCTCCTCACCGCGCTCGGCGTGCCCTCGGCGGCGGTGGTGGGCATCGACGCGGGTACCGCACCGGCCTTCCTCCTCGCCCTGCGCCGCCCCGGTCTCGTCCGGCGCCTGGTCGTCATGGAGTCCCTGCTGGGCAGGTTGCCCGGCGCCGAGGAGTTCCTCGCCGACGGGCCGCCGTGGTGGTTCGGCTTCCACTCCGCCGCGCCCGGCCTTGCCGAGACCGTGCTGGAGGGCCACGAAGGTGACTACGTCGACTGGTTCCTGCGCGCCGGCACGCTCGGCGAGGGCGTGCACCCCGCTCTCCGGGACGCCTTCGTCCGCGCATACACCGGCCGCGAGGCGTTGGGCCGCGCGTTCTCGTACTACCGGGCACTGCCCGAGAGCGCGACACAGATCGAGCAGGCGGTCGCCACCGCCCGCCTGAAGGTCCCGACCATGGCGTTGGGTGCCCGGCCCGTCGGTGCGGCACTGGAACGCCAACTCCGCCCGATCACCGACGATCTCACGGGCCACGTCATCGAGGACTGCGGCCACATCATCCCGCTGCACCGCCCCCGCGCCCTGCTCGCACTGCTGCGTCCGTTCCTGGCCGACGAGAACGCCGAAACAACGTGACCGGGCCCGGGAGCCCGCCCCCGGAGGAGAGTTGCCCTTCGATACACGTCCTGTCCCGCCCCTAGGGCCTGTGTCGGAACTCCCCGGAGCGCGCAGCTCTCACGGTGGCCTGAACGTATCGGCCCACTCCCGGCGCGCCGCCTCGCCCTCCCGACTCCCCCCTCTCCTCGCAGCACGTTCGACGCGCGAGTACGCCCGCTCTCCGCCCGTCCGCCCGGCCCCAATCCGCCCGAAGCGTGGATCTCGCCGCATATCCGTCCACGTCGACGTCCGCTCACAGCCAGTGATCACCGCATCGAACTGGCCGAATGATCTCGCGTTCGAAAGGCCGCCATTGGGACACCCGCGCGACCGCGACACGGCGCCCCACGCGGCGCGTACGCATCAGCCAACTCGCCTGCACCACAGTCAGTTTGCTGCCGCCCCTCGATCAACCGCAGGGAGCGAGGGGGAGCCACCCCTCGCCTGCCAGGGCGGCGGCACCTCGCAGCACCGCCGTACACACACGTCTGCGAGCGTCCGAGCCCCGGCGGCACAGCACCCAAGTGCGCCGGGTGGCCCCGTGGTTACGCATGGCGACGCCCACTCGTCGCGTGGCCGAAAGATGCACCTGTACAGCCAAACAATCTTGGAATCCCTGGCCATGCGCCTCTCCAGGCACTTAAGTACCTGTCGGGCACTCGCTACCGGCCACGGGCGAAAGCCACCGGCCCGGTCTTGCGCCAGCGGTCGTCTCCGCCCTGCTCGTCGGCCACACCGCTGTCCCCGGTACGACCGTGCCACCCACCCCCACTGCCCCGAGGATCCTTCTACCCATGGCCGCCAGTGCACACCGCCCGGTGTCGTGCTCACACTTCCCGGCGGGCCTCGGCGCTCATGACGGGATTCAGCAGGCGGCTCCGCCGACCCGATCGGCTGTCCCGGCTCACGCCGACAGACCCCCGTACTCCCGCCTGTGCCGCCCGTCCGGCCCCAAGGGGCGCTGATGGAGAGCTCAAGCCCCGCAGGCGGTGTGAACCCGGCCGGACGCGACACGGATCTGTACGCGGCCGTGCAGGACATTCGGGCCGGTTACTGGATGCAGATGCGGCAGGTGTTGGCTCGTACGGGCAACTGGCCGCAATGGACGTCCCGCACCCAGGTGTTGGGCGTCGTCGCGGCGCAGGCCAACGTCGTGGAGTTGTGGCTGAAAGAGGAGCCGGAGAGCCTCGCGGCCCGCGTGATGTACGCCCGGGTCGCCACCGAACGAGTGTTGCAGGCCCACCGGCGGGACTGGGCGCGTGACTACCGCAAGGCTCAGGACCTCGACAAACTCATGGCCCGTGCCCGGGATGCGTGCCATCAGGCGAGCGAGGGCAACCCCGATGACGCGGTGCCCTGGATCTGCCGCCTGGCCCTGGCCGAAGCGGACAGCGCGGGGCGCTACCCGGAGCATCATCTGACTCCGCCGCCCCACGAGTATCTGCTGCCCGGCGGGCCGTGGGGGCTGCTGTCGGAAGTGCATCGACGAGATCCGTTCAACCGCGAGGCATGGCACCGCATGTCCCAGGCGCTCCAGGCCCGCCCGGGCCCCGCGGGCCGCCAGGCGGTCGCGACGGATTTCGCCCGCTGGACGGTCTCCTTCGCGCCGCCGGACTCACCGCTGCTTCTGCTGCCCCTCTACGCCCGCGTGCAGGAGCACCGCGAGCGACGGGACAACGGCGGGGCGGTCATGCTGAACCTCCTGTGGACCAGGGAGGACACCACCCGGGCCATCACGCAGGCCTTCGAGGGCTGGTTCCGCAAGAGCGAGCCGGCCACCAGTTCCCAGCTGGACCTGAACTACCTCGCCTACGCCCTGGCGAGGGGCGGTTTCGCCCAGTGGGCCGCCGAAGTGTTCGCCGCCATCGGCGACTTCGCCACTCCCGCCCCGTGGCACTACGACGCCCGGTACCCGGCGGACCAGTGGCGCAAGGCATTCGAGGAGGACCGCGTCGCCTGCCTTAGATCCCAGCCGCGGCACACGGGAGGCCACCCGTGACCGCGGACCGACCTGACCGCGTCGCCGACGAGGCCGACGAGGCCGACGAATACGAACCCAACCACTGGCCGGCACACCGCCCCACCCCGCCTGCACCCCCGACCCAGCTTCCCCGTGCGGAGAACCGATGACTGCGATGAGAACACCGCGCCAGCAAAGGAACCCGGCCGACCTCGGCGTCGGCCAGGGCCCGGACCACAACGTCGACCGCGACGGCGAGGACGCGCGCCTCCTCCAGTCGCTGGGCTACACCCAGCAACTGCACCGCCGCATGGGAGCTTTCGGCAACTTCTCCGCCTCCCTCTCGGTCATCTCGATCATGTCGGGGACCTTGCTGCTGTTCGGCTACGGCCTGAACTCGGGTGGCCCCGCGGTCATCACGTGGGGCTGGCTCGCCGTCGGACCGCTGGTGCTGTGCCTCGCCGCGGCCCTGGCCGAGATCACCTCCCGCTACCCCACCAGCGGCGGCCTGTACTACATGGCCCGTCAGCTCGGAGGCGAGCGGTGGAGCTGGTACACCGGCTGGCTGAACCTCCTGGGCCTGCTCGGCGGCATCGCCGCCCAGGACTTCGGCATCGCGACGTTCACCGCCGCGTGGCTGAACCTGCAGTTCGACTACACCGCGAGCTCGGGCTCCTTGCTGACCATCTACGCGGTCATCCTCGCCCTGCACGCGATCCTGAACCTCTTCGGCACCCGACTGATGAACATCTTGACGTCCATCAGCGCGTGGTGGCACCTGGCCGGAGCCGTCGTCATCATCGGCTCCCTGGCGCTCGTGCCCTCCCACCACCAGTCGGCCGGCTTCGTCTTCTCCGAGTTCACCAACCACACCGGCTGGGGCGCCCCGGCGTACGTGATTCTGCTGGGCATGTTGCTGCCCGTCTTCGCGCTCGCCGGCTACGACACCTCGGCCCACCTGAGCGAGGAGACCAACCACGCGTCCGTCGCCGCGGCGCGCGGTGTCTTCCGTTCGGTGGCGGTGTCCTGGATCGCCGGCGGCATCCTGCTGACGACGCTGCTGTTCGCCGTCCAGGACTACACGGCGACCCTGGCGAGCCCGACCGGCGTGCCCGTGGCGCAGATCCTCCTCGACGCGCTGGGCATGGCGGCCGCCAAGGCCCTGCTCCTCGTGATCATCGTGGCCCAGTTCCTCTGCGGCTACACCGTGACCGCGAGCGCCAGCCGAATGATCTACGCCTTCGCCCGTGACGGCGCCCTGCCCGGATCGGCGCGCTGGAAGAAGGTCAGCCGCCGCACCGCCATCCCCGCCAACGCGGTCTGGCTCGCGGTCGTCGTGGCGTTCGTACTCGCGCTGCCTTCCCTGTACTCCAACACGGCGTTCTCAGCCGTGACCGCCATCTCGGTCGTGGGCTTCACCTCGGCATACGCCATCCCGGTACTGCTCAGGCTCATCCACCGCGACCGGTTCTCCCCAGGCCCCTGGAACCTGGGCCGCTGGAGCCGGCCGATCGGCTGGATCGCGGTGGTGTGGGCGGCGGCGGTCACGGTCCTGTTCCTGCTGCCGCAGAGCAGCCCGGTCACGGCCAGCACGTTCAACTACACGCCCGTGGCCGTGGTGGTGGCCTTCCTCATCGCGGCCCTGTGGCGGCGCTTCGACCGCGACTCCTACCATGTGCCCCGCTCCAGCTCCCCCACCGAGGACAAGCAGTTCGAGGGCATCATCTGATGACAACGACACCGAGGTCCTCGACGACATCCTCAACGGCCTCGACTACCTCTGGGAGTACGGTGACTGACCCCACGGCGTCCACGGCGTCCATCGAATCGGCACGACAGCTCACCGTGGCCTGGCGGGGCCTGGTGCTCGACCGCGACGCGGACGCGGATGTACGCGACCTCCCCGGCATCGCCGTCCGCTGGGCGGACTGCCAGTTCTCGTTCTACAACACCATCACGCTGACCGAATCAGGAGTGGGACCCGACCTCCTCGCACAACGCCTCACGCAGGCGGCGGACATCATGCGGGCGAAGAAGCACCCGGGCTTCCTGTGGCTCTTCGAGGACCTCCTCGACGGCGAGGCCCGCACCACGCTGACGGCGGCGGCCGAGCGGGCGGGCCTGCAGTACGCCTTCCCCGGCACGGGCATGGCCGGAGACCTCCTCCCCGTCCCCGACCCGGTCCACCCCGACCTGACGTTCGTGCGCGTGCGCACCGAGGAGCACCTGCGGGCCTACGCGGACCTCCAGTCACGTGCGTACGGCTTCCCGTTGGAGGAGGGCCGCGACGGTCTGACCGGCTCCGCGCACTGGACGAGCGAGATGTACGCGTACCTGGCCATGCGCGGCGACGTTCCGGTGGCGTGCGCGGCGACGGTCGAGGCGGAGGGCCGCCTCTTCGTGGCCTTCGTGGCCACCGACCCGGAGTGGCAGCGCAAGGGCTACGGCGAAGCGGTCACACGCAAGGCCCTCTACGAGGGCGCCACGGCGACGGTCCTGACCCGCGCCACGTTGCACGCGACTGTCGCCGGGGCACCGGTGTACCCGCGCATCGGCTTCGAACCGAACACGCCGATCCACTTCTACAACTTGGCGGAGTGATCGGTCGGGGCCGGCTCCGCCCTCCCGCGGCCGAGGAGGGGACCGGCCCCTGACGCGTACCAACTCCAGGTCGCATATACGCCCGTGGCCGCGCTTGGCATCAGGAACGCACTGCGGTGTCATGCTCCCGTCGAGCCTCGGGTAGGGTCCGCGTGCACCGTGATCTGAGGCAGCCGCGGTGCTCGTGGCTGCCTGCTGCCTTTCTCGCGTACGGGGGTACGTACCGCATGGATTTCGTCTTCCACGTCTTCTTCCCGCTGCTCATCGTGCTGGCTCTCTGGGCCGCCTACGCGATCGTGCGCCGGACGCGGGAACGGCGCGCGGCATGGGAGAGCGGGCTCACCGCGCAGGCGCGGGTGGTGCGTGCCTGGATCACCGTCCAGATGGTCAACAACGTGGCGCGGCGCATTCAGTGGCACGAGTACGACTTCACGACGACGAACGGCATGGCCGTCCGGTTCAAGGAGTCGGGTGGCCCGCCGAGCCGCGAGGCGGGCGACGAGACCCTCGTGTACTACGCGGGCGACGAGCCCGACAAGGCCACCGCCTCCGAGCCCGGTCCGGGCAAGGACATGTTCCGGACGGTGCTGGGTCTCGGCGTCCTCGGAGTGGGGATCATCATCTGCACCAACATGATGATCCAGTACTGGTGAGGGTGGTGGTTGCGCGGCGCCGAAGGGCGACCCGGCAGCCCGCGGTCAGGTGCGGCGGGCTGCCCAGACCGTGCGGTCCGTGCGTACCGTGAGGTCCTCGCGGCGCAGGACGCTGTGCGGGCCGTCGGCGTCCAGGAGTTCGTCGAGGGCGGCGAGGTCCTGGGGGCTGAGCGTGGCCTCGGCGGCGCCGCGGATGCGTTGGAGGCTGCCGTGGGCGTAGCGGCCCACGGCCTCGCTGCGGTTGCCCTCGATGTTGACGGTGACGGTGCGCTCGTCCTCGACGGTGAACCCTGCGGCGGCCAGCATCGGACCCCAGTCGGCACCACGGTGCGGGACGTGTTCCGCGTGGAAGCTGTCGGTCGCTCGGTGGGCGCGCTCCTCCAGTCCCGGCCGACCCTCGGGGGCGTCGGCCGGCAGGAAGCGGGGGAAGCCGTCCAGCTCGACGACGGCGAACAGGCCGCCCGGCGCGAGCAGTTGGTGAACACTGCGCAGTGCGTGGTCGGGGTCGGCCATGTGGTGCATCGACGCCGAGGCCCACACCAGGTCCGGTGTGCCGAGGTCGGGCCAGTCGCCGAGGTCGAGGTCGGCCTGCACGGTGCTCACCCGGTCCGAGACGCCGCGGGCGCAGGCCTTCTCGCGCAGGAGCTGCAGATGCCCGGCTGAGGCGTCGACCGCGGTCACGTTCGCCTCGGGGAAGCGTTCGAGGAGCGCGAACGTACCCGCGCCCGTGCCGCAGCCCAGGTCCACGATCCGGCGCGGCTCGGCCCGCAGGGGAAGCCACGCGGTGATGGACGCGATGTGCTCCGCGAGCACCTCGGCGTCCAGGTCGAGGATCTCCGCCTGTCCTCTGTCGTCGTGGTGAGTGTGCGTGTGTGAGTGTGCGTGTGCGTGTGCGTGCGTCATGTCCGCAACCGTACGAGCGTCATGCGTGGAACGCTCGAGTTCTTGCTTCAAAAGCAAGACGATGGCGCGGTCCGATGCTCGGCCCGCAACAACAGCACCAGCCTGAGCACCACCTCACCCCGCTCCCTGCGTGCCGGCCCTCTCGCCGCTGCCGTCGGCGTCCCGCTGGTGGCCGCGGCGGGCGTCCCGGTCGAAGATGCCCATGATCTCGCACGGGCCGCCTTCGGCCCCGATCGCGTGCGGCATCATCGTGGGGAATTCGGCGGCCTGGTTGGTCTCGACGCGGTACCGGCGGTGGCCGAGCATGAGGATCGCGGTGCCGGAGAGCACGACGAGCCATTCGCGGCCGGGGTGCGCCCGCATGCGGGCGGGGTTGTCGGGCGGGGGTTCGGTCATGCGCTGACGCATGACGCTCAGGCCGGGGTCACCCTTCACGGGCCACCGCATCAGACCGTGGGCACCGTCGATCGTCGGGCTGATGACGACGTCGTCGGCGGCGTTCTCCACAAGCTGGTCCAGAGTGGTGTCCAGGGCGCGGGCGAGGGTGACGAGCTGGTCCAGTGCGAGGCGGCGCTGCCCGTTCTCGATCCGGCTCAGTGAGGACTGGCTGAGATGGGCGCGGGTGGCCAGCTCCTCCAAGGACCAGCCCTGGGCGACGCGCAGGGCGCGGATCCGTTTGCGTACGAGGCTGTCCAGCGCCCCATCTTCTTGCGTCATGGGCAACATCGTATGCCTCTTGTGCAAGGTGTGCTTAACGTCGGATGCCTGGTGGCCCCGTACGACGGAATGGCGCGACATGTCGCGGGCGGGCCCGGTGGCGAGGCGCATGCGGACGTCTCGCACGCCCTTTTCGAGAGGAAAACATGAGTGACAACCAGCCTCCCCAGACAGTTGCCACACCCACAAGTGGTATCGGCGGCACGCCGGACGCGCGTCAGCTGCGCGCGATCCTCATCGCCGTGTCGATCGCGCTGATGGCCGTCATCGCGTCGGTGTCCGGCCTGAACGTCGCCCAGACCCACATGGCCGTGGAGTGGGGCGCCTCGCAGACCACGGTCCTGTGGATCATCAACATCTACACCCTCGTCCTCGCCGCCCTGCTGCTGCCGCTCGGTGCGCTCGGCGACCGATGGGGCCGCAAGCCCATGCTGGTCGCCGGACTGATCGTCTTCGGCACGGCCGGCGTCGTCGCAGGGCTCGCACCATCGGCCGCGGTGATGATCGGCGCGCGCGTGGCCGCGGGCGTCGGCGCCGCGATGATCATGCCGATCACGCTGGCCGTCATCACCTCCACCTTCCCGGAGGAGCAACGGGGCAAGGCGATCGGAGTGTGGACCGGCGTCGCCGGGGGTGGCGGCATCCTGGGCATGTTCCTCTCCGCGCTCCTCGTGGACGTCGCGGACTGGCGGTGGCTGTTCACCCTGCCCGTGGCACTGGTCGTCGTCGCGCTGGCGATGACCGTGAAGTCGGTGCCCAACTCCCGTGAACACTCCGCCCATTCCTTCGACATCGTCGGCGCGTCGTTGTCCGCCATCGCCGTGGTCGGGCTCATCTTCGTCCTGCAGGAAGGCCCCGAGCGCGGCTGGACCGCCCCTGTCTCGCTCATCGGTCTGGCCGTCGGTGGCGTCGCCGCCGTCGCCTTCGTGGCCTGGGAGCTGCACCGGCGCGACGCGTCACTGCTGGACGTACGCCTCTTCCGTCGGCGCGGGCTGGCCGGCGGTTCCCTTACGCTGCTCGTCGTCTTCGGTGTGCAGGCCGGTATCGCCGTCGTCCTGTTCCCGTTCTTCCAGGCCGTGCTGGGCTGGTCGGGCCTGCTGTCCACGGTGGCGATGATGCCGATGGCCGTCATGATGATGGCGACGTCCGGCCTGGCCCCCAAGATGGCCGCCAGGGTCGGCGCCCGCTCCACCATGACCGTGGGCATCGCCCTGTCCGCCCTCGGCCTCGCCTTGATGGCGCTGTTCGTCTCCGTCGACGGTGGTTACCTGTCCGTTCTCGCCGGCATGCTCGCCATGGGCATCGGCATGGGCCTGTCGATGACTCCCTCCACCGAGGCCATCACCGGTTCCCTGCCCCGCGCCGCACAGGGCGTCGCCTCGGCACTCAATGACGTCACACGCGAACTCGGCACCGCCCTGGGTGTCGCGATGCTCGGCGCGCTCCTGGCCAACGGTTACCGCGGTGCCATCGCCGACAAGCTCGACGGGATCCCGCGGGGCGTCGCGGAGACGGCACGCCAAGGCGTCGCCAACGCCGTCGAGGTCGCCCCGAGCACGGGCAGCCACTCTCGGGATCTGGTCCACACCGCGCAACAGTCCTTCGTCGACGGCTGGCAGCAGGCCATGTGGGCGGGCGTCGCCGTCATGGGCGTACTGCTGGTCTACGTTGCTCTTCGAGGCCCGAGGGACTCGGGTTCCGCCGCCGTTGCGGATGGGGTGGACGAGGCGGCGGGAACAAGGACAACGGGGGCGGCTGAGAGCGCCGCCGTCCAGTGACCGCGCAGCCGTATGGCTGTGGCACTGACGCTGGCTGCGGCTGTGCAGCGGCTTAGCTGCCCCGTCTCTGGGCACATCAACCCTCATGCGCGTCCAGCGGCGCGGTACAGGCTGCGCGGTACCGCGCTGCTGGGCGCCCGAGCTCAACAGAGCACGTCGCACTGCACCGCCGAGCGCACCCTGGAGTAGGTCACATGACCGCCATCGACCTGCGGCCGGCCACTGCCGCGGACAGCGAGTACTGCTTCCAGCTGCACAGAGCGGCCATGGGCGACCACATCACGAGCATCTGGAGCTGGGACGAAGGGACCCAACGCGGCTTCCACGCAAGCGCGTTCACACCTGACCGATGGCAGATCGTCACCGCCGACGGCACGGACGTCGGCATGCTCCACGTCGAACACCGGCCGACCGAGATCTACCTGGCACGGATCGAGATCCACCCGGACCACCAGGGAAGCGGCATCGGCAGCCTGCTCATCCGCGGCCTCCTGCACCAGGCCCGCCGACAGGGCCAGGACCTCGCCTTGGACGTCCTCGTCGTCAACGAGCGGGCCCGCGCCCTCTACCAGCGACTGGGCCTGCACGAGGAATTCCGGCACGGCGAGAACAACATCAAGATCAGAATGACCACCAAGCCGTCCGGCCCGGAACGTGATGAACCGGAACGTAATGAAGAGGCGGCCCAAGGGCGGCACGCGGGAGACTCGGCCGGGTGATCATGATGCAGCCCGTAGCCCCATCGCGTCCGGCGGTCTGCGGGTCATCGACGACTCCACCGGCGGTTTCGGACACGACCCCGTCTCACCGACAGCGGAGCGCTTCGGCGACACCGTCCGGCTCACCGTGAACATCGAGGAGAGCGACAGTCCGGTGATCGAGTTGGGCGTACCGGAGCTCCGTCACCTGCTCGTCGGTGTCGAGCGGGACCTGACCGGCTTCCTCGCGCTGGCAGCCGAGTGGTCCTCCGCTCACCTGCCGGACCACTGCACTGCCGTCACGGCCGCGGTGGCGCGCTCCCTCGATCTCCCTGCGCCGGGTCCCACGGCCTGACCGTGATGGCTCTCCGCCCGTCGCCGCCGGCGGTTGCCTGTCACCTTTTTCCCTCGCGCTCCGTCGGGACAGTGACAGCAACTCGACAACCCCGAGGAGATGGTGACGATGACGGCAGCACGTTCGATCACGACGGAGCCCCGGATGGTTCCGCGCATGTCCGATGACCCCGCGGAGCTCGTTCCCGAGCTGGCGGAGGTGTCGGCGGCGTTGTTCAAGGTCACCGGCAACGGCTCGGTTCCGCGTTCCACGATCGGTCTGGTGCAGTTGCGTGCCGGTCAGATCGTCGGCAGCACTTACCTCACCGTTCTGCACACGGGATTCCTTCGGAAGGCCGGGGAGTCCGAGGAGCGGCTCACCTCGGTGGCGTCCTGGCAGGACTCCCCGTACTTCACCGGTGCCGAGCGTGCCGCACTGGCGCTCGTGGAAGCGGTGCTTCAGCCGTCCACGGGCGGCGAGAGGGTCTCCGACGGGCTGTACGCGCAGGCGGCCGAGCACTACGGGGCCAAGGCGCTCGCCACCCTGATGTTCGCCATCGGCCAGGTCGGCTTCTTCATCCCGGTGGCGCTGATCGCCAAGCCGGTGCCGGGCCGGTCGTTCACCGATCCCTGGAAGTGACGCGACGGGGGGGTCCGGGCGCGGGTGCCGCACCCGCGCTTGAACAGAAAATCGAACATATGATCTAGTACGAGGCATGCGCCGCCACTCGATCCCCGACGACCTCGTGCAGACCCAACGGGCATGGACGGCCACCTACCGACAGCTCGCCGACCAGCCCGGCCGGACCGAGCTGCGGCGCCGCCTGCTCCGGCTGTCGCAGCAGCTCGCCGCCCGACCCATGTCACCGGCCGAGCGCGCGGAGCTGCGGCGCCGGGCACGCTCAGGTGGATGAGAGGTCCGTCTCACGCCTCGACCTGCTCCGGTTCCTGAGGCGCGTACAGGCGCGGGACCTGGCACGCACCGACCGGTGGATCGCGGACGAGGAACGGCGCGAGGCCGAGCGGACACGCGGCGAGCAGGTCCGTCCGCCGGCCCCGGAGTGGATCGTGGAGCGGGGCATCGGACAGGGTGGCCCGCCCATCGAGGTGCACCGCGGCGACTGTTACGCGGCCGGGAAGCGACGCTCCCCCGTGACGCGGGACGAGGCGCGGTGGGAGCTGGCGCGTGGCACTCGGGCGTGTACGCACTGTCGGCCAGACAGTGCGCTGGGCGTGCTGGAGTAGATCCCCCGGAGACAGTGAGCTGGGCGTGCTGGAGTAGCCCCCGGAGGCGAACCTCGTCCGCTAGTCCTTGCGCAGCAGCGCGCAGACCAGGTTCTCCTCCACGCTCCGCACCCGCTTCAGCAGCCTCGGCTTGGTCTTCTTGTTGATCTGGGTGGTGAGGGAGACCGTCAGTGACCGCTTGCCGTCCGGGGTGGCGGCGATCAGTTGGGTGTAGCCGGGGAAGTTGCCCGTGTGGCCGTAGACCACGCCGCAGCGGGTCTTGTACCGGAAGACGGCCAGACCGGCCTTGTTCTGCCCGGGCCCGGCGGGTTCGGATGCGCCGTTCACCCACTTCAGCTGCTGCCGGCGAGTCCTGTCGGAGATCAGCTTTCCGCCCGCGTAACCGCGGATGAAGGCCGTCATGTCCTTCGGCGTGGAGATGATCCCGCCCGATGCCCAGACGCCCGAGGCGCTCAGCACCTCGCTGACGTCCTCCGGCGGGTCCGGCGGGGTGACGTCGTAGCCGTGCATGTACGGCCTGGGCATGCGGTACCCCTGCGGGAGGCTGGTGCCGCGCAGATTCAGCGGGCGGTACACGAGCCGGTCGAGCAGCTCCTCGTAGCGGCATCCCGTCGCCGCCTCCGCCATCAGCGCCACGGCGATGTTGTCGGAGTTGGAGTACGCGTACCGGCTGCCCGGACGGAACTCCAGCGGCTCGTCGGCCACGAAGTCCAGCAGTCGGCGGGAGTCGAAGTGGCGGCGCGGATCCTCTCTCACCAGGGCGAGGAACTCCGGGTTCGCGCTGAAGTCCGGCAGCCCGCTGGTGTGGTCGAGGAGTTGCCGCAGCGTCACCCGGTGCCAGGCGCGCGGCAGCTGGGGAAGCACCTTGCCGATGGTGTCGTTCAGTCGCAGCTTCCCCTGGCTGACGAGCCGAAGGGCGACCGCGCCGCTGAACGCCTTGGCCGTGCTCGCGATGCGCATGTGATCGGTGGTCGCGATCGGACGGCCGGGGCCCGTCCTGGCTACTCCGGCCCGGTAGACCTCGGTGCGGGATCCGCGCTTGAGGACGGCGATCACACCGGGCGGCCCGCCGGGGGCGGCGGTCAGTTCCCGCAACTGCCGTCGCAGCGCGCGGTCGTCGTCGGCGGATGGGCCCGCGGCCTGGGCCGGGGCGGACACCAGCCCGGCCGCACAGGCGACGGCCAGCAGGGTGACGAGGGGAAGGCGTGGCCGCCGTGGGCTGCGAGCTGGCACCGGAGGACTCCTGAGGCGTGGGCGCGATGGGAGGTCCAGCTTCACCCGTGCGTCACGAACCTGCGCGCGGCTGTGCTCCAACCGGTCGAGTGCGTGGGGCGGTACACGGGTCACGGGACGCGGGGCCTCCCCTCAAGCGGGACGCGGGACCTCCCCCGCAGCGGGACGCGGGACCTCCCCTCAAGGCCTCCCCCGCCCGTCACGGGATGCGCGCCACCGCCGCGTAGATCCCGCAGTCCTCCGTGTCCGGCTGCGCGGTGCCGTTGAACCACTCCGTGGCTGTCACCAGGCCCGGCTCGCGGAGTTCGAGGCCGTCGAAGAAGCGGGCGACCCCGGCGCGGGTACGGAAGCCGAGCTGGATGCCGCCCTTCGCGTACTCGGCAGTGACCTGCGCCGACAGCTCGGGGAAGAGGTCGGAGGAGGCGTGGGAGAGGACCAGGTGGCTGCCCGAGGGCATGGCGTCGACCAGCGTGCGCACGATGCCGTAGGGGTCCTGGTCGTCGGGCAGGAAGTGCATGAGCGCGATCAGGGAGAGCGCGATCGGCCGGTCGAAATCCAGCAGGGTGCGGGCATGCTCGAGGATCTCCAGCGGCTCGCGGACGTCCGCCTGGATGTAGTCCGTCATTCCCTCGGGCCGGCTGACCAGCAGGGCTTCGGCGTGCCGCAGCACGATGGGATCGTTGTCGGTGTAGACGACCCGCGCCGACGGCACGATCTCCTGGACGATCTGGTGCAGGTTCGGTTCGGTGGGGATACCGGTGCCGACGTCGAGGAACTGGTCGACGCCCTGGCTCGCGAGCCAGGCGGTCGCGCGGTGCATGAAGGCACGATTCTGCCGTGCGGCGTCCCGCGCCTGGGGCGGCAGCTTCTCCCCCACGGCCTCGTCGATGGGGTAGTTGTCCTTTCCGCCGAGCAGCCAGTCGTAGACACGGGCGGGATGCGGATTGCTGGTGTCGATCGTCGGCTTGGGTGCACCTGCGGTCATGGCCTACTCCGTTGCTGCTGCGAGACGTGGCGCGCCGCAGTCTGCCACAGCAACACCACCTTGCGGACCTGGCATTGGCGCTCCTCTCCGCAGTCAGGCGCGGTCAGGGCCGGGCCGCGCTCCGCGCCCGTACGAGCTGGTCGTACGCTCGCTGTACGACATACGACTTCAGGTGTCGCGTCGCGTCACGGGAGGGGAGGCCCAGTGAAGATCGTGTTGCCAGGAGGGACCGGCCAGGTGGGCGGCGTGCTGCGCCGGGCGCTGGCCGCCGCGGGCCACGAGGTCGTGGTTCTGACACGACATCCGGAGCGGGACGGTGAGGTCCCGTGGGACGGACGCACGCTCGGCCCCTGGGCGGAGGCGGTGGACGGCAGTGACGTCGTGATCAATCTCGCGGGACGCAGCGTCAGCTGCCGCTACACCGACGAGAACCTCCGCGCCATGATGGACTCGCGCGTCGACTCCGCGCGCGTCGTGGGCGAGGCGATCGCCGCCGCCCGGAAGCCGCCCCGGGTCTGGCTCCAGATGAGCACCGCCACCATCTACGCCCACCGGTTCGACGCACCGAACGACGAGGTCACCGGCGCGATCGGCGGCGATGAGCCCGGCCTCCCCGGCTACTGGTCCTACAGCGTCGAGATCGCGCGGAACTGGGAGCGGGAGCAGGAGCGGGCCGCGACGCCGGACACGCGCAAGGTGGCCCTGCGATCGGCGATGGTGATGAGCCCCGACCGCGGCGGCGTCTTCGACTACCTGCTGTGGCTGGCGCGGCTCGGCCTCGGCGGGCCGGTCGCGGGCGGCGCGCAGTACGTGTCGTGGATCCACGACCGCGACTTCGTACGGGCCGTGGAATTCCTGATCGACCGGGACGACATCACCGGACCGGTCAATCTCGCCGCTCCCGGCCCGCTGCCGCAACGGGAGTTCATGCGTGCGTTGCGTGGCGCCTGGGGCATGCCGGTCTGGCTGCCCGCGACGCGGTGGATGGCCGAGGTCGGCGCCTTCGTGTTGCGCTCCGACACCGAACTCCTCCTGAAGAGCCGTCGGGTGGTGCCAGGGCGACTGAGGGACGCCGGGTTCACCTTCGAGTACGGAGCCTGGCCGTCCGCGGCGGCGGATCTCGTACGGAGGACGCGGCAGACACGTCGGATGCGGCAGACACGGCAGCCGCTCCGGATGCAGCGCGCGCGTCGGTGACGGTCCCGCACACGACAATCCCAAGTCGGCGCCTGAGCGTGAGCCTGAGCCCTGAGCCGACACCACAGCCCGGAGGCGGCCTCCGGTCAATCGGCCGACGTCACCGGGGACCGGACGCCGAACCACTGCTCGGCACCGAACTCCTCGAACCGTGCCACCTCCACGAACCCCAGCTTCGCCGCGAGGCGCATCGAGCGGTCGTTCGCTGTCTGGGTGCAGAGCACCACCGGCTCGCCGGGAAGCACGGCGGCGAACCAGTCGAGTGCCGCGGCGCACGCCTCGGCGGCGTACCCGCGTCCCCACGCGCTCGGCAGGAGCATGTACCCGAGCTCCGCCTCCGCCCCCTCCGGGCCGAGGTGCCCAGGACGCTCCGCGTCGCGTCGGTCGAGCATGACCGTGCCGATCGGCGCCCCGTCGAGCTCGACCACGAAGACACCGGGGCGGCGCCCGGGTATCTCCGGCACGGCGCGTTCGAGTTCGTCGCGCGGACGAGGACCACCGAGATACGTGCGCACCTCCGACGACGCGAACAGCTCGATGAACGCCGTACGGTCCCCTGCCCGGGACTCACGGAGCACGAGCCGCTCGGTCCTCATCGGAGCGGGTGGCCAGGCGACGGCGCCGAGTTCAGCCATGGTGGGCAACCTGTCGCTCGTCCGGCCCGTGGGACCCCGCCCCGGCTCGGTGGCCCCGGCCCGCCGCGGCCTGTGCGGAGCAGTCGTGTCCGTCGCCGGGCAGGCCCATCACGTGCAGCACGGGGTCCTCGCCCTCGGGGATCGCGAAGGTGAAAGTCGCCCTCGACGGGGTGACGAGGAGCGTGCGCTGATCGCCGAAGGTCAGCGGGGCGTACGGCTCCCAGGAGCAACCTGTGGTGTCCAAGGCGGCAACGACGTCCGTGTGCCCGAGCTCTGCCGGGAAGGTGTCCGTCCCCCCGGCCAGTGACGGCGGAAAATCGATGACGTCACGCCAGGTCTGCACGCAGATGAGCGAGACCTTCCGGCAGCGGCAGACGCTCAGTTCAAGGTCCCCGTAGGCGAAAAGCCTGGGCCACTCGCGCCTCCGGCTCATCGTCCCGATGTCCCACGGCTCGCCGAGTGCCGCCGTCACGTCGTTCCAGTCGGCTCCGATGAAGACCGGGCCCAGCCTGCCTGTCTTCGCCATGGTGGTCAGGACATCGAGAATGTTCACGAGGCCGAGCCTCGCAGGTGCGCTGATCAGGAGTCCAGCGGTACCAGCGGTATTGGTATCGGCGGCCGCCACAGGGAGCCTCGAGCCGAGCCCCCTGCCTCCCAGCTCCCAACTACCGCCGCACGTGGGGAGGCCTGAGACCCGTTGTCAGTGGCGGCGGCGACAATCGCCGTATGACCTCACCCGAACATCTCGACGAGCTCCTCGAAGACCTGGGGCTGCAGGTGGCAGCCACGTTCACGGCCGTGTGCGGCGGTGATGAGGACGCCGTGATCCGGGCCTTCGGCGGCGACCCCGCCGATGCCCGGCCCGTACGCCTGGAGGACCTGCGCGAGCTGGACGACGACGGGGACTACATCCTCGTCTCCAGGTCGGGAGCGACGGTCGTCGCGGTGGAGAGCAACAACTTCCAGGGGTCCCGCGAGGAGGTCCTGCGCCCGCTCTCCCGCCTGGGCCGCACCGCCAGCGCGTTCTGGAACGTCAACGCGGTGGCCCAGCTCAGCCTGGCCGAGGACGGTCTGCTCCAGTCCGTCCTCGACATGGTCGTCCCCGAGGACCCGTACGGTGCGCGGCCGGACGCATGGGAGCCCTTGCTCAAGGGCCTGACTCTGGGAGTCGGGGGCACCTGGGGATCAGGGCTCGCGGCTGTCGAGCGCGCGACGGGTGCGCGGTTCGACCAGGCATGGGTGCGAGGTCCCCATCGCTGTGTACGGATAACGGAAGTCCCCCGATATGTGCTCGGCCAGGGGCTCGTGGACTCACCGCTGCTGGAGCGGGAGCCTTTCGTCAGCTATGTGTCGGACTTGGGCCCCGCGCTGATGGGACGCATGCGCAGGCACGCACTGGAACTGGCCGTGGCACACGCCGACTTGTGTGCCCACCCGCTGGCTGTGTCCGCTCTCGCGATGGACGACACGACGGCTGCCGAACGTGACCGAACACGGCACGAACTCGACGCCGCGGGCACTCTCGCGCTCTCCCGGTCCCATACGTTGCTGGCCGACGAACCCGAGGAGTTCACTCCGGAGTGGGAGCGGCCCTCCCACCTGCTCTTCCGGCAGGCCATCGTCTTCGGCATCCTCGCGACGTGTGTGGCGGAACACCGGCCCGGCACGAAGGCCTGCTTCCCGGACATCATGAGCTCGTTGGTCTCGGCGATGACGGGGGACGGCGAACGGGTGCGGGAGTTCTGGATGGTCGATCGTCTTCACGACGCGGCTCGACGAGCGGGCTGAGTTCCCCCGCGATGGAACTCGGGTCAGGGTGTCGGTGAGGCCTCTGTGAGGGCCATCCAGTCGCGGACCGTGTCCTGGTGCGAACCGCTCGCTGTGCTCGCGGCCACCGCTTCGGCAGCCTCGGCTGAGCGGGGCGTCCCTGCTCGGGTGAGCAGGGAGAGCGGCCACGCGGGGCCCGGGCCGGCCGGCTCTCCGTCGAAGGGGGTCCAGTCCCAGGGACCGTTGAACCGCCATGCCCGACCCATGGCGTCGGCGACTTCGTCGCCCGTTTGGAGAAATGCGTAGGGGCGCAGCAGCAGTTCGAAGGTGTAGGGAATCCCGTCGCCCGGGTGGATGCCGTATCCCGAGCCGTCGAGGTGGCTCTCGTCCGGGAACTCGCGGTAGGACAGACCTCGGCGCAGCACGGTCACGGTGCGGGTGGGGTGCGGCAGCGAGCCTGTCCGCAGTGGGGGGGCGTGGTCTTCGACGGCTGTCACGTGCACCACGGTCGGTGGTATGCCGACCCGGCAGACGTCTCCCGCTTCGAGGTGTTCGGGCGGAGGGTCCGTTCGGAACACCTCGACCGCCACCTCAGGTGCGGCATACCCATTGCCGGGCACGCCGAGGGCGACCATCCCGTTCCAGCGTACGAACTCGTTGTCGCTGTCGATGTCCCACCAGGGCCAGCGAACCGATACGTGGTCCCACGTGAGGGCCCTCTCGATGGTGGTTGCCGTGAAAGGGCAGGCGATCGACAGCACGTCACCGGCCCGGAAGTCCCCCGCATCCATCATCGGGCCAGGGTAGACGCGTGCCGGAGTGCGCAGACGTGTCCCGGATCGGGAGCGGTCAGGAGCTGCCGGTGAAGCAGGGACCGGCCCAGCCTGTCGCGGCCGTCACCTCCCGCGCGATGTCGACGACCGGCCGCCCGTCCGTCACCACGCGCACCGTCCCCGCGGGGGCCCGTCGGTCCAGGATCCGTGCCTTGCGGGCGCTTCCTTCGAGCTCGTGCTCCAGCTCCGAGCCGATTTCTCGTCCCACCAGGCGCTCACGGGCGGTGGCGTCGGACGCGGTGAGCAGGACGCGTACGAGCCCCACTTCGGCGCCCATCGCCCGTTCGAACATGCCTGTCGTCTCCGGCAGGACGCTCATGGTGTTCGTGTAGATCAGGCGTCGGTAGCCGAGCTCCGCGTAGTTCGCCCACACGGCCGTCAGGTTGCTCTCGGTGATCTCTGTGCGGTTCGGGTCGCCCTCCGGCGCCGGGTGCACCATCCCCATGAAGTCGCCGTCGATGACCGCGTGAGCGACGGCCGCGGAGCGCAGCAGCGCCGAGACCTCCCATCCCACCGTCGTCTTGCCGACGCCGGCGCGTCCCCCGATGAGCAGTACTTCCGCGTGATCCATGGGAGCAGAGTGCCAGCGGACGAACACCTCACGCGATCCGATATTTCCTGAGCGGTTGGACAGGAGGGCGATCCGCACGACAGCTCCGGAGGGCACCCACGTATCGTGCAGTCGGATACGGCGTACGAAGTGAGAAGTGACGTGAAGGGGGCGCCATGATCGGTGTCGAGGAGCTGGAGGCCGCAGCGGCCAGGATCGCCGGTCACGTGGTGCGGACTCCCACACTGCCCAGTCCTGGGCTGAGCGCGCTGCTCGGGGTTCCGGTCACCGTCAAGCTCGAACTGCTACAGCGCAGCGGCTCGTTCAAGGCACGAGGTGCCGTCTCGAAGCTGCTGACGCTGACCGACGAACAGCGTGCGGCCGGCGTGGTGGCGGTGTCCGGCGGCAATCACGGCGTCGCCGTGGCGGAGATGTCGGCCGCGCTGGGCGTGCGGGCGACGGTGGTCATGCCGCAGGCCGCGCCCACGCGCTCCGTGGCACAGGCCCGTGCCGCCGGAGCGGATGTGCGGCTGACCCCCACCATGGCCGAGGCGTTCGCCCTCATGGAACAGCTGGAGACCGAGGGCCTCACGCTCCTGCATCCCTTCGCCGACCCGGTGGTGATCGCGGGGCAGGGCACGGTGGGGCTCGAACTCGCGCAGGACGCGGGCGATTTGACGGACGTCCTCGTCTCCATCGGCGGGGGTGGACTGATCGCCGGTGTGGCGGCGGCGCTGCGGGCGCGGCGTCCGGGTGTACGGGTGTGGGGCGTGGAGACTGTCGGCGCCGACGCGATGTCGCAGGCGCTGACCCACGGCGGGCCGGTACAGGTGGACGTGAACTCGCGGATCACCACGCTCGGTGCGCCCACGGTCTCTCCTCTGACCTACACCATGGTGCGCGACCTGGTCGACGAGGTCCTCGTCGTGCCCGAGGCCGATGCCTTCGCCGGTGTCCGGGAGCTGGCCGAACACGCCAAGGTGTGGGCCGAACCCGCGGCCGGCTGCCTCCTGCCGGCCGCCCGCCGCGTCCTCGCCAAGACCGGCGACGAGACGCGACTCGGCCTGGTGATCTGCGGCGGCAACGCTTCGGTGGACGACGTGATTGCGTACGCGGGCTAGCGCGTCCATCTCCACCGCGCCGCGATCTTCATATGGGCTGGGCTCGGCGCTGCCCCGGTGTAAGCGCTGCCCTTTCGGCGGTGACTGCGGCAACAGTAACGACGCCCCCTGCTCGACTGGCTGACGGGAAGGTGAGCTCCCCAGACCGTGACGGCGATGCGTCACCAGTCGATGTGCGCCTCGATCCAGCGGGCCATCCCCTCCGGGTCGTCCGCGAGCGGCATATGAGGGGCCATGCTCAGGGGGGAGGCGGCGAGTTGCAGGTGGGTGAGGTAGCCGTACGGGCCGTTGTCCGCGTGTGGCCCCACGATCACGGCGTGCGTGGCGGTGCGCCATATCCGGTGAGGCATCGGCGGGCCCGTCACCACGGCCGCGTCGCTCGTGACCGTCCTCTCCGGAGCAGCTCCGAGATGAGCGGCGACGGCATCCGCGGCTCGGTCGAGGACCTCGGCGCACTCCTGCAGTGAGAACGGACGTCGCACCGTCCAACCCGGGGCCCGGCCCCAGTCGTCCACGAGTTCGCCCAGCCACGGCATGTTGGTGAGGTCCTCGTCGTCCGGATCGACGGGGTACAGCTCGCCGAACACCAGGAAGGCCCGCGCCTCCGGATCTCCGAAAGGAGAGTCGCCCTCGGTGCACAACGGATGCCCGTGACCCGTGCGGTAGGAGTCCGTGAGGCATTCGTGTTCCCAGCTCCAGCCCCGAGCACGCAGAACGGCGTCGAGCGCGTCGAAGTCCTCCGCGGGACCCGGCTGTTCCGGCAGGGCCAGGAACTCTGCCACGGCGGCCGGGGTCAGAGGGCAGTAGGCCAGTGCGTGCACGGAGGTGGACTGGGGATGGGGCACTGAGGCGGGTGCTGGGGTGGACATGGGGGTCAGGCTAGGGACGGCTGTGGATCTTGTCGACGGCGGGGCCGTCAGGTGGCGGGGCACGCTGTTGGAGGAGGCAGGACACAGACAGGACACGCACTCCGGGTGCTGTGCGCGTGTCCGTGTCGCCGGGACGGGTCCGTGTAGCCGGGACGGCACCAGGGGCGAGCAGTCGTCGTACGGTCCGGTCCGGTACCGGGCGACGCATCGCGGCGTCGAAACCCGCGACGTACCCCGGCTGGCTCTCTCCAGCGCGCCGGATCGCTCCGGCTCTGGCTTGCATGAGTAGCAGACGCGGCACCCAGCGACCCGCCCGGTCCGGCCGCGTCCGGAACGAGGACGAGCCATGCGTGCCATATCCGCCGTCGCCACCGCCGCCCTGACCACGGCCACCGCGTTCACCATCGCCGTGCCGTCGGCGACCGCGGGTGACCAGCCTTCGTTCTCCGCCACCCCCGATCCGGCCAAGCCCGGGGACGACGTGGTCCTGTCGGTGTCGGGCGGCTGCGAGGCCGAGTCCGCGACCGCCCGCTCCGACGCGTTCGAGTCCCAGGTGACCCTGTCGACCGGGTCGGCCGGCATCTACACCGGTACGGCGAAGATCCGTCCCAGCACGCAGGCCGGCTCATACGACGTGGACGTGGACTGTGAGGGCGGCGTGTCGAGCTACTCGCTCGATGTCGCCGGGTCGGTGATGCCCTCCCCGCCGCACCCGATGCCCACACGTGGCTCCCACGCCGGAATCGGCGGCTCCGGCGGCGGCGGTTCGGACTGGGCGACCATCGGTCTCGGCGCGGGTCTGGTCGGGGCCGTGTGGGGTGCGGTGTGGTTCAGGGTGCGGCGCCCGGAGGACGGGCAGGGGCACTAATGGTGTCGGTGGCGCCAACGCCGACGCCGGCGGTGGACCGTGACCGCGGCCGCCAGGACCACCGCCGGCTTGCGGGCGGCGGGGCGTCACGGAGGCAGGCCCGGCAGGGCGTGACCCCTGGGTGAGCGCGTCCCTCACCCTCTCGTGACGTTCACCCTGCCGGGGGCTGGGGCGCCTCAGGCGGCGGAATCAGGGGTGACGTCCTCGTCCGCGGTCGGCTGAGAGTCCGGGGCTGCGGCGCCGCTCTTCTCCATCCAGGAGGTGAGGCTGCCGCCCGGGGTGAGCTTGATGTGCAGGCCGTTGTGGTTCGCCGTGGCGCTCTTGCCGTTGGCGATGAGCGTGCCGCCCTTGGGGCCGAGGATGACGGCCTTGGCCTTGTTCTTGCCGAGCTTGTAGACCTTGGCGGTCGAGCCGTCACGCAGCTTCACGATCTTCGGCTTCGGCGTCGGCTTCGGCTTGGCCTTGGCGTACGCGGCGGACTCGGCGCTGACGCTGGACGGGGTCGCGTGGTCCGGGGTGGCGGCCATGGCGCCGGAAGCGGCTCCCAGGCTGATGCCGGCGGTGGCGATGACGGCGATGGCGCTGTTGCGCAGGGTGCGAGTGTTGCGCATGGTGAACGTCCCTCTCGGGTCGGTGGGGGGGGTGTGGGGTGGGACGACGGTTCCGCTTCTTTGCGGTTCGTCCGCCCCGTTGTGTTGACATCTACGAAGCTACGCACCCGACATCAAGGCGATCGATAAGGGATGTAACACCTATTGCTCGCATTCACCGCAAAAACATGTCTGCGGGAGGTACCGCGCCGTAAATTCTGCTGCCCTGCACCACGAGCGGGCCCCCGGCACGGATGCCGTACACGCCAGTGCTGACACCGCCACCGGCACCGCCACCGAGGACCCGTCGACCGAGCGCTACGAGCGGGGCAGCGAGGTGTTGGTGATCGGCAGTTTCTGTTCCGCGCCCTTCACGTACAGGTCCCCGGGAGCCGTACGGAGCCGGAACGCGTTGTCGTCGCGCGACACCCGCACGGACAGCACGAAGAATCCGTCCTCCTCGGCGGTCGTCTTCACGTGGTACTGGTTCTCCCAGTAGGTCTGCAGGAAGATCTCCGTATCGCCCGGATACTCGCCCTGGGGGACGGTGACCTTGCCCTGGACGGTGAGGATGTCGCCTGCCTTCACCTTCGTCTTGTTGACCTTGTAGGTGAGCGAGCTCGACTTGGCGGTCGTGGCCACGGTGGTGTCCGCGTAGGAACCGTCCTGCGGGGTGTCGAGGTCGCCGTCCTTGTCGTACTGGGCCGTGATCTGCACGTCCCGCTCGACGTTGAGGAGGCTGCTGCCGCCGACGTGGTCGATCTCGACGTCGCGCAGGGTGAACTCGCCGTTGGCGTCGCTCACCGGTTTGCCCAGGTCACGGGGCTCGTAGTAGTGGGGGTCGATCGGGTCGCCCCACGGGTTTCAGGTGGTGAAGCGGATGACCTCCTGGAGCGTGACGGGAACGCCGGACACGGGCGTGCCGTCGGCCTTGGTGACGGTGCCGGTCACGTCGACCTTGCGGTTGTCGTAGTCGGTCTTGGCCGGGTCGGCGCTGACCTTCAGGACATAGGCGTCGCCGGGCGCGGGGGATTTCGTCTCGGCAGCGGCGGCGGGAACGGACAGGGCGCCTGCGACGAGGAGCAGTGCGGCGGTCGCGGCCGACCGTACGGGCAGGATGTTTCTGGGCATGGGGTCAACTCCGTTGCTGGGTCCGCGCTGTGCGCGTTGCGGGCGCTGTTGACGCCGTTCGCGCTGTCAGCGCTGTCGGGCCTGAGGAAGAGCGGTGCGGCTGCCGCCGGCCGCGGCGGCACCGGTTCCGCCGCCAGTCGGAGCAGTTGTGTGATGCACCGGGTTCGACAGGCCGACCGGGAGGGGAGTTGTGCATCCTGCGGCCGCCGTTACAGGGCCGTGGCAAGGGGGTGATTCATCCCGATTACGGCTTCAACTCGCCCTTGGCCGCAGAACACCGACCGTTCACGTCATGCGATCGTTCGCGGTACGCGACCGTTCACGGCACGCGCCGCCAACGTCACGCGACCCCTAACGGCACGCGATCGTTCACATCGCGCTCAGCCCGAAGCCGCCCGCACAGGACGAGCGGCAACCAGCCGCGCCGCCATGGCGATCGGGGCGACCGCCTGGTACCCCATCCACACCTCACCACCGGCAGCGCCACCCTGCCACGCCACCAGGAGACCGACCGCGGCTGCGACCGCCCATCCGGCGTCGTAGGCGATCATGAGCTGCCTCAGCAAGGGTGTCTTCCTCGGACTGACCCCGGGCGCGGACGAGCAGTACTTCGCCGACACCGCCCGCGCGTTGGCCACGGGATTGCCTGTCGGGGACGCCCCCGCGGACGTGTCGTAGGGACCGCGCTCCGCCGCGCCATATGACCCTTTCCCGCACCTCTTACTCTCGCCGGACGCACATAGAAGTCGGACGGGTGAACCTGCACCGCGCACCGAACTGCCATTGCCGTGTGCTGCGTCGACCCCGGCATGAACAGCCGTGATCTTCATCTGACGGAGCCGGGCACGGCCCGGATCATCATCCACTCCGGTGACGAGCACACCGTGACCGTGCTCGCCTACGCGATCGCCGCGCACCTGAATGCGACGGGACCCTCCGAGCCGTACGCGGTCTCGGGAGAGGGCGGAGTCGCGGTCACCCTGTACGCCTCCACACGCTCCACCGGCGGACCGTCCGCGGCCTGGTTCGGGCGGAGATGAGGGCGCCGCCGCTGCCCGGCACGCCTTCCGTCGGCCGCCGCGTCAGGCGGCCGGTGCGGAGGTGATGGTCAGCGCGCGGACCAGGGCCTCCTCCGTCTCCTTGCTGAAGAACCCCGTGATGCCGCGCAGCAGTTGGAGCGCGGTGCGTACGCCGACGGGGAGCGGGAAGGGCATGCCCGCGGTGGGTACGACGTGCTTCTCGGGGGCGGTCCGCGCCGCCTCCAGATGCGCCTGGGCCAGGCCCAGATCGCCACTGCCCGCGTGCTGGACCGCGCAGGTCAGCTCATGTGCGGCGCTGCGCGAAAGGTCGAGGAGCGCCTGGAGGGCGGAGGCCTCCGGGTCGCCGGGAAGGGCGGGCGTCCGGGTGTGGTCGCGTACCGCGGCGCTCAGGTGGCCGCCGGCCCGGTCGAGGATCTTCACGATGGCGGACAGCCGGCCCGCCTCAACGATTGCCTGAGATGCCATGCCGAATCCTTTCATCACCTCGTTCGTCGACTCCGTGACTCAAGCGTTATCACCGGGCCCGGACCGGTGCGAACCTCTCCGCGGGGGCGCACTGCACGCGCAGAGGGAAGCTCCGCCGCGCACGGAGGGGAGTTGAGGCACACGGCGGCGCACATCCGGCCGAGCTCTAAGATCACGCCATGACTGCTGATGCCGCGTTCACCCGCGAGCCGTTTTGACCACCAAGGCGTCGGGACGGAGCCACCTCACCCGAGGTTTGGCCGAGCACAGCGCCCTCGGGCTGCGCTCCGATTCGTAGGCTCCGCAGCCCGGTGAGAACGAGTTGTGAGCAGTGCGGCATTCGGCGAGAACAGGAGCATGCGGTGGGTGGGGTTGAGGGGCAGGACGGGTCCTCGGTGTCCGACGAGGAGTGGGATCGGTTCCTGCGGGAGTCGGTGAAGGGGGCGGCCGGGGCTCCCGTGGAGCCGTCGGCGCGTGCCCGTGGGGTGGAGCGGCGCCTCAAGGAAGCGGCCGGGCAGGCGGAAGGCTGGCGTACGTACTCACCGGCGCGGCCCCGGCGCAGGACCGGCTGGTACGTGGCCGGGCTGGTCGCGGCCGCGGCCCTGCTGGGCGTGGGGCTCTTCCCCCAGCAGGTGTTCGGGCTCTTCGACGGCGATGACGGCAGACAGAGCGAGACTCCCCTGGCCGCCGAGTCGAAGAGGCCGGGTGCGGCTCCCGGCGCCGCACCGGCGCAACGTCCCACCTGGGACGAACCCTTCCGGGGTTCGCCCGCCGCCCGCTGGGCAGACGGGGCGGCAGGGATCACCGTGCCCGCGGCCAAGGCGACCGGGTGGATGGATGCCGCGCAGGTCGACAAGGCTCTGGAGCAGAGCCGGCGCTTCCTGGTGGATGCCGGACTCGACCGCGGCGTGCTGCGCGGCGAACGGCCGACGAAGGCGATCGGGCTGCTCAACCCGCACCAATCCGACGTACAGGACTATCTGCGTACCGCCCTGTCGTCGAAGACGCCCACGCCCACCACCGACCCGCTGCTGCTGTTCAGCCGCTTCCGGCCGCGGCAGGCCCAACTGGTCGGCGACGTGGTCAAGACGCGCGGCCGGCTCTCCTACCGCGAGGGCAGACGAGGGGCGCTCGAAGTGACGGCGGACGTCACCTTCGTGTACCCGGTGGCGCCCGCGGGCGAGCGGGGGCGGGACACCGACATCGTCCGTACGATCGTGCGGCGTGAGGTGGTGATGAGCTGGGACGACCCGGACAAGGTCATCACCGAACCGGGCACGATGTCCCTCGTCTCCTACACGCTCGACCTGACCAACGGCGGCTGCTCCGGCCCGACCGGCTACTTCACGCCGCCGTTCGACGCCGCCGACAAGCAGCACGCCGACTCGGAACACCGACTGGATCCGTACGACCGCAGCAAGCCCGTCGACAGCGACGACGCGCAAGCCGACGGCAAGAAGTGCGTCACGGCCACGCGCTCTTAGTGCCTGAGCGCGCAGTCGCGGGGTAAGGCAGCGGCCGCGACAGCGAATCGGGGTCTGTGGCAGGCCCTTGTAGGTTCGTCGCATGGACTCCGAAAGCAGCACGGCCTGGAAGACCGACCGGATCGGGAGCGCGCTCAGAGGTGAGAACCCCTCCGTGCTGCGGAGGCTGGGGGCGGGGTTCGCCGTGATCGGGGACGTGCAGTTCCTGCCGGGGTACTCCGTCCTCCTCGTCGACGATCCCGGAGTGCAACGGCTTTCGGAGTTGCCCCGGAAGCGGCGGCTCCAGTTCCTGGCCGACATGGACCAGCTCGGGGAAGCCGTCGAGCAGACCTGTCGACGGGCGGATCCGGGCTTCCGGCGCGTGAATCTGGAGATCCTCGGCAATACGGATCCCTTTCTGCACGCCCACATATGGCCGCGCTACGAGTGGGAGCCCCCGGACCTCGTCGGCGAGCCGGTGTGGCTCTACCCGCGCGAACGGTGGAGTGACGACCGGTTCGCGCTGGGGTCGCAGCACGATCCGCTGCGGGAGAACATCGGCGCCGAGCTCGACCGCCTGCGCCGATCAGCACCCTGACCTGCGGCTACGCAAGAGCGCCGGATAGAATCCCGGGTGAGTACGCGGATATCCCCACCCGGACCGCCGCCGGTGCCCACGTCCCTGCCGACCGCGAGGGAAGACGGGCCGACTCCTGCCCTTCTGCCATCGCCGTCCGGGTCTCCCGTCGGCCCTGCCCCGGAATCGCACCGTCTTGAGCACCGACGAAATCGTTGACGCGCAGCCTGTCTGCGCATCCGCTGCCCCCGTGTCCTGCGCGCACGTACCGGGTGCCCCTGTACCCGTTGTCCCCCTTGCCCGCTCCGGCCGTTCCCGCTTCCGCGCCCGCCTCGCCGGTCGTGCGCCCGCCCCTCCCTCGCCCGGCGCCGCCCTGCACAACATCAGCGCCGCGACCGCCGTGCTGCTGGTTCTGGTGGCGATAGGTTCCGTCATCCACGAGCCCGTGCTGATACCCCCGCTGGCCGCGTCCGCGGCGATCATCCATGGCGCGCCGGCGCTGCCGCTCGCCCAGCCCCGCAGTGTGATCGTCGGGCATCTGCTGTGCGCCGCCGTGGGCTACGCGGTCGTCGCCGCGTCCGGCAGTTCGCCGTGGGCGGCGGCCCTCGCCGCCGGGATCAGTCTCGCCGTGATGACCGTGGCCCGTACCCCGCACTCCCCCGCGTGCGCGACCGCAGTCGTCATCGTCCTGAACACGCCGCGCCCCGCCACCTTCGTACCCCTGCTCGTGGGATCCGCCGGGCTGCTCGTCCTCGCGGGCTGGGCCGCCTCATACGCCCGCCCCCGGACACCGCGCTACCCCGCCTACTGGTGGTGATCCCCACCCGCGGTGAGCCCGGCGGATAATCGCGTGCCCCCGCCCGGCGGGCTCGTTATCCTCGGCCACATGAACGTCACAGGCCCACGCACCGACGCGACCGCGCGAGCGACCAGCTCGCCGGTTGCCGCCGCCTGACGTCTTTCCCCCCTCTCCATCGGCGACCGGAAACGGCCCGCCGATGGACATCGCCGGATCCCTTCGTCGATCCATCACCGCGCGGACCGTTGTCCGGTGCCTCCCCGCTCTCCACGCGAAGGAGCCACCTCATGCACACCGACCAGGTCGTCCGCACGTTCATCGACTATTTCCAGGAGCGCGGACACCACAGGATCACCGGCTCGACCCTGCTGCCGCCGCCCGGCGACCCCGTCCTGTTCACCACGTCGGGCATGCACCCCCTCACCCCGTATCTGGAGGGGCGCCCGCACCCGCTCGGCAACCGGCTCGTCAACGTGCAGCGCTGTCTGCGCACCACCGACCTCGAAGAAGTCGGCGACCCCACGCATCTCACCGTCTTCGAGATGCTCGGCACCTGGTCGCTCGGCGACTACGAAGGGCCGCAGAGCCTGCGTTGGGGGTACGAGCTCCTGACCGAGGGGTTGGGCGTCGACCCACGGTCGATGCACGCCACCGTCTTCGGCGGCGACGACCGCACCGGCCCCGACACCGCTTCCCTGCAGGTGTGGGAGGAGCTCGGGGTTCCGGTGGAGTTGACCGTGGAGGACAACTGGTGGTCCAACGGGCCGACCGGACCGTGCGGTCCCGACTCGGAGATCTTCCTCTGGACCGGGAGTAGAGCCGGTGGCGATGACGTTCCGCCGCGGTCGACGCCCTCCCAGGACGACCGCTGGGTGGAGATGTGGAACCACGTCACCATGCGTTACCGGAAGCTCGACGACGGCTCCCTCGTACCGCTCCCCCAGCGCAACATCGACACCGGACTCGGTCTGGAGCGGCTGGTCGCCACCCTGCAGGGCAAGTCGTCGGTGTTCGAGAGCGATGTGTTCGAGCCCTGGCGCCTGCTCGTGCCGGGACTGTGGCCGCTGGACGAGACGTCGCTGCGGCTCGTCTGCGACCATCTGCGGTCCGCCGTCGTCGTCATCGGGGACGGAGTGCGGCCGAGCAACACCGGCCGCGGGTATGTGCTGCGCCGGCTGGTGCGGCGCCTGCTCACCGTCCTCTGGCGTGAGGAGCACGGGTCACGCGGTCTCGGGGACCTGCCGGACGAACTGCTGCGGCACACTCTGGACCACTTCCGGCAGGACATGGACCCCGGCGACGTACGCGTGCTGCTGCTCGACGAGGAGCAGCGGTTCCGGCGGCTTCTGGAGCGGGGGCGACGGATCCTGGCCCAGCCCCGGTTCCGCGGGCCGCTGGACGAGGAGCGCTTGCGCTATCTCCACGACACGCACGGCCTGCCGCGCGACCTCGTGCTCGGCCTGCGGCCGGAGTGACCGTCCCGGTGGGTGAAGGCCGGCTCCGTCACGGCGCCGGCCCTCTCCGGGTTGCCAGTGTCGTGGGCGCCCGCTCGACAGGCGGCGGAGAGGTGATCCGGTGCCTCTCCCGGCACGGATACGGCTGGGTGAACGACAGGCCTTCCGACACAGGCCCGAGCACCGGCCAGCACACCCCGGTCACCTAGACTCGACCAATGGCCAAGTACTTCGACGTGCACCCCGACAACCCCCAGCGGCGCAGCATCAGCAGCGTGGTCGACGGGATCCGATCCGGCGCGCTCGTCGCGTATCCGACGGATTCCTGTTACGCGCTGGGGTGTCAGCTCGGGAGCCGTGACGGCATGGACCGCATCCGGTCGATCCGGCGGCTCGACGACCGGCATCATTTCACCCTGATGTGCGAGAGCTTCGCGCAGATGGGGCAGTTCGTCCATCTCGACAACGACGTGTTCCGTGCCATCAAGGCCGCCACGCCCGGCAGTTACACGTTCATTCTGCCCGCCACCAAAGAGGTGCCGCGCCAGATGATGCACCCCAAGAAGAAGACGGTCGGCGTGCGCATCCCCGACCACACGGTCACCCAGGCCCTCCTGGCCGAGCTCGGCGAGCCACTGCTGTCCAGCACGCTGCTGCTGCCCGACCAGGAGGAGCCGCTGACCCAGGGCTGGGACATCAAGGAGCGTCTCGACCACCTCGTGGACTCGGTCATCGACTCCGGCGACTGCGGTACCGAGCCGACCACCGTCATCGACTTCTCCGACGGCGAGGCGGAGATCGTGCGGCGCGGCGCGGGCGACACCTCCCGCTTCGAGTAGGAGCAGGTGGCGCCTGCGGAGGGGGCGCTGCGCTCAGCCCACCGGCGCGCAGCACCCGTCTCTCCGCATCAGGCGCCCCACCTTCAGCCAGTCCGCCTCCCCCTCGTCCCGCCGTCGCCGCTCGAAGGCCGAGGTCAGGTCCGCGGTCCTGTAGAGGTTTCCGGCCCTGAGCACCGACACCGTCCGCACCATCGTGTCGAAATCGGTGAACGGGTCGCCGTCCACCACGGTCAGGTCGGCGATCTTTCCCGGTTCGACCGTGCCCAGCTCCCGGTCGAGGCCGAACACCCGGGCCGGCCGCAGGGTCGCGGTGCGCAGCGCCTCCGCCGGGGTCAGGCCTCCCAGGTGGAGGGCGCGCAGGCCCAGGTGGAGGGCGAGGCCCACCGGGACGATGGGCTGGTCCGTGCCGAGGGCCACCTCGCCGCCCTCTGACAGGATGCGGCGGTAGATGTCGGTCTCCCGGCGCAGTGTCGCCAGCTGGGCCTCGCTCGGCGGTGCGGCCGCGCCCGCCTTCACCGCCGCCGCGTCCCACGGCGGCATCACCGCGGTGACGCGCGGGTCGTCCGCGAGTGCCGGGTCCGCGCCGAGCAGGGGCGCGGAGGTGAACGGTGTGGCGATGAGGGAGAAGGCCGCGCCCCGGCCGCTGTAGATCTCGATGACGTCGTCCCACGCGCGGCCGGTGGCCGTGATGGCGTGCCCGAACTCCGCGCGCTGGGTGGCCTGCAGGTGGGACGTGAGGTCCTGGCCGAGTTGGATGCCTGGCGAGAGGAGGTGGCCGCCCGTGCGCACTCCGAGCTTCTCGTGCGCGAAGCGTGCCGCCTCCTCCATCACCCAGCCCGGCGCCCGCACATAGGTTTTGACGAAGTCCCAGTCGAGTGCCGCTCCGCGTCGCAGCGAGCGACCCAGTGCCGCCCGGCTCCGGTGGGAGCGGCCCATGCTGTACGCGACGCGCGCGCCGTCCAGCAGTTCGCCGGTCGTGAGCAGGCGGGGGCCCGCCAGTTCGCCCGCGTACACCGCCTCGCGGATGCGGGCCTGTTCGTAGGCGAAGCCGCCGAGTGAGACGGCTGTGGTGATGCCGTACGTCAGTTGGCCCGCTGTCTGGCGTCCGCCGTAGGTCGTCTGCCAGGGGTGCGTGTGCGTGTCCCAGAGGCCGGGGACGACCGTGCGGTGCGAGGCGTCGACGCGGCGGTCCGCGGGGCGGGCCGGGCCTGCGGGGCGGTGGGGTCGTACGGAGGTGATGCGGCCGGCGCTGATCACGATGTCGACGTCGTCCCGGACCTCGTCGCCGGTGCCGTCCCACAGCCGACCCGCGTGGACGACGACGTCCGCGGGCGCTGGCCTGCGCCGGTCCAACGGCACCCGCACCGTGCGCGGGCGATCCCCTCCCGTACCGATGCCGACGAGGCGCAGTTTCCCGCTCGACAGATAGAGGAGCGACTTCGAGTCGCCCGCCCACGACGGGTGGTCGGCCGGTTCGTCGGAGAGGACCCGGAGTGCGCCGCGCGGCGTGCCGTCGGGCCGTACGGGCAGCAGGCACAGCGCCGATTCGACGATCACGGCGAGCCAGCGGCCGTCCGGCGACCAGACGGGCCCCGAGTCGTACCGGTCGGAGAGCGAGGCGTGCGGGGCCACGGCGTACAGGCGGTCGGCTCCGGTGTGCGCGTCGACGACGCGGATCAGGTTGTAGCCCTCGCGGAAGCGGTGATTGATGCGGTTCCGGTCGCAGAGCGCCACGTACCGGCCGTCGGGCGACCAGCTGGGCCGGCCGGGGAGGCCTCCTCCGCCGAGCGGGGTGACCAGCGCGCGTTCGGTGCCGGACGCGAGGTCGCGTACGACGAGGCGGCCGGTCATGTCGAGGCAGGCGAGCCGTTCGCCGTCGGGCGAGAGGACGGGGTGGACGCGGCCTCCGGTCGCCAGTGCGGTCTCGGCTCCGGTGGCGAGGTCGTGGCGGTACACGCCGAGCAGTCCGTCGCGGTCGTCGGCGTAGACCAAGGATTTGCCGTCCCGTGCCCAGGCAGGGGCGAGCAGGTAGCCGGTGGCCGGGGCGCGGTGCAGCCGCCGGGGCGGCTTGCCGCCCGAAGTGGGGGCCAGCCAGAGCGAGTTGAGCGCGGCGAAGGCGATGCGACGGCCGTCGGGCGAGAGGGCGGGCAGGTGGATGCCGCGCGTGGGACGGGCCCGCCCGAGGCCCAGGTCGTACTCCTTGACCCGGTAGTGCGGGCGTCGCACGGGCAGGGTGGCGTCGAAGGGGATCACTTCCGGGTCGCCCGGGACCGGACCTCGCCCCGGGGGCAGAGCTCGATCAGAGCCCTCCGGCTCGCCGACGCTGTGGGGACGATCGGGACCGTCGGAACGGTCGGGACGTACGAGCGTGAACCGGCCGTCCACCGTGAGCAGGAGCCTCCCCTCCTCCGTCCAGCGCGGCGGCACGGGAGCCAGGTCGCCGTCGAGTGCGACGGGCCTGCCGTCGACGACCAGCGTGCAGGACCCGTGGGGCGCGGCCGTGGTCCGCAGATACGCGAGGCGTTCTCCGTCCGGGGCGAGGGCGGGCGTCATGACCTGCGCCTTCGCCGTCTCGGTGTGGGTGACCGTGACGGGGCCCGCTCCCCCGGCCGGGACGGACGCGATGGTGCGGGCCTCCAGCGTGGTGCTGCCCGTCTGCGTCGCGACCGGTTTGCCGCGCACGAAGAGGAGTCGCCCGCCGTCCGGCGACCACGTGGGGTCGAAGTCCTCCCACGGGCCGTCCTGCAGAGGGCCGTCCTGACCGGGGCGCCCGGTCACGCGGACGATGTCGCCGCTCGCGACGTCCAGGACATGGATGCGGTACGAGCCGCCGCGCACCGGATCGCCGCCCCGCTCCGACGCGAAGGCGATCCGCGAGCCGTCGGGCGACCAGGCCGGGCCCCGGTCGTCCCAGGGCCCCTCGGTGCGCTGCCGCAACCCCGACCCGTCGGCGCGCATCGTCCAGATGTGGAATCCGCCGTCCTGGTACGCGCAGAACGCGACCGACGTCCCGTCCGGCGCGTACACGGGACGGTTCGGCTCCAGCCCCGCCGGCGTCAGCGGCACCGCCTCGCCGCCGGTGCGGGGCAGGGACCACAGGGTGGCCTGCGCCTCGACGATCAGCCGGTCCGCGCCCGGTACGAGCGTCGCCGCGCCGTTCGTCACGCGGGTGAACGAGAGGGGGACGGTGGTGCGGGGCCGGGCCGGCGCCGGGGCGGCGGTCCCGAGGGCGGCGACGGCCCCGGACGCGCCCGCGGCGACGAACAGTTGACGTCGGGACAGGGGCAACACCGTGTTGTGCCGGTCACAGTCCATAACACAGAACACTCGCCCATCGGCACCGTCGTGGACAACACCCATCGACGCCAACACGCCGGTGTCTTGAGCCGCTTTCGCGCAGAACCGTCACTGCCCCTACGTGGGGAACTCGCCGAGCCAGTCGCGCTTGAGGAGGTGCTTCGGCAGGTACGGCGACGCCTCGTCGACGGGAAAGTCCGAGTCGTACGCCAGGCATGCCAGGGCGAGCGGACCGAGGGCGATGCGGTGGTAGAGCGCGGTGGTTCCGGCGTCGGCCCTGTCGCTCCAGTACCGCTCGTGGTGCGCGAGCGCTTCGGTGAGGGCCTCGGCGAAGGCGGCACGGTCGCCCGCGATCAGGCGGTGCATGAGGGCGGCCGGCTGGTAGTCGATGAGGTTGAGGAAGTCGCCGGGGGTGCTGGTCGCGACGTGGGGGTGGGAGGTCTCCATGGTGGCGATGAGGTGCTGGACGACGTCGTCCATGGGCTGCCTGAGCCAGAACGCCCGCAGGGTCCGGATCCAGTGGAAGACGTACTCGTCGGCGGGGGCGGCCCGGCGCAGGTCGTCGAGCGGCACGTTGCAGAGCAGCGTCAGGCGGTCCTGTTCCCTGCAGACGACGGCGAGGTAGAAGGCGTCGAGCCAGGCGCGGGCGTCCGCGCCCGGTACGGGTCCTGTGGCGGTCAGGTGCAGGGTGCGATCGGTGATGCGGCACTCGACCGTTCCGCCGGTCTCGGCGGTCGTGCGGAACAGCGCCGAGCCGGTCTGCATCGCCCACACCCACGCCTCCCAGGTCTCCAGGCGCGCGCCGTCGGGGTCGGAGGCGAAGCGGACGTCGCTCAGCCGCTTCGTGGCGGCGAAGGTGTGGGCGACGCCTGCCTCGCTCTGCGCGAGACGGGCGATGCCCTCGGCCGCGGCGGCGGGGTCGAGGTCGGCCGCGTCGGCCTCCGCTCCGACCGGCTCCCCACCGGGTGCGCCGACGGGGGCGGTCTGCGGTGCCGCGGGGGCGGGCGGGCTCTCCGCGTGGAGCTTCTTCATCAGTTCCATCAGATCGGGCGGGGGCACCACGGAGAAGGAGCGGGTCTCGTGGTCGATGGCGGTGAGCGAGGTCATCCGTCCCTCGTGCCACCAGTACAGCCGCGGCGAGAGTGCGCCGGGCCCGTCGTCGTAGGCGCCGAGCGCGTACGCCCCCAGGTCGTTGACCGCGTCCACCACCGTGCCGTCCTCGATGGGGTGGAACGCCAGCAGGTTGCGGCTGGGCAGGACGACGAGCGCGCCGGCCTCCGGCAGGTCGCTGCCGGTGGTCGCGCGGGCCAGTTCGGGGAGCACGAGTGCCTTGCTGGCCACGAAGTGGGAGTCGCCGTACACGGTCCACAGCCGCGCGCCCTGCGGTCCTGTCACCTCGTCGTGCTCGACGAGTTCGCGGATCAGGTTGTTGCGGGCGGCCACCCAGAGCTGGTCCAGTCCGGCGCGTGCCACGTCGTGGTCGGTGAGGATGCGCACCGAGGTGGGGGTGTCGAGGGCGAGCGCGAGGAGCAGGCCTTCGGCGACCGGCCGCGCGTAGCGGAAGCTGTTCGCCGTCTCGCCGGGGAAGGAGTCGTCGGGCAGGAGCCGCAGGACGGCCCCTTCGAGCAGTTCCCGCGCGCTCTCCCCACCCCGCGAGCCGTTCTCCAGCGTCGTGAAGTGCTGTTCGATCAGGCGGGGCCAGTGCTCGTCGGCCGTGGCGCGGCACTGGTGCGCCAGGTTCGGGAGCGGACTGCGGCGTCCGTCGCCCCACAGCACGGCGTCGCCCTCGATCCGCGGGCGTATCCCGTGGCGGGTGAGGAGGTGCTCGGCTGTCAGGCCCCTCAGGCGTTCGGCCTGCGGGAAGGTCAGCATCGGCAGGTGGGGATCTGGTGCGTGGTGTTCGTTCACCCGGTGACTCTACGAAGGGCGGGCCCGGCGCGTCACAAAGGGGGGTTGGGGAAGTGAACGGGGAGGGTCTTGAAGGGGGTGGCGTACGCCTGGGAGCTGATGTCGTCCGCGCGCGTACGCCCAGAGTCTGGCAGTGCGCGGTACCAGGGGCCGACGCGGCGTCAACTGACGCCGAACTAGCGTCCTTTGCCATGACAGCATCACGGAGCGCCGCGCACAGACGCGCCCTTGCCACCGCCCTCGTCCTCTCTCTCACCGTTCCCCTCGCGGGCGCCGCGACCGCCTTCGCCGCGGCGTCGGACGGGCCCGGCCACGCCTCGGCGAGTGCCGTCCCGCCGGTCGACAAGTCGACGGTGTCTCTCCGGCTTCCGCGCCCCACCGGTCCGTACACCGTTGGACGCGACACGCTGCACCTCGTCGACAAGAGCCGTCGCGACCCGTGGGTGCCGTCGGCCGGCGCTCGTGAGCTGATGACGTCCGTGTACTACCCCGCGCGGCACGGAGGCGGGCGCCCCGCCTCCTATACGTCGGAGGAGGAGGCGCGGCTCCTGCTGGAGTGGTGGAAGAAGGAGGACGTGCTTGCCCCGGCCGCGTACGCGGGGACCCGTACCCACGCGCGCACCGGGGTGCGGCCCGCGCCGGGACGGTTCCCGCTGATCGTGCTCTCCCCCGGGTTCACCGCCCCGCGCTCCACGCTGACGCACCTGGCGGAGGACCTGGCGAGCCGGGGCTTCGTCGTGGCCACCGTCGACCACGCCTACGAGTCCGTCGGCACGGCGTTCCCCGGTGGTCGCGTGCTGACCTGTCAGGCGTGCGCCCCTGTCGAGGAGCCGGGCGGTGGCGAACTCGCAACGAAGGGGCGGGCCAAGGACATCTCGTACGTCATCGACCGGCTGACCGGCGGCAAGAACGCCTGGCGGCACGCCCGCATGATCGACGAGGAGCGGATCGGCGCGGGCGGTCACTCCATCGGCGGGTCCGGCGCGCTCGCCGCCATGACCACGGACCGTCGGGTGCGGGCCGGCATGAACATGGACGGCCACTTCCACACTCGTCCCACCGGCCTCGGCGACCGGCCGTTCCTGATGATCGGCACCGAGACCATCCACACGCCGGGCGTGGAGGACGGCAAGAACTGGGACGAGACGTGGGAGGGGATGGACGGCTGGAAGCGGTGGCTCACCGTCAGGGGCTCGGGGCACTTCACGTTCACCGACGTGCCCGTCCTCGCGGCGCAGGCGGGGGCGGTCGATCCCGAGGTGCCGCTGTCCGGTGAGCGCTCCGAACAGATCACTCGTGCCTACATCGGCGCGTTCTACGAGCGGCATCTGCGCGGCGTCCCGCGGCCGCTGCTCGACGGGCCGACGCCGGGGAATCCCGAGGTGACCTTCCAGCGGCGCTGACCCCGGCGGTCCGCGACGCAGAAAGGTTGGTCCGCACCAACTCCTTGACGGGGCCCAGGAGTCTGCCTTAAATCAAGTACTGAACGAAGTGAACGCGACGGGTCGTGCGTCGCGTTCACTTCTCGATGCCCACTTGTCATGCACATGCCCCCCACGCGAAGCGATGTGATGACCATGCCCACCTCCCTCAGCCGCCGCACCAAGCTGGGCGCCCTCGCCCTGGTCTGCGGCGCCGCAAGCCTCGGCGCACTCCCCACGGCCTCGGCGGAGAACGCGCCCCCGGCCCCGGCCCGCTCCGCCGCTCCCACAGCGTCCACGTTCACCGACGACTTCAACGGCCCCGCAGGAGCGGCGGTCGACGGCGGCAAGTGGCAGATCGAGACCGGCGACAACGTCAACAACCACGAGCGGCAGTACTACACGTCGGGCAACAAGAACGCGGCCCTCGACGGCCAGGGCAACCTGGTCATCACCGCCCGCAAGGAGAACCCCGGCAACTACCAGTGCTGGTACGGCCGTTGTGAGTACACATCGGCACGGCTCAACACCTCCGGCAAGTTCACGAGCACGTACGGCCACGTCGAGGCGCGGATGAAGGTGCCGCGCGGCCAGGGCATGTGGCCCGCGTTCTGGATGCTCGGCGCCGACATCGGCAATGTGGGCTGGCCGAACAGCGGCGAGATCGACGTGATGGAGAACGTCGGCTTCGAGCCGTCCACCGTCCACGGCACACTGCACGGCCCCGGCTACTCGGGGGCGGGCGGGATCGGCGCGGGGTACACGCTGCCCGGCGGGGAGGCCTTCGCGGACAAGTTCCACACCTTCGCCGTGGACTGGTCGCCGAACAAGGTCACCTGGTCCGTGGACGGCAAGGCCTACCAGACCCGCACCCCGGCCGACCTCAACGGCAACAGGTGGGTCTTCGACAAGCCCTTCTTCCTCATCCTGAACCTCGCGGTCGGCGGGTACTGGCCCGGCGACCCCGACGGCAGCACGACCTTCCCCAAGCAGCTCGTCGTCGACTACGTCCGCGTGACCGGCGGAAACGTGGCTCCGAACGGCAGCTGAGGCCCTGCCGCGGGCACGTCTCCGTACCTCGCGGCGGCACGCTTCCCGGGCCCGGGCGGGGTCCGGGAGGCGGCCGCCGAGACCGTCCCCGACCACCCGGGAAATCCGGTGACCCAGGCCACTCCGAGGGCTCCGCGGCTGTGAAGCCCCTCATCGGGGCCACGTCACATGCTAAGGACGGTAGTAGTCGCCCCGAGGCGTCCCCCGGGGCCTGGGGCTCCGCGGGGCACTGTCTCCACCAGGGCTTCTTCGTATCGCGGTAGTACGTCACATCATTGCGCCCGGCCCCGGGCGCCGCTAACCCTGGCTGAGTCTTCGGGACGCCCGGGATCGCACAGCAGGCACATTCGCCCGCTCGGTCCGGCGCCCCTCTCGTCCCCACCCAGGAGTTGCACCCGTATGTCCCTGACGCGCACCGCTCGCACCCGCAAGTTCTCCGTCGCCGGCATCGCCGTGGCGGGAGCGGCCGCCGCCGCGCTGACCGTCGTCCCCTCCCCCGCCCACGCCGCGGCGCCCGCACAGGCCCCCGCTGCCGCGCCGCACGCCGCCGCGGGCGACAAGAAGTACCCCGAGAACCTCGACGGCTGGATCCGCGAGTCCCTCGACATCATGAAGTCCAAGGGCATCCCCGGCTCCTACGAGGGTCTGCACCGCAACATCATGCGCGAGTCCGCCGGTGACCCGAACGCGCAGAACGGCTGGGACGTGAACGCCCAGAACGGCACCCCGTCCAAGGGCCTGCTGCAGGTCATCCAGCCGACCTTCGACGCCTACCACGTCGCGGGCACCCCCAATAACCTGACCGACCCGGTCGCCAACATCACCGCCGCCGCGAACTACGCCGCCGACAAGTACGGCTCGATCGACAACGTCGACTCCGCGTACTGAGTCCAGGACCACTGAGTTCCCCGGACACCTGATTCGCGAAGAGAGGCAGCGCATGCCGCACGAGAGCCAGCACGAGCACCCGGCACACCCGGCGGACGGCCCCTCGGTGCCCGCCTACGGGCCCGCCCGGGTCCGCGGCTCGCGGCGCAAGCCCCGTAAGAAGACCCTGCGGTACGTCGCGTGGGGCGCCCTGGGCCTGGTGCTCGCCGGTGGCGGAGGCGTCGCCTACGCCTGGCAGCACCTCGACGGCAACATCCAGGGCACGGACGTCGACGCCGCGCTGGGCCACGACAGGCCCGCACAGCAGCGCGACGGATCGATGAACATCCTCCTGCTCGGATCCGACTCCCGGGCAGGGACCCACGGCCGGTACGGCACCGGCGTGAGCGGGGCCCGAGCCGACACGGCGATGGTCCTGCACGTGGACAAGACCCACCAGAAGGCCTCGGTCGTCAGCATCCCGCGCGACACGATGGTGAAACGGCCCCGGTGCACGACGTCCCACGGCGGCGGCGCGGGCGCCCAGCAGGCCATGTTCAACTCGTCGTACCAGGTGGGAGGGCCCGCCTGCACCGTGAAGACGGTCGAGCAGATGTCGGGCCTGCGCATGGACCACTACCTCGAAGTCGACTTCAAGGGGTTCCAGAAGCTCATCGACGAGCTCGGCGGCGTGGACATCACCACCCACAAGGCCATCAAGGACCCCAACAGCGGTCTCTCGCTGACCCCCGGCAAGCACACGCTGAAGGGCGAGGACGCCCTCGCGCTCGTCCGCACCCGGCACGGTGTGGGGGACGGCAGCGACCTGGGCCGGATCCAGCTCCAGCAGGCCTTCATCAAGGCCCTGATCCACCGCGCCAACACGGTCGACCCGCTCAGCAGCCCCGCCAAGTCCTACGGCCTCGCGGACACCGCGACCAAGACGGTCAGCGCCGACTCCGACCTGGCGTCGGCCGACAAGCTGCTCGGCCTGGCGAAGGAGCTGAAGGGCATCAGCCCCGACGACACCAACATGGTGACGATGCCGGTCACGTACGACGCGCAGGACGCGGGCCGCGTCCTGCCCCTCGACAAGGCGTCGCACCGCGTCTGGAACGCACTGCGCCAGGACAAGCCCATACCGAAGTCCGCGACCGAGCAGTCCGTGGGCGACAGGACGGACTCGCCGGTCTCGGCGGGCTCCTGAACGCCGACGACGGCCTCGACCCCCTGGATCACGTCCGACCCTCGACCTCATGTCGAGGGTCGGACTGCACTCGATACGGTCAGCAGACCGTATGAGACGGAATCCGCGCGCTTTTTGTTCGCGGTTTCCGTTATCGAGGCGGGCGCAGGGCGTCTCCCATGTGTCGGAGGAGACAGGCCCCCCACGAAGAGAGTGGACACAGCGTGAGCAGCGAACGCCAAGTCGCGATGATCAGGGCAGCGCAGGACGGGAACCAGCAGGCGCAGGACGCGCTGGTGGCGGAGTACCTGCCGCTGGTCTACAACATCGTCGGACGGGCCCTGAACGGCCATGCGGACGTGGACGACGTGGTGCAGGAGACCATGCTCCGCGTCCTCGGCGGCCTGGACGGTCTGCGCGGCCCGGAGACCTTCCGCAGCTGGCTGGTCGCCATCACCATGAACCAGATACGCGGGCACTGGCGCGAGCGCGCCTCGGGCGCGATACCCGCCGGCGGCGGCCTGGCCGACGCGTACGACGTGGTCGACCCGGGCGCGGACTTCGTCGACCTGACCATCACGCGGCTCGGGCTCTCGGGGCAGCGCAGGGAGACCGCCGAGGCGACGCGCTGGCTGGACGAGGACGACCGGGCGCTGCTGTCGCTGTGGTGGCTGGAGTCCGCGGGCGAGCTGACGCGGGCCGAGGTCGCCGAGGCGCTTCAGCTGTCCCCGCAGCACGCGGCGGTGCGGGTGCAGCGCATGAAGGCCCAGCTGGAGACGGCGCGTGTGGTCGTGCGTGCCCTGGCGGCCAACCCTCCGTGCGGCGGGCTCCGGCAGATCACCGCCGGCTGGGACGGCGTGCCGTCGGCGCTGTGGCGCAAGCGGCTGGCCCGCCATGCCCGGGGCTGCTCGGCCTGCGAGGGCCACTGGTCGAATCTGGTGCCCGCCGAGGGGCTGCTGGTGGGGCTGGGGCTCGTGCCGGTGGGTTCCGCGCTCGCGGGGCTTGTCGTGCCGCCCGATCTGGTCGAGGTCGGTTCGGCGTCCGCCGCCTACGGGGACGGTTCGTCCGCTCCCGTCTCCGCTCGGGCGCAGGCCCGCCGTGATCGCGCCCGACGCCGGCGTCGTACGACGGGAGTGGCCGCCGCGGTCGTGGCCCTCGGCATCGGAGGCGCCGCGGTGCACCTCCTCACGAGCCCGGACACAGACGAGAGCACGCCGGCCACCGCCGCCGCGCCCGCCTCGCCCACCACCCCCGCGGCCTCGACGAGCGCCTCCCCCTCCGCTTCCCCCAAGCGCTCCGCCTCCCCCAGCGCCAAGCCGAAGCCGAGCAAGACGAAGAAGAAGGCGAAGCCCACGCCGACCCGCACCCCGGACAAGCCGAAGCCGAAGCCGACGACGCCCAAGGCGCCCGATCCCGATCCGGCGCCGCAGCAGCCGAGCGGCACGGCCGAGCAGGTCGTCGCCCTGGTGAACAACGAGCGCGCGAAGGCGGGCTGCGGACCCGTCCGCTCCAACAGCAAGCTCGCCTCGGCGGCCGCCAAGCACTCCGCCGACATGGCGGCCCGCGACTACTTCGACCACACCAGCCCCGACGGCACGGATCCCGGCGACCGGATCACCGCGGCCGGCTACCGCTGGAGCACGTACGGCGAGAACATAGCCCGCGGCCAGCAGACCCCGGCGTCGGTGATGGACTCCTGGATGAAGAGCCCCGGTCACAAGGCCAACATCCTCAACTGCGACTTCAAGGAGCTGGGCGTGGGCATCCACAACGGCTCCGGCGGCCCGTGGTGGACGCAGGCCTTCGGCACGGCGCTCTGACGGTCACAGCGAGCTGGGCACCACGAACAGGCCCCAGGTGACGAGGGGGCCGACGAGGCTGATGCCGAGGCCCCACGCCATGAGGCGGCGGAAGACGAAGTCCCGTTGGTCCGCGGGTGTGTTGGCGGTCACGAGCGCCCCGCTGGTGGAGAACGGCGAGGCGTCCACGACGGACGCGGAGATGGCCAGTGCGGTGATGAGTCCGACGGCTCCCACCTCGCCCGCGAGCAGGAAGGGCACGGCCAGCGGGATCAGCGCGCCGAGCATGCCGGTGGTCGAGGCGAAGGCGGAGACCACGGCGCCGATGAGGCAGATCAGGAGGGCGCCCACCAGGGGTGCCTGGATGGACGCGACCTGCTTGCCCAGGTAGTCGATGGTGCCCATGCGCTCCATCTGGCTGACGTAGGTGACGATGCCGCAGACCAGGAGGACGGTGGACCACGCGCACCGGTCCACGGCGCCGGTGACCGATTTCGGGGAGACCAGCGACAGGACGACGGTGATGGTGAGTGCCATCAGGCCGACGTCTAGGTCGAAGAAGAGGGCTCCGGCGACGAGGCCAAGGAGGCCTGCGAGGGTGAGCGCGCGCGGGCCGTCGAGCTTGAGCGGCTCCTCCCGCGTCGTGGGTGCGGCGGTCGCGGTGGCGGCGGGCGTACGACGGGGAGCGGCGCCCGCCTCGACCAGCTGACCGCCGTGCGGCGGCGCGTCGTCGGGGCGCGCGGGGTCGGCGTTCCCGCCACCACCTCCTTTGTGTGTCTCCACGCGTTGCCCGAGCAATTGCCGGCCGCCGAAGGTGAAGAAGATGATGACGCACAGCGCCACGTTGAACAGGAACGAGGCGGTGAACAGGAGGGCCGGGTTGCCCGGCAGGTCGTTGCGCTCGACCACGTTGTTGGTGATGCTGCCGAACACGCCGATCGGCGAGAAGCCGCCCGCGCTGGCTCCATTGGCGATGAGGAGGCCCATGAGCACGGGGTTGATGCCGTAGGCGACGGCGAAGCCGAGGCCGATGGGGGCGATGATGCCGACCGCGGCCGGGGTGACCGCACCGACCGCGGTGAGGACGGCGGTGACGAGGAACATGACCCAGGGGATGAGGGCGATACGGCCGCGTACCGCTTTCACCGCCGCGTCGACGAGCCAGTCGACCGTGCCGTTGTTCTTCGCTATGGCGAACAGCAGGGTGACGCCGACGAGGACGACGAACAGGTCGCCGGGGAAGCCGGCGAAGAGGTCGTCCGTCGACTCGTCCGCCACGGTGGCGCCGACGATGAACGCGGCCACAAGGGCGAGTGCGCCCAGGTGGGCGGCGGAGAAGGTGGCGATGGCGAAGACGAGGACCAGGGCGATGATGGAGATGACTTGATCTGACACGAGGGCTCCCTTGCCGTCGGCCGATGTCATGTCGCGGGGCGCCGCGGCGCGTCACGAAGGGTGCGCGGGGCGCCGGGAGTGCGCGGTGGATGGTGGCGCGCACGGACGTCCGCCATGGGCCGGAAGAGCCCAGGGGGATTTGGAATTCCGCCTAGCGGAATTTCACTTTCGCAGTGGGGAGTATCGAAGCGGGCTTCCGGTGGCGTCAAGAGGGACGCCCGAATGCGCTGCGCGGGACGCGACCCGCTAACGTCCCACCGCGGGGCCGCCCGCCCCACCCGGCCGCGCATGGCCCAGAGCCGCGCTGACCTGCTGCGCGGTCTCGCTCACCAGCGCGCCGTAGGCCACGCTCGCCTCCCGCGTCATCCGGCTCGTCGGCATGTTGACGCTGATGCTGGCGACCGGCGCGCCCGACTCGTCCCGCACGGCGGCCGCGACCGCGGACACGTCGTCCCGCCACTCGCCGCCGTTGGTCGCGTACCCCCGCTCCCTGATCCGCGCGAGCTCGGCGAGCAGCCGTTCCCCGTCGGTGATGGTCGAGTCCGTGAACCCTTCGAGACCCGCGTCCAGGTGACGGGCGATCACCTCGGCGGAACAGGCGGCGAGGACCGCCTTGCCGTTCGCGGAGGCGTGGATGGGCAGTTGGGTGCCGAGGGCGAGGATGATCCGCACCGGCTTCGACGTCTCCAGGCGCTCGATCAGCACCACCCGGTCGCCGTCCGGCACGGTCAGGTGAACCGTCTCGTCGATGCGCCGCCGCAGCTCCTCCATGAGTGGCAGGGCGACGTCACGCAGGCTCAACTCCCCCGTGGCGCGGCGTCCGACCTGCAACGCCTTGGTCGTCACGACCCAGCGGGTGACCTCGCCGGCGGCCGGGCGGATCCAGCCCGCCTCGTGCAGGGTGCGCAGCGCGCGCTGCGCCGAACTCTTGGGCAGCTCAAGGCTTCTGGCGAGGTCGGCGACGCCGATCGGCTGCCGCGCGGCGACCTCTTCGAGCACGCGAAGTGCGTTGAGAACGCTCTGCATCCGTTGACTCCCCACCGGGTCGGCCCTACGCTCCCCGTGCCACCTTACGACACACCGTGCCACAATGCGGCACGCATTTCAAGGGAGTTGGCCACTGTGACCTCTCGAACCGGGCGGCACTTCCTGCAGATACCAGGCCCCACCAACGTCCCCGACCAGGTGCTCCGCGCCATGTCGGCGCCGACCATCGACCATCGCGGCCCCGAATTCGCGGCGCTCACCACGGAGTTGCTCGCCTCGCTGAAGCCGGTCTTCGGCACCTCCGGCCCGGTCGTGATCTTCCCCGGCTCCGGCACCGGTGCCTGGGAGGCGGCCCTGGTCAACACCCTCAGCACCGGCGACCGGGTGCTGCACGTGGAGACCGGCCACTTCGCCACGCTCTGGCAGCAGATGGCGGCGAGCCTCGGGCTGTACGTCGACTTCCTGCCCGGCGACTGGCGCCACGGCGCGTCCCCCGAGGCCGTCGCCGAACGCCTCGCGGCCGACACCGCCCGTACGATCAAGGCGGTCTGCGTCGTGCACAACGAGACATCGACCGGCGTGACCAGCAGAGTCCCCGAGATCAGGCGGGCGATGGACGCGACGGGCCACCCCGCCCTGCTGCTGGTCGACACCATCTCCTCGCTGGGGTCGATCGACTACCGGCACGACGAGTGGGGCGTAGACGTCACCGTCGCCGGGTCCCAGAAAGGGCTGATGCTGCCGCCGGGGCTCGGCTTCAATGCCGTGAGCGAGAAGGCCCTCGCCGCGTCCCGCACGGCGAGGCTGCGCAAGTCCTACTGGGACTGGCAGCCGATCATCGAGGCGAACCGGCGCGGATTCTTCCCGTACACCCCCGCCACCAACCTCCTCCACGGGCTGGCCGAAGCCCTGCGGATGCTCCGGGCGGAAGGACTCCCCGCGGTCTTCGCCCGGCACGACCGGCATGCGGCGGCGACCCGGGCCGCCGTGCGCGGCTGGGGCCTCGAAGTGCTCTGCGCCGACGACCGCGAGCATTCGTCCTCACTCACCGCGGTGCTGATGCCCGAGGGCCAGGACGCCGACAAGGTGCGCGAGATCATCCTCGAACGGTTCGACATGTCGCTCGGCGCGGGCCTCGGCAGGCTCGCCGGACGGATCTTCCGCATCGGCCACCTCGGCCACCTCAACGACCTCACGCTCGCGGGCACCCTCGCCGGAGTGCAGATGGGTCTGCAACTGGCGGACGTGCGCATCGATCCCGGCGGGCTCACCGCCGCCCTGGACGTCCTGCGCGCCGAGTGACGGCGGCCGCGCGCCCGCCGACCTTCCCATCCCGCCGAGGAGGCCCCCGAGCATGACCGTCACCGAGGGCGCAAGCCCGACGCACGAGAGCTCCGAGTTCGAGGGCCGGGCCCACGAGCTCCGGAAGGACCTGGTCCGTGACCTCGACGGAGAGGTCCAGTTCGACGACTACACACGGCACGTGTTCGCCAGGGACGCGAGTATGTACGCCATCACGCCCGTCGGCGTGGTCTTTCCCCGGCACGCCGACGACGTCGCCGCGGCGGTCGCCGCCGCGGCCGCCCACCGCGTGCCCGTCGTGCCGCGCGGCGCCGGGACGAGCCTCGCGGGCCAGACCGTCGGCCCCGGCCTCGTCCTCGATCTCTCCCGGCACATGAACCGCGTCGTGGAACTCGACCCCGGCAGCGGAACGGCCCTGGTCGAGGCGGGCGTCGTACAGGACCAGCTCAATCGGGCCGCGAACCCGTGGGGGCTGATGTTCGGCCCGGACACCTCGACCAGCAATCGGGCCACCATCGGCGGGATGATCGGCAACAACTCGGCCGGCAGCGGATCGGTGCGCTACGGCATGACCATCGACCACGTCCGCGAACTCGACGTGGTCCTCTCGGACGCCAGCCGGGTGCCCCTCGGCCGGGTCGAGGAGGCCGAACGCGCCCACCGCGCCGAGCAGCCGACTCTGGAGGGCGCCCTCTACAGGGAGCTGCCCGAGATCGTGCGGGCCAACGCGGCGGCCATCGCCGAGGGTTTCCCCGCGCACTGGCGCCGCGCCTGCGGCTACCGCCTGGACCGGCTGGCCCGCGAGGACACCCCGTTCGACCTCGCCAAGTTCGTCGTCGGCTCGGAGGGAACACTCGCCGTCGTGACCCGCGCCCTCGTCGATCTGGTGCCCAAGCCCCGCCTCACGGTGATCGCCGTCGGCCACTTCGGCTCGGTCGCGGACGCCATCGCGGGCACGCAGGACGCGCTGGCCTGCGACCCGGCCGCCGTGGAACTGATGGACCGCACGATCCTCGACCTGTCCCGGCAGAAGATCGAGTACGCGGCGCTCGGCGACATTCTGGAAGGCAGACCCGAAGCCCTCCTCTTCGTGTCCTTCACCGGCGACGAGGAGGCCGAACTCCTTGACCGGATGCGGCGCCTCACGAAGCTCTGGACGCGCCACGGGCACGGCTACCACACCCTTCAGGCCGTCACCCCGGCCCAGCAGTCGTCCCTGCTGAAGGTCCGCAAGGCCGGGCTCGGGCTGCTCATGGCGGCCAGTGAGGGCACCCGGCGCCCCCTCGCCTTCGTCGAGGACACCGCGGTCGACCCGGAGCATCTCGCCGACTACACCCGCAGGTTCAAGGACGTCCTCGACCGGCACGACATGACGGCCGGCTTCTACGGCCACTGCTCGGTCGGCTGTCTGCACATCCGGCCCTACCTCGACCTGACCGACCCCGCCGACATCCGCCGGATGCGGGCGGTCGCGGAGGAGATCAAGGATCTCGTCGCCGCGTACGGCGGGGTGAACTCCAGCGAACACGGCGACGGGCTCGCCCGCAGCGAGTTCAACCGGGAGATATTCGGCGAGCAGCTGTACGAGGCGATGCGTCAGGTGAAGCGGCTCTTCGACCCCGATCACCTCCTCAACCCGGGCAAGATCGTGGACGCGGCGCCGATGACGGAGAACCTCCGCGACGCGGCGCTGGCGCCCGCGGAGCCCGTGCGCACCCGGCTGTCCTTCGAGGTCGTCGGCGGTGGTGGGATGCGCGCCGCGGCCGACCGGTGCATGAACATCGGCCTGTGCCGCAAGTCCGGCAGCGGCGCCATGTGCCCCTCGTACATGGCCACCCGCAAGGAGGAGGACTCCACCCGCGGACGAGCGGGCGCCCTGGTCAAAGCCCTCTCCGAGCCCGACCCGAAGGCCGCTCTCGGGGACGAGCGGCTGCACGAGATCCTCGACCTGTGCCTGATGTGCAAGGCCTGCAAGAGCGAGTGCCCTCTCGGCGTCGACATGGCCACCCTCAAGAGCGAGACCCTCTCGCATTACCACGACGCCCATGGAGTGCCGCTGCGCTCCCGCCTGTTCGGGGCGATCCACCTCCTGAACCGGCTGGGGTCGGCGACGGCGCCCCTGTCCAACCTGCCGGGGCGCGTCCCACCGCTGCGCCGGCTCATGGACCGCCTGGTCGGCATCGCTCCGCAGCGGCCGCTGCCGGTCTTCGTGCGCCGCAACCTGCTGCGCTGGCACCGGCGCCGGACGCCTGTCGCGCACCCGGTCACCCAGGGCACCGTCACCTATCTCGCCGACTCCTTCACCACGTACACCGAGCCCGGCATCGGCCGTGCGGCCATCCAGCTCCTGGAACGGGCGGGGTGGCAGGTGCGTCTGGAGAGCGGCGGCTGCTGCGGCAGGTCCAGCCTCTCCAAAGGCCTGGTCGACGACGCGAAGACCAAGGCACGCCACCTCGCCCACTCCTTGGCGCGGTCGACGGAGGCCGGCTCACCGATCGTGGGCTGCGAGCCCACCTGTCTGATGACCCTGCGCGACGAACACCGGTCGCTGCTGCCGGACGACGCCGCCGTCGAGGACATCGCCGGGAGGGTCCGTCAGGTCGAGGAGCTCCTGACGGAGGCCGTCGACGCGGGGCGGCTGAGGCTGCGCACCGACTCGTGGCTGGCCGGGCGCACGCTGCTCTACCACGGCCACTGCCACCAGAAGGCGGAGGTGGGAACCGCCGCGACCGTCGCGCTCCTGAACCGCATCCCGGGCGTGACCGTGACCGAACTGGACGCCGGGTGCTGCGGGATGGCGGGTTCGTTCGGCTTCGAGTCCGAGCACTACGAGGTGTCGATGACGGTCGGCGAGGACCGGCTGTTCCCCGCGATCCAGGCGGCGGCGGACGACACGGTCGTGGTGGCCACCGGCGTCTCCTGCCGTCAGCAGATCTTCCACGGGACCGAGCGGAACGCCTGGCATCCGGTGGAGTTGGTGTGGGAGGCGGTGGAGCACGGGCGGTGAGACACCGGTGATTTCGCCGATGTCCGTGCACCGCCATCGGCGCCACGGTGGGACCGCCAACGAAACGGCGGTCTCCACCAGGGCGATCTCCTCTCCGCGCATGCCGCCCCGCATGTCGCCCCGCACACTGCCCCGGGTGGTCCCGCCACGACCGAGAGGACCCCTCCGTGCAGCTGCACGTCTTCTCCCGCCCCGTGGTGCGGGCCTGCCTCGCCGCCGCGGTCGCCACCGCGGGACTCCTCGGCACCGGACTCGCACCGGGAGCCCGGGCCGCCGCGGACAACCCGTACGAGCGCGGCCCCGACCCGACCGTCTCCAGCATCGAGGCACCGCGCGGCTCCTACGCCGTCTCGCAGACCACCGTCTCCTCGCTCGGCGTGTCCGGGTTCGGCGGCGGCACCATCTACTACCCGACGTCGACCTCCGACGGCACGTTCGGCGCGGTGGTGATCTCGCCCGGGTTCACCGCCTATCAGTCGAGCATCGCGTGGCTCGGACCACGGCTCGCCTCCCAGGGCTTCGTGGTCTTCACCATCGACACCCTCACCACCCTCGACCAGCCCGCCAGCCGGGGCCGCCAACTCCTCTCCGCACTGGACTACTTGACCACGTCGAGTTCGGTGCGCAACCGGGTCAACGCGTCGCGGCTCGGCGTGATGGGCCACTCGATGGGCGGCGGCGGCACGCTGGAGGCCGCCAAGAGCCGCACGTCGCTCAAGGCGGCGATCCCGCTGACCGGCTGGAACCTCGACACGACCTGGCCGGAGCTGCGGACGCCGACGCTGGTCGTGGGCGCGGACGGTGACACCGTCGCCCCCGTCTCCGGTCACTCCGAGCCGTTCTACCAGTCGCTGCCGGGCTCGCTGGACAAGGCGTACCTGGAGCTCAACAACGCGACGCACTTCACGCCGAACACGTCCAACACGACGATCGCGAAGTACAGCATTTCCTGGCTGAAGCGGTTCATCGACAGCGACACCCGCTACGAGCAGTTCCTCTGTCCGCTGCCGAGGCCGAGCCTGACGATCGAGGAGTACCGGGGCAACTGCCCGCACACGTCCTGACCGCCTCCTCTCGTCAGGCGTTGCGACGGCCGTCGTCCGGTGCCGGACGGCGGCCGTCCTGTGCCCGTGCACAGGCGCCTTTGGTGGCCTGCCCAGAGCCGCGGACGTGGGGCTTCCGGGCCGAGTTACGCGACAGTAACGTGCGGGCGTGACCCTTCAGATGCCGCCCGAACTGTTCGGCCGCCGCGAGGAGATCGCCGCCCTGGAGTCCCTGGTGGGGCGCGTACGGGCCGGGCACGGCGGTGTGCTCGTCCTGACCGCGCCGCCGGGCATCGGCCGTACCGCGCTGGTGGAGTACGCGCGGGGGATCCACGACGGCAGTGGGCCGCGGCTGACCTGTCTCGACGACGTGCACCGATGGGACCACGCATCCCGGACGGCTCTCGCCGCGGACCTCCGGCGGATGTCCGGCCCGACCCCCGTGGCCGTACTGCTCACCCTCGCTGAACACCACACCGACACGGACGAGTTCGCGGGGCTGCCGACGCTGCGGCTGGGGCCGCTCGACGACGGTGCGGCCGCCGCGCTGCTCGACCGGCTCACCCGGGGCGCCGCCGACCCCGCCGTCGGTGCCTGGCTGGTCCGCGAGGCCGTGGGGAATCCGCGGTTGCTCACCGCGCTCGTCGCGGCCCTCACCCCCGACCAGCTGACCGGCCGCACCCCGCTGCCCGACACCCTGCCCGGCGGCGAGGACCTCTTCGCCGACCACGCGCTCCGCGTCGACGAACTGCCCTCCCCCGCACGCGCGCTGCTGCTGCTCGCCACGGCGGCCGGAGAGCACGAGCCCGACGGCGCGGGCGCGGACCTCTCCCTGATACTGCGGGCCGGCGGCGACCTCGCGGGGCTCACCCCCGCCGAAGCGGCCGGGATCGTCGTCAGGGCCGGCGGACGGCTCCACTTCACCGACACCCTGCTGCGCCGTGCGGTGCTCCGACGCACCGCGCCCGCCCGCCGCAGGACCGCCCACCTCCGCCTCGCCCGTGCCTGCCGCGACCGTCTCCCCCGCCTGATCCAGCTCGCCTGTGCGGCGGACGAGCACCACGCGCGGCTCGCCGCGTCCCTCGCCGCCGCGGCGGCCGCGCACCCGTCGCACGCGGGTCGTTCCGCCGCCCTGGCACGCGCCGCGGCGCTCACCGCCGAGCCGGAGGCACGAACCGACCGTCTCGCCGAGGCAGCGGAAGCGGCCCGCCTCGCCGGGGATCCCGTACGGGCGCGTGCGCTGCTCGCCCGGGTCGGTGCCGTCCCCGCACACGGCGGCGTCCACCGGGTACGCGGACTGCTCGCCCTCGCCGACGGGCCGGCCGACGACGCCAGGGAGTCCCTGCTCACCGCCGCGGCACTGCTCCCGCCCGCGCGGGCCCGCCGCGCGCTCATCGGCGCGGCGGAGGCCGCGTGGGCCATGGGCGACGCGGCCGCCTACCGGGAGGCGATGACGCGATTACCGACGTGCGAGGACGACCCGATGCTGGAGGCGTACCGCACAGGAATGTGCGCGGTCCTGACGGGCCGCACCTCGGAGGGCCACGCACTGCTGCGCCGCTGTTTGGACGGTTTGCGCGGGGTGGGAGGGGTCGCAGGGGTTGGTGGGGCGGACGTGCCCGCTGGGTTGTTGCGGGGCGGGACAGCGGCTTCTGGGGCGGGTGAGCCCGGTGGGTTGTTGCGGATCGGGGGTGCCGCTCTGGTCGTTGGTGAGGTCGAGGCCGCCTGTGTTGCCGGGGCGCGGGCGCTCGCTGCCGTGCGGGCCTACGGGCCCGAGGTCCTGTTGCCCCGTACTCTGGAGCACCTGGCCTACGCGGAGTTGCGTGCCGGGCGTCATACCGGCGCCCGTGCTCACGCCCTCGAAGGGCTGCGGGCCGCGCACCGGATCGGGCAGCCCAACGTCGCCGTTTCGCTGCACGCCGTCCTCGCGCTCGCCGCGTCCGTGGAAGGGGACGCCGACGCCTGCGCCTCGCACGCGGCGGCCGCGGCCGCGGGTGCCGGGCCGCACGGTCTCACGCAGGCCGCCACCCTCGCCGTCTGGGCCGTCGCCCGGACGGAACTCGGCGCGGGTCGTCCCGCCGACGCGGCGGCGCGGCTCGCCCCACTGGTCGCCCCCGGGCCTCGCCGCGGCCACTTCGCCGTGCGCATGCTGGCCGTCCCCTGTTTCGTGGAAGCGGCCGTACAGGTCGGGCGCGCGGCGGAGGCGCGGCTTGCCACCGCGGAGTTCACCCGCTGGGCCGACGCGACCGCCGACCGGCTCGCGTCGGCCCAACTCGCGCGCTGTCGCGCCCTGTTGGCACCGCCCCAGCAGGCGGCCGCGGCGTACGAGAGCGCGGTCGCCCACCACGACCGTCTGCCGGGCGAGTTCGAACGCGGCCGTACGCAACTCCTGTACGGGCAGTGGCTGCGGCGCCGTCGTCGTACCCGCGAGGCGCGCGGGCCGTTGCGTGACGCGCTGGTCGCCTTCGAGCGGTGCGGCGCGCGGGCCTGGGCGGACCGCAGCCGCGCCGAACTGCGGGCCGCGGGCGAGGCGGTCGCCGGGGAGCCGAACCCCGGGCCCCTGGCCGCGCTGACTCCGCAGCAGCAGCGCATCGCCCGGCACGTCGCGGAGGGCGCCACCAACCGGGAGGTCGCGGTGCGCCTCTCCGTGAGCCACCGCACCGTCGACCATCACCTGCGCAACGTGTTCGCGGCCCTGGGCGTACGGTCCCGCGTCGAGCTGTCGCGGCTGCTCGCCGGGGAGGCAGGCAGCGGCGTCGTCACCGTCGGATGAGGCCGAGCTGGGTGCCGACGGCGACGGCGGACGTGCGGGAGTCGACGTCGAGCTTGGCGTAGATACGGGCCAAGTGCGATTTGACGGTGCCTTCGGTGAGGTGGAGTCGGGCGCCGATGGCCTGGTTGGACAGGCCGTCGGCGACGAGGGCGAGGACTTCGGTCTCGCGTCTGGTGAGGGTGGTGGCGGGGGTGCGCAGGCGGTTCAAGAGGCGGTCGGCGACGGTGGCGGCGAGCGTGGTGCGGCCCGCGGCGGCGGTGCGTACGGCGGCGGCGAGTTCCTCGGGCGGGGCGTCCTTGAGGAGGTAGCCGGTGGCTCCGGCCTCGATCGCGGGCAGGGTGTCCGCGTCGGTGTCGTACGTGGTGACGATGAGGACGCGCGGCGCCTGCGGGCGTGCGGTGATGGCGGCGGTGGCCTGCGCGCCGTTCATGCCCTTGCCGAACTGCAGGTCCATGAGGACGACGTCGATGTCGCCCTGGGCGGCGCGGGTGACGGCCTCTTCGGCCGTGGCGGCCTCGGCCGTCACGGTGATGCCCTCCTCCGTCTCCAGGACGGCGCGCAGTCCGGCGCGTACGACGGGATGGTCGTCGGCCAGGAGCAGCCGGATGGGGATGTCGGGCGTCACTGATGGGCCTCGCGTGCGGGGTCGGGGGCGGGGAGCGGCCCGCCGGGGTCCAGGGGCAGTCGGACGGCCAGTGCGGTGCCGTCGCCGGGCGCGGATTCGATGGTGAGGGTCCCGCCGAGCGCGTCGACTCGGGAGCGCATGGCGGCGAGGCCGAATCCGCCGGCTTCGGGGTCGGGGGCGGGCAGGTGGTCCGGGTCGTAGCCCTGTCCGTCGTCGACGACGTCCAGGGCTACGCGGTCGCCGAGGTAGTGGAGGGTGACAGTGGCGCTGCGGGCGTCGGCGTGGCGGACGGTGTTGGCGAGGGCGGACTGCGCGATCCGCAGCAGCGCGACCTCGTGTGCGGTCGGCAGGGGTACGGGCTCGCCGACGCGGAGGAAGTCCGCGGTGATCCGGTGGCGGGTGCCGGTGGTGGCGCAGAGTCGTTCGAGGGCGCCGGCCAACGTGGTGCCCTCCAGGCCGGGCGGGGTGAGGGCGACGACGAAGCGGCGGGCTTCGGCGAGGTTGTCCACGGCTGCCTGGCGGGCCTGGTCGACGTAGCGTGCGGCGCTGTCGGGGGCGGTGGGCAGGGCGCGTTCGGCGGCGCGCAGCAGGAGCTGGATGCTGGAGAGGCCCTGGGCGAGGGTGTCGTGGATCTCGCGGGCGAGCCGTTCACGTTCGGCGAGCACTCCGGCCGTGTGCTGTGCGGCGGCGAGGTCGGAGCGGGTGGCGGTGAGCTCCTCGATCAGGCGCCTGCGCTGGTCGCTCTCCCGGTACAGGGCCTGGTACCCCCACACCACCGCGACAGCGACGGCCGCGCCGAGGGCGGGTCCGACGGCCATGGCGACGCCGAAGGTTCCCTGGTGGGCGGCGTAGCCGGCGATGGCCGCCGCAGCGGTCGCCGTCACGGCGACGAGTCCGGCGCGGCGGGGCAGCAGGTGGAGCTGGAGGAAGTTCAGCGGGAACGCCAGCCAGACCGCGTCGCCGGACAGTCCGAGCAGCCCGAGCCAGCCGGCTCCCACCGCGGCCAGCCACAGCGCGGCCGCCCGTCGCGAGCGCCGCACCGCGGGCAGCGCGGGGCCCACCGCGTAGACCAGGCCGCACACGGCGGCCACGGCGACGACCCACCCGGCGTGCGGACGCCCGTCGGCCACGGCCCGTACCGCGGTCAGCGCGAGCAGGCCGACGACCAGGAGGTGCAGACACCAGGCCAGGGCGCTGGTGGTGGGAGTCGAGGCTGGGGCGGCGGTGGTGTTCACAGTCCTCCCAGCCTAAGGAGAAGCCGGGGGCGGGGCCTCCATCGAAAGTTAGAACTCGCGGGCCGCCTTTGGGCGCGCCGATTGCTGTCCTGCGCCAGATGTCCCTGGTGGGGGCCGGCGGCGACGGTGGAGGCACACCACTTCCACCCACGCACCTTGAAGGAGCGGGCCCACGCCGTGTTCGTCGCCTGGAGAGACCTGAAGTTCGCCAAGGGGCGCTTCGCCCTGATGGGTACCGTGATCGTGCTCATCACCCTGCTGGTCGGGCTGCTGTCCGGGCTGACCGCCGGGCTCGGCCGGCAGAACACTTCCGCGATCACCGGCCTGCCCGCGGACCGGATCGCCTTCAGCGCGCCGGGCAGCGGCGAGGAGTTGTCGTACGCCGATTCCACCGTCACGGAGCGGCAGTGGCAGCGGTGGGCCGAGGCGCCCGGCGTGCGCGGCGCCGAACCGCTGGGCATCACGACGACCAGGGCGAGCGCAGGAAGCACGAGCGCGGGCGTGTCCGCCTTCGGCGTACGGCCCGGTTCGGGGCTCGCCCCGGACGGCGACGAGCTCGACGACCGCACCGCGGTCCTGTCGGCCGACGCCGCGGACGCGCTGGGTGTGGCCGCGGGCGACACCATCGACCTGGTGGGGCAGCGGCTGACCGTCGCCGCGGTGAGCGGAGACGCCTCCTTCAGTCACACCCCCGTCGTCTGGACCAGCCTCCGCACCTGGCAGCGGGCGGCGCCCCCGACCGGCGGCGACGGCCGAGGGCCGACCGCGACCGTCATCGCCCTGAGCACCACGTCCGGCTCCGACCTCGACGCCACCGACCGGGCCGCCGGCACCCGGACGGTCGCCAAGGACGAATCGCTGTCCGCGATCGGCTCCTACACCTCGGAGAACGGCTCCCTGCAACTGATGCGCGGCTTCCTGTTCGCCATCTCGGCGCTGGTCATCGGCGCCTTCTTCACGGTGTGGACGATCCAGCGCGGCGGCGACATCGCCGTCCTCAAGGCGCTGGGCGCCTCGACCGCCACGCTGCTCAGGGACGCGCTCGGCCAGGCCGTCGTCCTGCTGACCGGCGGAACCGTGATCGGGACGGGCATCGCCGCGGGGATCGGAGCCCTGGTCGCCGACTCCACCGTGCCGTTCGTCCTCACACCCGCCACCGTCGTCGTCCCGGCCGCCGTGATGGTCGCCCTCGGCGCGCTGGGGGCCGTCCTGTCCGTCCGCCGCATCACGTCCGTCGACCCGTTGACCGCGCTGGGGAGCGTCCGATGAGCCTCACCCTGACCGACATCACCCTCACCTACCCCGACGGCGACGCCCGTCTCACCGCCCTCGACCGCGTCTCCCTCGACGTGCCGAAGGGCAGCCTGACCGCCGTCCTCGGCCCCTCCGGTTCCGGCAAGTCCAGCCTCCTCGCGGTCGCCGCCACGCTCGTCGCGCCCGACGCCGGCACCGTCACCGTCGACGGTACGCCCACCACCGGTCTGTCACGCCGCGAGCTCACCGCGCTGCGCCGCCACAGGATCGGCATCGTCTTCCAGCAGCCGAACCTGCTGCCCTCCCTCACGGCCGCCGAGCAGTTGCAGGTGATGGCGGAGATCGACGGCCGCAGGGCACGTACCGCACGGAACCGGGCCGCGGAGCTGCTCGACGCCGTCGGACTCGCCGACCGGGCGGACCGCCGCCCGCACCAGCTCTCCGGCGGCGAGCGCCAGCGCGTCAACATCGCCCGCGCCCTGATGAACGGCCCCACCGTGCTCCTGGTCGACGAGCCGACGAGCGCCCTCGACCACGAACGCGGCGCCACCGTCATCGACCTGATCGCCCGCCTCACCCGCGAACGCGCCACCGCGACCGTCCTGGTGACACACGACCGCACGCACCTCACCGCGGCCGACCGGGTCGCGGAGGTCCGCGACGGGCGTCTCTCGGCGGCAAGGACGGAATCGGTGGCCATTTGTCACGCGGGTGGCTAGTCCCCCAGACGTCGCTGCCCGACGGTGGTCCCAGGCTTCACCGTCGGGTCGCTGTCCGGGATCGCGGGGGACGCGCAGGGCCGTGCCGCCTGGATCTCGGGGTGGAACTACCAGGACCAGAGCCGCAGTACGTATCTGCACCGGGACGGCGACGGCTGGACGGTCGTGCGCGGCCCGGCGGGCGGGGCGACGGCTCCGTACCTGAACGACGTGACCGCCGTGCCCGGTACCGGCGGGTTCTGGTCGGCCGGCATGACCAGCCCGGTGCCGGCCCCGCCGACCGAGGCGTACACGGAACGCCTCGACGGCTGACGGAGGAACCCCGCACGGCAAGGCGGGGCCGCGACCGCAGAGAGTCACGTGCAAAACAGTGGCTGATCCACGGCGCGACAAGACACCAGGAAACCCCCTGTGCGCCCGCCTGGTGGATTTACAGGGAATTGACGCAGGGGGGATCGCCTGTCGCAAAGTTCGACCCACACGGAGCCATATAGAGGCACTCTTGCCCCTCCGATGGTGCACACCTTCGGTATTCTGGACAGCGTCCCGGCAGTCGTCCGTCCCGAGGCTCACGAGCCCCGGGGCCTCGTTCGTGCTGCCCTGCCCCGTCTCCGCCAGCTGTCCGGCCGCTCCGCCACCACGAGGTGCCGGAGCGCGATCCGCCATGCCCGAAAGAGAGCATCAGTGACCACTTACGACGACACTCGCCTCGCCGCCGACTCGTACGACGCCAACGCGATCACCGTTCTCGACGGCCTGGACGCCGTGCGCAAGCGTCCCGGGATGTACATCGGCTCCACGGGCGAGCGGGGGCTGCACCACCTGGTGCAGGAGCTCGTGGACAACTCCGTGGACGAGGCGCTCGCGGGGGTGGCCGACCGCATCGACGTGACGATCCTGGCCGACGGCGGCGTGCGGGTCGTCGACAACGGCCGCGGCATCCCGGTGGGCATGCATCCGGTGGAGAAGCGCCCGGCCGTCGAGGTCGTGCTGACCGTGCTGCACGCGGGCGGCAAGTTCGGGGGCGGCGGATACGCGGTCTCCGGCGGTCTGCACGGAGTGGGTCTGTCCGTGGTCAACGCGCTGTCGACCCGGCTGTCGGCGGAGATCTGGGCGGACGGGCACCGGTGGACGCAGGAGTACAGGGACGGTGTTCCCGTCTCCCCGCTGGCCCGCCACGAGACCACTCCGAGGACCGGCACCTCGCTGACCTTCTGGGCGGACGGCGCCATCTTCGAGACCACCACGTACTCTTTCGAGACGCTGGCCAGGCGCTTCCAGGAGATGGCCTTCCTCAACCGCGGTCTCACCCTGACCCTCACCGACGAGCGGCCCTCCGCGTCGGCCACGGCGGCGGCCGACGGCGCCGGCCCGGCGCCGGCCGCGAAGACCGTCTCGTACCGCTACGACGGCGGCATCACCGACTTCGTCGCCCACCTCAACGCCCGCAAGGGCGAGCCGGTCCATCCGTCGGTCGTCACCCTGGCCGCCGAGGACCCGGAACGGCTGCTGTCGGTCGAGGTCGCGCTGCAGTGGAACGGCCAGTACACCGACAGCGTGTACTCGTACGCCAACGCCATCCACACCCACGAGGGCGGCACCCACGAGGAGGGCTTCCGCACGGCCCTCACCACCGTGGTCAACCGCTATGCGCGGGAGAGGAAGCTGCTGCGGGAGAAGGACGCCAACCTCTCCGGCGAGGACATCCGCGAGGGCCTGACCGCGATCATCTCGGTCAAGCTCGGCGAGCCGCAGTTCGAGGGCCAGACCAAGACCAAGCTGGGCAACTCCGAGGCACGCACCTTCGTGCAGAAGGTCGTCCACGAGCATCTGACGGACTGGTTCGACCGGAACCCGAACGACTCCGCGGACATCGTGCGCAAGGCGGTCCAGGCGGCGACGGCCCGGGTCGCGGCCCGCAAGGCGCGCGACCTGACCCGCCGCAAGGGACTCCTCGAAACGGCGGCGCTGCCGGGCAAGTTGTCCGACTGCCAGTCGAACGACCCGGCGCTGTCGGAGATCTTCATCGTCGAGGGGGACTCCGCCGGGGGCTCCGCCAAGTCCGGCCGCAACCCGCGGTACCAGGCGATCCTGCCGATCCGCGGCAAGATCCTCAACGTGGAGAAGGCGCGGATCGACAAGATCCTGCACAACCAGGAGATCCAGGCGATCATCTCCGCGTTCGGCACGGGCGTGCACGAGGACTTCGACCTCGCCAAGCTCCGCTATCACAAGATCATTCTGATGGCGGACGCCGACGTCGACGGCCAGCACATCAACACCCTGCTGCTGACCTTCCTGTTCCGCTTCATGCGCCCGCTGATCGAGGACGGGCACGTCTACCTCTCCCGTCCGCCGCTGTACAAGGTCAAGTGGAGCCGGGACCACGTCGAGTACGCCTACTCCGACCGCGAACGCGATGTGCTCCTCGAGCAGGGGCGGCAGGCCGGCCGCCGGGTCAAGGACGACTCCATCCAGCGGTTCAAGGGTCTGGGCGAGATGAACGCCGAGGAGTTGCGCGTCACCACCATGGACCCCGAGCACCGGGTCCTGGGACAGGTCACCCTGGACGACGCGGCCGTCGCGGACGACCTCTTCTCCGTCCTGATGGGCGAGGACGTCGACGCACGCAGGCACTTCATCCAGCGCAACGCCAAGGACGTCCGGTTCCTCGACATCTGATCCGGCACCGGCCGACCCGACACCCACCCCCGTTGCCCAGGAGAGCACGCGTGAGCACACTCCCCGTCCCGGCCGGCGGCGGCCGCCCGCAGGACGGCTCCGACTACACCGCACGGCACCTGATGGTGCTCGAAGGACTCGAAGCCGTACGCAAACGCCCCGGCATGTACATCGGCTCCAGCGACAGCCGCGGCCTGATGCACTGCCTCTGGGAGATCATCGACAACTCCGTCGACGAGGCCCTGGCCGGCGTCTGCGACCGCATCGAGGTCGTCCTGCACGACGACGGCTCCGTGGAGGTCGCCGACAACGGCCGCGGCATCCCCGTGGACACCGAACCCCGCACGGGCCTTTCCGGGGTCGAGATCGCCTACACCAGACTGCACGCGGGCGGAAAGTTCGGCGGCGGCTCCTACGCCGCCTCCGGTGGCCTGCACGGCGTCGGCGCCTCCGTCGTCAACGCCCTGTCCGCGCGGCTCGACATCGAGGTCGACCGGCACGGCCGCACCCACGCCATCAGCTTCCGGCGCGGCACGCCCGGCACCTACGACGGCCCCGGACCCGACGCCCCGTTCACCCCCGCCCAGGGTCTGCGCCAGACCTCCGGAATCCCCCGCTCCCGCACCGGTTCGCGCGTGCGCTACTGGGCGGACCGCCAGATCTTCCTCAAGGGCGCCGAACTCTCCCTGGAGCTTCTGCACCGGCGCGCCCGGCAGACCGCCTTCCTGGTCCCCGGGCTGACGATCGTCGTCCGCGACGAGTACGGGCTCGGCGCGGACGGCGGCAAGAGCGAGGAGACCTTCCGTTTCGACGGCGGCATCGACGAGTTCTGCGCGTACCTGGCGCAGGACAAGGCGGTCTGCGACATCCTGCGGTTCTCCGGCCGGGGCACCTTCAAGGAGACGGTCCCGGTCCTGGACGAACGCGGCGAGCTGACGCCCTCGGAGGTCGTGCGGGAACTCGGCGTGGACGTGGCGATGTCGTGGGGTACCGGGTACGACACGACGGTCAGGTCCTTCGTCAACATCATCGCCACTCCCAAGGGCGGCACGCACGTCTCGGGCTTCGAACAGGCCGTCACCAGAACGCTCAACGAGGTGCTGCGCGCCAAGAAGCTGCTGCGCGTCGCCGAGGACGACATCGTCAAGGACGACGCCCTGGAAGGCCTCACGGCGGTCGTCACGGTCCGCCTCGCCGAGCCGCAGTTCGAGGGCCAGACCAAGGAGGTCCTCGGCACGTCCGCGGCCCGCCGTATCGTCAACGGCGTGGTCGGCGAGGCGCTCAAGGCGTTCCTGACCTCCACCCGGCGGGACACCGCCCAACAGGCCCGTGCCGTCATGGACAAGACCGTCGCCGCCGCCCGCACGCGCATCGCGGCGCGTCGGCACAAGGAGACGCAGCGCCGGAAGACGGCCCTTGAGTCCTCGTCACTGCCCGCGAAGCTCGCGGACTGCCGCAGCGACGACGTGGAGCGCAGCGAGCTCTTCATCGTCGAGGGAGACTCCGCGCTCGGCACGGCGAAGCTCGCGCGGAACTCCGAGTTCCAGGCGCTCCTGCCGATCCGCGGCAAGATCCTCAACGTTCAGAAGGCGTCCGTGGCGGACATGCTGAAGAACGCCGAGTGCGGGGCGATCATCCAGGTCGTCGGGGCGGGCTCCGGGCGGACCTTCGATCTGGACTCCGCCCGCTACGGCAAGATCATCATGATGACCGACGCCGACGTGGACGGCTCCCACATCCGCATCCTGCTCCTGACCCTGTTCCACCGCTACATGCGGCCCATGGTCGCGGCCGGCCGCGTCTTCGCCGCCGTGCCACCGCTGCACCGCGTCGAGCTGATCCAGCCGAAGAAGGGCCAGGACAAGTACGTCTACACCTACTCCGACCACGAACTGCGCGACAGGCTGCTTGAGTTGCGCAGCGAGAACATCAGGTACAAGGACACGATCCAGCGGTACAAGGGCCTCGGCGAGATGGACGCCGATCAGCTGGCCGAGACGACGATGGACCCACGCTTCCGGACCCTGCGCCGGGTCAATCTCACGGACCTGGAAGCCGCCGAAGGAGTCTTCGACCTGTTGATGGGCAACGACGTGGCGCCGCGCAAGGAGTTCATCGCCGACTCCGCCGCCACGCTCGACCGGTCGAGGATCGATGTCTGAGGTCTAGTCACCCATGGGCTCGATGTCCATGGCCTCGGTGTCCGTGGCTCGAAATCGCTCAACCCCTTTCCCCCCCGGGCAACCCTCGTGCCGGCCGTCCGGTCCCCCGCCTTCGACGAACCCGTCGAGCGAAGGGACAGCACATGTCAGCAAGGACCCCTCTGACAGCCATCGCCGCCTCGGCCGTCTCGGCCGCGGTGACGGCCGGGGCCCTCGTGGCGCCCGCCGCGGCGGCCCCCGCGCACCCGCACGGGCCGTCCGGCGGTCGCCACGCAGGGACCCAGCGGGCCATGGACGCCGCCGTCGAGGACGGCGTCCCGGGTGTGACGGGCCAGGTGAAGGACGCGCACGGCACCTGGAACGGCACTTCGGGCATCGGAGACCTCACGACCGCAAGACCGCGCGGCCCCCGCGACCACTACCGCATCGGCAGCGTCACCAAGACCTTCGTGGCGACGGTCATGCTGCAACTCGTGGGAGAGGGCAGACTCGACCTGGACGACACCGTGGACCACTGGCTGCCCGGCCTCGTGCGGGGCAACGGCCACGACGGCCGACGCGTCACCGTCCGCCAGCTCCTCAACCACACCAGCGGCATCTACGACTACTACGCGGACGACGAGTTCGCGGCCTCCTTCCGCCTGCGCGACGGCTTCTTCGAGCACCGCTACGACACCTGGCGCCCCGAGCAACTGGTGGCGGTCGCCATGCGACACGAGCCGACCTCCTCCGAGCCCGGCAAGACCTGGCACTACTCCGACACGAACTACATTCTCGCCGGCATGATCCTCGAGAAGATCACCGGACATTCGTACGCCGACGAGGTCCGCGAGCGCATCATCGAGCCGCTCGGGCTGCGCGAAACCACGGCCCCCCGCACCGGCCCCGCCCTGCCCCGCCCCAGCAGCCGTGCGTACTCGAAGCTCTCCGACGACAGCACGGGACCGTCGTACGACGTCACGGAGTTCAACCCGTCCGCCGCCTGGACCAGTGGCGGGATGATCTCCGACTCGGCCGACCTGAACCGCTTTGACGAGGCGCTGCTGGGCGGCAGGCTGCTGCCCGCGCGGCAGCTCGCCGAGATGATGACGACCGTTCCCATGAGCGCGGAGCATCCGGAGGCCGCTCGCTACGGACTCGGCATCGCCGAACGCAAGCTGACCTGCGGCCGGAAGGTGTGGGGCCACCACGGCGGCATCCTCGGCTCCACCACCGAGTCGGTGACGACCGAGGACGGCCGCCACTCGCTCTCCTTCAACTTCAACGCCGACTGGACGGGCGACAGCGACGCGGTGATCGAGGCGGAGTTCTGCGGGCCCGGGACGAGGCCGGGAACGAAGCCGGGGACGAAACCGGGGA